>CANHST010000073.1 GCA_947463235.1 Acidimicrobiaceae bacterium
CTGGTGGAACAGAGACCACGGCCGTACCGACTACGACAACCTCGTGCTGTTGTGCTCACGCCACCACCACATGGTCCATCAGTTCGACCTTCGGTTGCAGTGGGTGAACGGCTGGAACCTGCAGATCACATGGCCCGACGGGCGATGCAGCGTGTCGAGCCCCCGCGGGGCGCCACCGAGCGCTCCACCGGGGCGGAGTTTTCCCACCGCCGCCTGAGCGCGTGGCTGACCGCATCGGGCAGGTCAGGCGCTAAGCGCCGACTTCACCTTGGCGGCGATGGCGGCACCGTCGGCGGTCGGGCCGGCCTTGGCGCGCACTGCCGATACGACCTTGCCCATGGCCTTCATGCCGGTGGCACCGTCGGCTGCTGCAGCAGCGATCTCGGCGGCGATCATCGCGTCGAGGTCGGCCTCGCTGAGTGCAGCGGGCAGGTAGGCCTCCAACACGGCGGCCTCGGCGCGTTCGCGGTCCACCTTCTCGGGACGGCCGGCGGTAACGAATGCATCGGCGGTCTCGTGGTGCTTGCGCACTTCCATGGCCAGCACCGCCAGCACGGCGTCGTCGGCGAGCACCACCAGTTCGGCACCAGCGGTCTCTGCCACGGCCACTTCGGCCAGTGCTTGCCGCAGGGCCGACATCGACACCTCGTCGCGCGCTCTCATCGCGGCGGTGAGGGCGGCTTGCATGCGCTGCTTCACGGAGTCGGTGCTGGTGTCGCTCATGGCGACAAGGGTACGGCGTACGGCAGGATGGGCGGTGATGAATACGTTCCTCGGTGCAGTGGGTGATCTCGTCGAGGACGTGGTGGTGCAGTTGCTCGAATCCGTGAACCTCGCCAGCGACACCGCGTCGGTCGTCAACCGGCGCCGCGGCGGCAGTGCAGCGAACATGGTGGAGGCCGCCTGTCGAGCAGGAGGCAGCGCACGCTTCATCGGCCAAGTCGGCGACGATGCCGCTGGCCACTGGCTCGTCGAGCAACTCGCCACCGTGGGTGCCGACGTCGTGGTTCGCCACCGTGGCCGGTCGGGAACGATCGTGGTGCTGGTGGACCCATCGGGTGAACGCACGATGCTGGCCGACCGCGCCTCGTGCACCGACCTCGACCAGCCTGAACCGACCTGGTTGGACGGTCTGCACACACTCCACATCCCGTACTACTCGTTGGTGGGCGAGCCGTTGGCCAGCACCACGGCCACGCTTGCAGCATGGGCGAACGCCCGCGGGATCCGCGTCTCGGTGGACACCTCGAGCGCCGCGCTGCTGGAGGCCGAAGGAGCCGACCGGGCGCTGGACCGCATCGCCGAACTCCGGCCGCAAATCGTGCTGGCGAACGAACTCGAGGCGGCAGTGCTGGGCGACGGACTGCGCCCCGACCGATTGAATGGTGCGACGGTGATCGTGAAGCGCGGTGCGGCGCCCTGCACCGTGACCCAAGCCGGTGTACCTCCGGTGGAGGTTCCGGCATTGTCGCTCGCTCACGTGCGAGACACCACCGGCGCCGGCGATGCATTCGCAGCCGGACTGCTGTTGGCGTTGGCGGAGGGCGACGACGTGACGACCGCCGTCGGCAGGGGTCACGCCGTGGCGGCCGACACGCTGCTGCGGTCGCGGTAGACCATCGCCGAACCCACCAGTAGTGCCACCACGATCATCACCACACCGACCGTGGTGACCACATGCGGTGCAAAGCCATCCACGCCCGGGTTGCCGCCAGCAATACCGAACGGCCAGTCGCCGGCTTCGAGGATGCTGGTGATCCATTGCCACAGCGCCACGCCCATTGCGCCGAGCACCATGCCCAGACCCCAACGAGACCCGGCGATGAAACCGATCGCGCCGCCCAGCAGCAACAGCACCAGCGCCACGATGCGCATCCAGGTGGTGATGGGCGGAACGGGAGCGTGGTCGATACCGAGCATCAGCCGCAGGAAGCTCTTCCACCACAGTGGAGCGCCGACCGCGTGATCGGTGGCGAAGTTGTCGGCGAGCGTGGTGTTGTGCATCGGCAGCAGTGGGCCGACGGCAACCGCGAGCGTGCCGAGAAGGCCGATCGAGCCGACCACCGGGTGCACCCGCTGACGGCTTCCGCCTCCAACCGCCGTGAACGACAGCACGAACATCACACCGCCCAGCGATGCAGCGACCACACTCAGCCAGAACCCCACATCGAGCGTGGTCGACAGTTGGTAGGTCACACCCTTGGCAGCGAGGCCCTTCTTCACGGTGTCGATGATGGAGAGGGCGACGGTGGCCATCCAGCCCATGAAACCTGCCACCGCCAGGCCGGCGCCTCCGGCCAGACCGGTGCCGAAACGCCGACCGCTGAGGCCGATCGCGGCACCGATGATCAGCAGTCCGGCGGACAACAGAGTGGCAACCAGCGCATTCGTGGCGATGTCGTTGAGTCGCAGCACCAGCGAGTGATCGATGTCGCCGGTGACGCGGTACCGGACCACCGTGAGCACAGCAGCCGTGACGGTGGCCGCTGCGGTGATGACGGCCAACACCAGCATGGCCAGACGGAACGGAGCCGCGGGTTCCTGCACCAGGCCGGTGTACTGCTCGGTCAGTTGCGGCACCGTGTCGGTGGGGTCGTTCCAATCACCGGTGGCCCCTGCGTCCCACGCTGCACCCACCTGCTCCATGGTGGGTGTGGTCTGCTCCACCACGGCAAAGTCGGCAGTGCGGAACATCTCGTCGAACTCGGCACTGCCCACCGGCGGAATCAGGCCTGCCGGGATGGCGATGGTGTCGGCATCCGGTCGCGGCAGCGACGGCGGCGGCAATTGCCCACCCTGCGGCGCGACAGCATCGACGACGGCGCCACAGCCGTTGCAGAACCGCTGGCCCAGTTGGGTCGCCACACCGCACGACGGACAGAACATCGACACACCCTTTCGGTCGGTGCTCACTCTGTCAGATCGTCGGTGCGCCAGTTCGTCAGGGGCGCCGCGGCCTGCACGTAACGCTCGGCCATGCGTGCCAGCAGGAAGTCCTCGAACTCCTTGGCCGGCAGTGCCGGGGAATACAGGTGGCCCTGCTGACGAACGCACCCGAGCGCGATCAATGCATCAGCCTGCGCTCCGGTTTCCACACCGTCGGCGGTGACCGCAAGACCGATCTCGCGCACGAGAGCGATGATCGAACGGACGATGGCGCGGTCGTGAGGATGCGCACCGATGGTGTCGATGGCCAGGCGGTCGATACGCACTTCGTCGAGGGGCAGTCGGCGCAACAGGCTGAGCGAGGAGATCCCGCGTGCGAAGTCGTCGAGGCACACCTGTCCGCCACGTGCACGGAAGGAAGCGAGGTTCGCCGCCGCAACGGTGAGATCGTCGATGACGGCGCGTTCGTGCACGTCGATCGTGATCACCTGGGGATCGAGGTCGTGCAACATCGCAGCAACGGAATCGTTTCGCCAGCGTTGATCACCCTTGGCCGAGGCAAGGTTGATGCGGAAACGAAAGCCATCGGGCAGGCCCAGCATGCTGAGTCGGCGCATGTGCGGCCGAGCGCTGGCGATGACACGTTCGGTGATCCGATCGACCAACGCCACCGACTGATCCGAGTGGAGGAAGTCCTGGGCGGCCACTACCTGCCCGTCCTTCTTCACCCAGCGAGCCAGCAGTTCGGCACCCACGACTTCTCCGCTGGATGCATCGATCTCCGGTTGGAAGAACGCCACGATCTCGCCGTCGTCGATGGCTCGACGCAGCGCCTGGTCGTTCTCGAGACGCTGGAGCAGCTCGTCCTGCATCGTGCCGTCGAACAGTTCAACGCGATTCCTGCCACCGGCCTTGGCGCGATACAACGCTGCGTTGGCGTGGCGAAGTAGTTCGCTGGTGGTGGTGCCATGCAGCGGCGCTGCAGCCACGCCGATGCTGACCGACGATGGCATCTCGCGACCTTCGGCATACACCGACTGCCCGAGCGCTCCCACCAGTCGATGCGCCACTGCGGCCGATGCCGCCATGTCGAGGCCCGGCATCACCACGACGAACTCGTCGCCGCCCATGCGCCCGGCCACCGAACCCGGCTCGATGCTGCGCTGCAGTCGGTCGGCGATGATGCTGATGAAGCGGTCGCCGCCGCGATGGCCGAGGGCATCGTTCACGGCTTTGAACCGGTCGAGGTCGCAGAAGAGCAGGCCCACCGGCTGATCCGTGGTGACCTCGCTCATCACCTGTTCCAGCAGTTCGAGGGTGCCGCGTCGGTTGTAGAGCGAGGTGAGCGGGTCGTGGGTGGCTTGATGAGCCAATCGGGTGTTGATACCCGCGAGTTGCGCGTTCACGGCCGTCAGCTCGCCGCGCTCGTGGGCGATGTCGCGCACCAGCCGTTCACTGCGCCACTGCACGCGGATGGCCTCGGTGGCATTTCGGCTGACCACGGTGTGCAGCAGGATGAGACCGGCCGCATAGAACAGCCACAGCAAGCCGAGGCCTCGCACGTGAGCATCATCGGATCTCACGAGCGACACCACACAGAGCGTCATCAGCGGCAGGACGAACAGTGCGTAGAGGTCGCGGCGACCGGCCGTGATGATCAGCCCGACCGCAGCGGCAACCGCAGGAAACAGGGCGAACAGCACGACGACTTCCACGTTGGCGCGTGTCAGCCACGCCCCACCGGACGCCACCCATGGGGCGAGGCCGAACATCACGCCGATCGAGACGAACGCAGCGCGGATGAGCAGCACCGTGCTCCGCGGCGTCAGCCGCGAGTCCGTACGCAAGTAGTAGCGATACAGGGCCAGCATCGTGATGCCGGTGGCCACCACACTGCTGATAACCCACCACCCGAGCCGGGCGTGGTCGATGTCGTTGTGCAGGAGAGCAGTCACCATCAACACGAATGGGAGCATCAGCAGTGGCGCCGGCGCCAGGCTGGTGGCAACCATGGCCAGGGCGCGCTCCTGCACGTACTCGCGCGGGGCCTCTTCGGTTGTCGGCGTGGCCGGGTCCGGCATGTCGGTCGTCCTGGATGGGGTGCGGCACTTCGCTGCACCGTGCTGGTAGTTGTTCTTCGGCACGTCATGCCGAAGACTTGACGCGTCCGTGAGGGTTTCTGGCGTGGATACTGGAGGCGATGCGCGGTCGTTTCGCCCCTTCACCCACAGGTGCGCTGCACCTCGGCAACCTGCGCACCGCTCTGGTGTCGTGGTTGCAGGTGCGCGCGGAGGGTGGCGACTGGCTGGTGCGTATGGAAGACCTCGACCGGGTGACCGCCTCGCTCACCCACGAGCGCGACCAACTGTCGTCGCTCGCTGCACTGGGGATGACGCCCGACGAACCGGTCGTTCGCCAGTCCGAACGATTCGAGCGTTACGAGGACGCCATCTCCACGCTGCGAGCCCAGGGCAGGGTCTACGAATGTTTCTGCACACGACGAGAGATCCGCGAGGCCGCCCACGCACCTCACGGCGAACTTCCCGATGGGGCCTACCCCGGCACCTGTCGCGAACTCTCGACGACGCAGCGGACCGCATGGGAGGCAGAGGGACGACAACCGGCGCTGCGATTGCGTTCCGAGGGCGAGCGTTTTGTCATCGACGACCTGCTCGCCGGCCGCTTCGAGGGTGGCGTCGACGATGTGGTGCTGCGACGCAACGACGGGGTACCCGCCTACAACCTTGCGGTGGTGGTGGACGACGCCGCGCAGCACATCAGCCACGTGGTGCGCGGCGACGACCTCCTCACCAGTACGCCGCGGCAATGCCTGCTACAGGATCTGCTGACGCTGCCTCGCCCCCGCTACGCCCACGTGCCGCTGGTGTTGGCGCCCGATGGCAGCCGCTTGGCGAAGCGGCACGGTGCTGTCACGCTGGATGATCTGGCCGCGCGCGGCGTGTCGCCCACAGCGGCGCTGGCCCGGCTCGGCGCCAGCCTCGGGCTGTGCTCACCCGGCGACGCCGTGACGGCTGAGGGTCTGGCGGTGGGCTTTCGACTCGACCGCGTGCCGCGCACACCATGGCAGTTGCAGTCCACCGATCTCTGACACGATCGGTGTCGTGGAAGAGCATTTCGACGACCTCCAACAGATCCTCGGTTATCAGGGGGCCATCGACGAGCGCGAAGGCCTCAGCACGCTCGGTGACGAGATCTACATCGTGCCCTTCTGGACCCCCGAGTTCTGCCAGACGATCATCCGCGCTGCGGAAGCCGTCGGCGCGTTCGAGCCCCAACCGCACGATCCGGTGCCCGGCCACGAGGTGTCGTTGGCCATCATCAGCCCTCGCCTGTTCGAAGCTGTCGAGGTGGACCTCGGTGTCCGAATCTGGCCGCAACTGCAGTCGACCTGGCCGTACATCGACTACCACGGTGTGCGCGACGTGTTCGTCATCAAGTACGCCATGGGCCAGCAGGAGCACCTCCGGATGCATCACGATGTGGCGCAGGTGTCGGGTTCGGTGAAGCTGAACGACGGGTACGACGGCGCCGTGCTGGACTTCCCGCGACAGGGCGTCGACAACTCCGAGGTGCCGGTCGGTGAACTGGTGGTGTGGCCATCGCTGGTCACGCATCCGCACCAGGCAACCCAGTTGCAGCAGGGCGTGAAGTACGGACTCACGATCTGGTTCGAGCTGCCGACATTCTGATCGGAAACTGACGTAACCTGAGATTGATCACTGTCCGAGGGGTATCCCCCACCCTTGCCAGCGAATTACCCACACCGATGAACTCGCCTCGCACCCGCCTCATTGTTCTCAGCCTGCCCCTCGTGCTGGCCACGCTCGTCTCTGCTTGCTCGTCGGCCTCCAGTGCCGCACCCGCCACGGAGGCTCCTACCACCCAGGCCACCACCACGACGGTGGCGCCCACCACCACGATCGCGCCCACCACCACCGCTGCGCCCACCACCACGGCAGCACCCACCACGACGGCCGCACCAACCACCACCTTGCCGAAGAACGTGGAAGTCGTGGGCGCATTCAAGGGCGAAATCAAGGCGGTCGGCAGCCGAAACGGGCCCGACACGCAAGTGGTGCAGATGCGGCTCGCGCAACTCGGTTTCTGGAACGGTGAGGCCGACGGTCAGTACGGCTTCGCCACCAACCAAGCAGTGATGGCCTTCCAGAAGTACCTCGGCCTCGATCCGAGCGGCAAGGTCGACGACACCACCGCGAAGTTCCTCAAGAACTTCACCGAGAAGGCGCACGGCCAGAGCGACAGCGGGAATCTCGTCGAGGTCGACAAGAAGAAGCAACTGCTCTTCCTGGTGCAGGACGGCAAGACGGTCTGGACCTTCAACACCTCCACCGGCAGTGGCATCCCGTACGAGGCCGTGAACAAGAAGGACCCCACCAAGATCGAGAAGGGCGACGCCATCACCCCGAACGGTCTGTTCAAGACGAATCGTCAACGGCCTGAAGGTTGGTGGGAAGGCGATCTCGGCAAGATCTACCGGCCGAAGTACTTCCGCGGTGGTATCGCCATCCACGGCATGACCAGCGTGCCGAACCACCCCGCATCGCACGGCTGCGTGCGTCTCAGCCTGCCGGCCATGGATTTCATCTGGGACAACGATCTGGTGCCGCTCGGCACGCCAGTCTGGGTGCACGAGTAAGTCGTGCTGCCGCACCTCGGCGCATTCCGACCGTGGGCCGATCCGGCCATCACCAGCATCGGGCGGTTGCCGATGCACGTGCCGCTGCCCCTCGGTGACGACGCTCGTCGGTCGCTCGATGGTCAATGGCATTTCGAACTGTTCGACTCTCCCGATGCAGTGCCGGCAACGGCGGTCACCGGGCTCACACCCACCGCTGGCCGCACCGTCGCAGTGCCCGGCAACTGGACGCTGCAGGGCACCGGCGATCTGCCCCACTACACGAACGTGCAGATGCCGTTCGGTGGTCCACCGCCGAGACTGCCCGACCGCAACCCCACCGGCGTGTACCGACGCACCTTCACCACGGGCCGCGGGTGGAAACGACACCGGGTCGTCCTGCACCTCGGCGGCGCCGAGAGCGTGCATGCGGTGTACCTGAACGACACGTTCATCGGCTACGGCACCGACAGCCGGCTCCCGAGCGAGTACGACATCACCGATGCGGTGGTGTCGGGTACCAATCATCTCGCCGTGGTGGTGGTGCGGTACAGCGCGCAGAGCTACGTGGAAGACCAAGACCAGTGGTGGATGGCGGGTCTGCATCGCTCTGTCTGGATCGAGGCGCGCACCGATGTACGCATCGCCGACGTGGTGTGCGATGCGCAACTGCATCTCGACGACGGCCGTGGCGAACTGCGTGTACTCGCCACCGCCGGGTTCTCCAGCGCACCGCGTCGCGGCTACACCACCCGTGTCACGCTCACCGCACCAAACGGCAAGCGCATCGGCAAGCCCTCGGTACAAGCCGTACCCCATTCGCATACTGCGGCATACGTGTTCCGCGGACACGTTGCGGCGCATGCGTTCTCGGTGCCGAAGGTGGCCGCATGGTCTGCCGAGTCGCCTGCGCGTTACCGAGTGGATGTGGAACTGCTGTCGCCCGACGGCACCGTGCTCGAAGCCACGCACCAGCTGATCGGCTTCCGCTGCATCGAAGTACGCGACCGCCAACTTCTGGTGAACGGCCAACCCGTATGGATCTTCGGCGTGAACCGGCACGACCATCACCCCGAGCGGGGTAAGGCCGTCACCGAGGCCGACATGCGCACCGACCTCGTCACCATGCGCCGCCACAACATCACTGCGGTACGCACCTCGCACTACCCGAACGACACCCGCTTCTACGACCTCTGCGACGAGCTGGGGATGTACGTGGTGGATGAAGCCAACATCGAGAGCCACGCCTACAACACCAGCCTCTGCGACGACGCCCGGTGGCGCAGCACCTGGCTCGAGCGCGGTGCGCGCATGGTGCAGCGAGACCGCAACCACCCCAGCATCATCCTCTGGAGCCTGGGCAACGAGAGCGGCTACGGCAGCAACCACGACGCGCTGGCCGGCTGGATTCGCCACACCGACCCCAGTCGCCCGCTGCACTACGAGGGTGCCGTGTTCCACGCCGGCTGGGTGGATGGCGGCATGGCGGCCTCCGACATCGTCTGCCCGATGTACCCACCCATCGAGGCCATCCGCATGTACGGGCAGGGCTCCGGCACGCGGCCGCTCATCCTGTGCGAGTACAGCCACGCGATGGGCAACAGCAACGGCTCGCTGGCCGACTACTGGGACGTCATCACGTCCACGCCCGGCCTGCAGGGCGGGTTCGTCTGGGAATGGAAGGACCACGGCATCCGTCAGGAGTTGCCCGACGGCAGCGTGCGCCTGGCATACGGCGGCCAGTTCGGCGATGCCCCACACGACGGCAACTTCGTGGCCGACGGTCTGGTGGGCAGCTACGGAGAGCCGCACCCGGCAATGCGCGAAGTTGCCTGGGTGTACCGACCCGTGACGGTGGTAGCCGGCCGACGCAAGGGCACCGTGCGCATCCACAACCGCCAGTCGTTCACCGACCTCGCTGGTTTCACCGCCGAGTGGGAACTACTGGTCGACGGCGCAGTGGCGCGCCGCGGCACGCTGCGGCTGCCGAAGGTGGCGCCCCATACCTCGATCGACGTGCCGCTGCCGGTGGCGCTGCCCGCCGGTCGCGGCGAGGTGCAGTTCACCGTGCGCTGGTTCACCAAGGCCGCCACGGCGTGGGCGCCGAAGGGCCATCTGGCAGCGTGGGATCAGGTGGAGCTGCGGGCCGCGAAGCCAGTGACTTCCACAGCTTCTGGCACCGCAACCGCGGCCGATGTGGAGGGCGTGCTGGTGGCACCGGTTGCCCTCAGCCTGTGGCGCTCGGCCACCGACAACGACGGCTTCAAACTCCTGCCCGACCTCCGCGAACGCATCAAGGTGGGCGGCACCGCGCTCACCGAATGGCTCGCTGCTGGCGTCAACCACCTGCCCGCCGACGAACTGGTGCAGCACCGAGTGCAACGCCGCGAGGTGGCGGGCGGCGTGGAGTTCCACCACACCGTCGTGGTGCCCGACCAGCTGGCCGACCTGCCGCGTATCGGTGCCACGTTCTCGCTGCCGTCCCGGTTCAGCGAGGTGCGCTGGTTCGGCCGCGGCCCGCACGAGAACTACCCCGACCGCAATCGCAGCGCCATGGTGGGCATCTGGCAACAGGCCCCCGACGAGCAGCCGTACCTGGTGCCCCAGGAGTTCGGCTTGCGCACCGACTGCCGGTGGTTCGAACTGCTCGACCCCGCAGCGGGAGAAACCGTGCGGGTGGAGGTGCTGCGCCCTGCCGCACTGCACTGCTCGGCTACGCACTTCACGGCCGGCGATCTGTATGCGGCTGCCACCGCCACCGAGTTGGTGCCCCGCTCCGAGTTGGTGGTGCACCTCGACGTGGCCCACCGTGGCCTCGGCACGGCCAGCTGCGGCCCCGATGTGTTGCCGCAGTACCGCATCGGCGCCGGTACCCACCGCTTCGCCTACCGCCTCACCCTCCTGCGCTGACCCCGCTGCCATACCCCTGGGCTTCTCGGCGGGATCCTTCCCAAAAGGGCTTCTCGGCGGTCTGATTCCCGGAATCCGGGAATCACGCCGCCCGGAAGCCCCGCTAGACGTGACTCAGGGGGCGGCGCGGCGGACGCGGAGGGGACGGTCGTCGGCGTTGCGGCACCGACCGGTCTCGAGATCGAAGCGCCACCCGTGCAACGTGCACACCAGGTCGCTGCCCTCGATCTCGCCGAACACGCTGAGGTCGGCCTCGCGGTGCGGGCATGCGCGCTGCACCATCCAGTCGCCGATGCGAATGTCTTCGTCGGCCATGCCGCCGCGGTGCGGGTCGAGCTTGCGAAATGCCTCGGCCTCGGTGCGACGCATGCGCTCCACATCCAGCGACTTGAAGAAGTTGTAGACGTATTCGTTGTACTGGCCCTTGCGCCAGGCGCTGAACCGGCACGAGAGGAACAGCGCGTTGCTCCAGTCGTTGGCACGCTGGGCCACCACGGTCTCCACCAACTCGCGCTGCACCTTGAACCAGAAGCCGTGCTCTTCGCCGTTCCACTCACGGACCTGCCGACGCGGGAAGTCGAGGGCGATGGCGAGATCGCCGGCATGCAGCACCACGATGTCGCCGATGGCGTTGCACACCGTGGGCGACAAGGCCATCAGCGGCTCGAACCAGGCCTTCACGGTGGCTAGCAAGTCGGGGGTGGCGGGCAACCAGCCGGCCTTCATTTCGGCCAGCCAGGGCAACCAGTCGGCCTGATAGGCGTGCAGGTACTCGCGCTTGTGGGCGAAGATGTTGTCGAGCTCGGTCTGCGACATCGGGTGCGTGATGCGCATCTCGCCCTCGGCGCCGAACTCGATCTCGGTACCCGGCGCGGCGAGGATGCCCTGGTGGTGCGCGTCGGCGAGCTGCGACATGAAGCTCGACTGGTCGGGGAAGATGCTCAGCTCGTCGCCATCGATGACGTTGAACTGGAACAGGTCGGGGTCGAGGAATGCAGGCGGGCCTGCGCTGGGCACCACGGCACGCGCACCGATGGTCTCCACATAGCGCATGGCCCGGGCGAACTGACTGTCGACCTTCGCATCGATGAGCTCGCGCATCCGCTCGGGGGTTTCCTGGTACACCATCGGGTACCAGATCGCACCCGAGTACTGCAGCCAGTGAAGATCCACCGGACCGTGATGCCGCAGCGCCGTGAGGTCGTTGGTGCGGCAGTCGTTCTGATTCACCAGCCGACCGGTGCCGTCGCTGATGACGATGGCCGAGTCGCCCCCGGGGCCATCGGTGATGCTGGTCTCCACGTGGATGGCGACCTTCAGATTCGGACCCAGCGACTTCTCCTCACCGTCCACGGTACGGACGATGTTGTAGAAGCCGAGACCGCGCAGGATGCGTTCGAGTTCGTGCGTCGGATACCCCGGGATGAGCACCGTGGTGTCCTTGTTCATCCGCTCACGCAAGAACGTCTCGTCGAGGTGGTCGGCGTGAATGTGCGAGATGTAGAGGTACGTGGGGTTGCAGATCCGCTGCATCAACTCGTCGGAGAGTTGGTCGTTCCTCGGGAACACGAACCACGAACCGTGGAACTGCGGAAGGAACCAGGGGTCGCAGGCAATCGACCCATCGAGGGTGTCGACGAGGATGCCTGCGTGACCGATGGAGGTGGCGCGCATGCAGTGAGGTTACTCAGGTGCCCTGGGCGCAGCCCAGGGACCGATGTCACCAGTGCGGGTCAGGCGACGGGCGGGTCGGTGTACTGCTGACCGGCGCGCGACACGTGCTCGGTCCAGGTGTTGCCATCCCAGTAGCGCAGCTCGAAGCGGCCGGCCGGGTCGGCATACCAACCAGCGGGCACGGCCGGCGTGGCGGCCTGCGCGGCTGGCTGCACCACCGGCTGGGCTGCGGGCTCGTAGCTGGGCGTGACCACAGCGGCAGCGACCGCGGCAGGGGCAGGACTCACGGCCTCGGGGGCGACAGCCCAACCGGCAGGCTCAGCAGCCGCAGCGGGCTCCGGGGTGACGGCAACCGCGGGTGCGGCGGCCTCCGCGCTGGCCCCGCTGGACTCGCGGCTGAGGAATGCGGTGACGTCGCCACCGGTGGGAACGATGCTGACCACCGACCAACCCTCAGCCGACTTCTCGGTGAGCTTGGCGGCGAGCGCCGCGGGGTCGTAGGAGGAGGCGCTGACGGAGGAGAATTCCTGCATGGGCGGAAGCGTAGCGCGCTGTTCCTGCACGCTGTCCGAGGCTTCAGCCCCGCTTCAGCAACCGTTCACCCAACCGCCGGTCCGGGCCTTCAGCCGGGCATTCATTCGGGGCAGGCTCAGCTCGGTAGCACCAGCGAGTGCACATCGGCATCAGCGGGCGGACCGTCGTACACGATGGCGCCGTCGCGCAGCGCCAGCAGTCGGCCGACGCGGCCGACGAAGGCGAGTTCGTGCGTGGCCACCAACAACGTGGCACCCACCGCAGCGGATTCGTCGAGCAGCTCGAGCAGCGTGGTTTTGCCGTTGCTATCGAGGCCCACGAACGGCTCGTCGACCAGCAGCACGTCGAAGGGGCGCACCATGCCGAGCGCGATGGCTGCCTTCTGACGCAGGCCGCGACTGAACGTGGTGGGGATGTCGTCGCGACGGTTCGACAGCTGCAAACGCTCGAGCAGTTCCTCGGCCTTGGTGTGCCACTGCGCCACACCGTGCAGTCGACCCACGTACTCGAGGTGCTCCCACAGCGAGAGGTCGTC
>CANHST010000074.1 GCA_947463235.1 Acidimicrobiaceae bacterium
CAGTCCGCGTTTCTCCACGCACTCGTGGGCGTGGCCCAGCGTGGTCGCAGCCTCGGCGTGCACCTGCTCCTGGCCACGCAACGGCCTCAGGGAGTGATCAGCGACGACATCCGGGCGAACACGAACCTGCGAATCGCGCTTCGTCTGCAAGACGATGCCGACTCCATCGATGTGGTGGGAGATCGCATCGCCGCCACACTGCCGCGGGGTACACCTGGGCGCGCAGTGATGCGTCTCGGACCCGACGAGCATGTCGCGTTCCAAACGGCGCACCTCCACAACGTGAATGCTGTCGTGGAGGCCGTGCGCTCCGCCACCGAACTCACCGGGCTCGCTGCCGGTACGCCGCCATGGCAGCCGCCGCTGCCAGCGCTGCTGCACATCCACGACGTGCAGGATGACCACATCGGCCGCATCGACGACCCCGACCAGCAACGGCACCTTCCGCTGCGCTGGCGGCCCAACGACGGTTCGGTGATGGTGATCGGCAGCCCGGGTAGCGGTGTCTCCAGCACCTTGCGCACGCTTGCTGCACGGGCATTGACCGAACCCGATGTGCACGTGTACGTGCTCACGGCGGAACAGCAGGGCTGGGCTTGCTTCGCCGACCATCCAGCGGTGGCGGTGGTGCAGTTGCCCGAACGCGAACGGTTGGCGCGCGTGCTCCAACGGCTGTGCGAGCCCAGCGATGTCACCACCCGACGCATCGTGGTCCTCGACGATCTCGAACTGCTGCGCCGCACGGTGGACGGCATCGACACTCCCGACGAGCACGACGCGCTGCGTGCAGTGATGGACGGAGTACCCGGCGACATCGTCCTCGTCGGCAGCACCTCCACCGCCACGCCACCGGTCGGGCTGACCAGTCGCTGCCCACACCGGTGGGTGTTGCATGTCCACGATGCGAATGAGGCGCTCGCATTCGGCGTGAGTCCCCAGCATGTGCCTGCCCCAGTTCCCGGTCGCGTCCATCTGGCGGAGCTCGGCCTCACGGCGCAGTTGGTGTGCCCTCCCCAGGTCCTGCCCCGCCACCCAGCCACCCGACCGGTGGATCCGATCACCTTGGTGCCCGAATACGTGGACGCAGCGGAGCTTCCCACCGGCTGTGTCACCGACGATCATCTACTGCTTCCAGTGGGGCTCGACGTGGCATCCGGTCGGCCATGGGTGTTGCCGGTACCCGACGGCGATCACGTGTTGGTGCTGGGCGGCAGCCGGTCCGGGCGCAGCACCGCGCTGAACCGGTTGGCCATCGCCTGGCGCGCCGCCCACCCCGACGGGGCCATCGTCGTTGTGCTGCCCCGCCGCTCGAACTTCACCCGACACCTGGCCGACACGGTGTTGGAAGGAGGCACCCTGCCGTGCCATTCGTTGCCGTCCGAACGCCCGGCGCTGCTGGTGATCGATGATGCCGAACTGGTCGACGACCCGGACTGCTGGCTGAGCGCAGCGGTCACGTCGCGCACGTCGGGCCTCACGGTGCTTGCTGCTGCACGGCCGGATGCGTTGCGTCAGCGATACGGGCACTGGACACTCGGCATCCGCCACGCCCGCCTCGGGTTGGTCGCCGCAGGAGGCAACGACACCGACGGCGACCTGCTGGGTGCCGTGCTGCCACGACGATCACCTGTGGCCGCGCGTCCAGGCCTGATGTGGGTGGTGCAGGACGGCTCGTCACGCCTCGTGCAGGTGGCCGCCGACGCGCTCGTTCTCGACCCTGCCGCCCACAGATCGGGTTAGCGCCGCCAACGCCGCGGCGACATCGGTGACAACGTCGACATCGCTGCGGCCATGATGTCGACGCCTCACCGCATCGCCGGCGATGAGACCCGCCACCATCGGCGCGCCGGTTCCGTCGGTGAGGTCAAGCCACTCACCCCAACTCGCGGGCGAATCGCACCACCGCAGGTATCCCGATTCCGACGACAGCCACCAGCGCTCCTCGAATCGGAGGATCACCTTCTCCACGACCACCGGCGTGAGGTGGGCCAATGCATCTCGATGCTGTTCGGTGAGACCTGGCGACATGTGCACCTCCGGCAACAGCCACACCGGGATGGTGCAAATGCACACATCGGCCAGGTGGCCATCCACGGTCACTCCCTCGGCGTCCCACGCGATCTCGCGAACCGCATGGCCGAGGCGAATGTCCACCCCCTCCGCGAGTCGTTGCTGCAGTTGGGTGTATCCGCCCGGCAGCCACCGATCGTCCACGCCGACCCCTGGTTCGCTGAACACACCGTGCGCGCTGAGTCGATCGTGTGATGCACCGTTCTCGAGATCGATCTCCATGTCCAATGCATGCTGGGCGGTACGCCGATCGGCGGGTGACAGCCCGGCGAGATACGGAGCCACCGCCTCTTCCAGCGACGCGCCGGCGGGCGAAGCGAGGCACACAACTCGGATGGCAGCGATGGCAGCGTCGATGTCGCCGACTGGCCCGTCGGGCGCCGCGGTCAATGGGCGATGAAAGTCGGTGGGCACCGTCGCAATGCCCCACTGCTCGGCCAATCGAGCCAGCGAGTTGGTGGGCCACTGCTGCAACCACGCCGCCCCCGCGTCGGCGACCACGCCGTCTCCGAGGTCCACCGAATGCGCGCGGCCACCGATGCGGTCCCGGGCTTCGAGCACCACCACGCTCACACCGAGGTCGCGCAGCGTGCTCGCCGCTCCCAACCCAGCGAAGCCCGCGCCGATCACCACCACCGACGACGCCTTCGCCCGATGAGCCGCCCACGTCGCGGCGCGGACTCCTTCGTCGTAGGCACCATGCGTCATCGATGGCGCAGTGGGGTTCGTGGCGTCCGCTGCGATCACGAAACGGCCGTCGATGGGCTGGCCGAGCTGCGACCGGTGAGCAGCGGTACCGCCGGGGGCCAGCGCGCTCCACGACGCTTGCGCCCACCTGTCGTCGCCCCATCTGGCCACGTGATGGGCAACCGGTTTCGGGACCATCGGCACAGTCTGACCGACGGCGTAGCTGCGGTGATACTGATTAGGCTCGCCGCTGATGTTCACCCTGCTGCATTCCCCTCGTCGCGCCATTCGCGCTGTTGCGACATTGGCGATCGGCGGCCTTGTGGTTGCTGCATGCGGCAGCTCACCAGCGGCCGGTCCGTCGTCGTCGATCCTGGTGACCCCGCGCATCACGGTCACGTCGGTGAAGGACGACCCGAAGAGTCAGTTGCTCGCCGCCGTCTACGCCCGACTGCTGGAAGAAGCAGGCCTGCGCGTGGCTCGGAAAGATCCGGTGGAGATGGACCGTGCCGCGTACCTCGACGCCATCGCCAAGAGCGACTTTCAGTTGATCCCCGACTTCTCGGGTGAGCTAGTGCACCACCTCTACTCGCAGGACGGCGCGGCAACCACTGACGCGGCAACATCCACGACGGCCAGTGCTTCCGTCAACGCCGGCCACAGCATCGAGGAACAAGTCGTGGCAATTCGCGCACAGCTGCCCGACACCGTCACCGTGGGCAACCCCGGTGCCGCTGAGGTGAAGACCGTCATCGCCTGCAACGAGGCCACGATGAAGGCCAACAAGGACACTCAGTTCCTCACCTACACCACCCTCACGGCGGTGGCGTCCACCATCCGTATCGGCGGCTCAGCCGACTGGATGGCCAACCAGGCCACCGGCTACCCCGCCTTTCAGCAGTACTACGGCGGCACCTTCAAGGAGGTGCTCACCATCGCCGACGCCGACCTCGAAGCCTCCCTCCGCGACGGCAAGGTGGACTGCGTGGCACTCGACTCGATGAACCCTCTGGTCACCACACAGAGCCTCACCATCCTCGACGACGACAAGTCGATGGACATCGCCAACGCTGCCGTGCCGCTGATCACCACCACGGTAGCCACGCCCGACGTCATCAATGCCCTGAGCAAGCTGAATCTCAGCCTGACGAGCGCCAAGCTCAACCAGATGCTGAACCAGGTCGTCAACGGCGGAACCGACCCCGTCACCGTTGCCAACGCCTTCATGGACACACTGGGGACCACCACGGAAACGAGCACGGCATGATCGAAGTCGTCGATCTCACCAAACGATTCGGCGGCAAGACCGCCGTCGACCACCTCAGCTTCCAAGTGAAGCCCGGCGTTGTCACCGGGTTCCTCGGCCCGAACGGCAGCGGCAAGAGCACCACGATGCGCTGCATGCTCGAACTCGACCGACCCGACACGGGCGCGGCTCGGTTCGACGGAAAGCGGTTCCGCGAACTCGACCAGCCGCTGCACAAGGTGGGTGCACTGCTCGATGCCGGCTACGTGCACCCGGGGCGAAGCGGAAGGAACCACCTGCGCTGGTTGGCGGCCAGCAATGGCATTCACCGCAAGCGCGCCGACGAGGTGCTGGAACTGGTGGGCCTCGCCAGTGAGGCAGGGTCCCGATTGCGTTCGTATTCGCTGGGAATGCGCCAGCGGCTCGGCTTGGCCAGCGTGCTGCTCGGCGACCCGCAGACGATCATCCTCGACGAGCCGGCCAACGGGCTCGATCCCGAAGGCATCCGCTGGATCCGCGACATGCTGTCGTGGTTGGCAGGCCAGGGTCGCACGGTCTTGGTGAGCAGCCACCAGCTCAGCGAGATGGCACTGATCGCCAGCGACCTGGTGGTGATCGGCCAAGGCCACCTGATCGAACAGAGCACCGTCACCGACTTCGTGGCCCGCTACGCCGACGTGTGGGTGAAGGTGAAGAGCCCGGCCGCCGGTCCGCTGCAACAGCTGGTCGTTGCCGCCGGTGGATCCGTGGTTGCACCCGACCCCATGTCGCTCGAGATCCGAGGTCTCACCACCACACAGGTGGGTGAACTCGCCGGGACCAATCAGATCGTGCTGCACGAGTTGTCGCCGCAGACGGGCTCTCTGGAGGACGCCTACCTGAAGGCGACCGCCGGCTCCGTCGTGTACCACTCCGGCGGCAGCACCACGACCGGACCGGAGGCCCACTCGTGATCAACATCGTGAAGTCAGAATGGATCAAGCTGCGCACCGTCACCATGAACTGGGTACTCACCATCATCGCCGTGGTGTTTCCTTCGGCCATCGCGTTGCTGACCGCCTTCTTCAAGGGCGACGACGCCGTGCCGATCGATGCCCAACAACTGCTGCAGGTCATCCTGGCCACGTCGTACATCCCGGTGCTGTTGATGATGGTGGTGGCTGCAGCCTCGATCACCTCCGAGTTCGGGTTCGGCACCATTCGTCCCACGTTCACCGCCACACCGCATCGAGCGAGAGTGGTACTGGCGAAAGCCTGCGTCGTGGTGCTGTTCTCCATCGCAGTGCTCGTGGTGGTGATCCTCATCACCGTGCTCGGTGGTGCGGCCGTTGCCACCGCGCGGGGCGCCCATATCGACTTCGGCGAGGTTCCCACCACGACGTCGGCCATTGTGGGATTGATCGTGCTGAGTGGATTGATGGCGATGGTCGGACTCGGCGTCGGAATGCTGGCTCGCAGTACCCCCGCCACCATCGCCATCCTCATCATCTGGCCGTTGATGGCCGAGGGACTCGTCGGCAGCCTCATCGGGCTGGTGTTCGCGAACTTCAACGTGATCGCCTGGATGCCCTTCCGCGTGGGGTTCCTCCTCAATGCGCTGGAGGTCGACGGAGGCCCGTCGCGGCTCACCGCAGGGCTGTACTTCGGGGCAGTGGCGGTGGCCCTCTGCGCTGTCGGAACGTGGTTCGTCCAGCGTCGCGACGCCTGATTCCCACACCCGGAGACCGCTTTCTGATGGGTTTCAACGGCTGGCCCGAAGGTCGTCGGTCGGTCGGCGCACTCGCAGTACGACTTTTGCTACTGGGGTTGCAGGACACTTGCGGTCACAAACACCTACAGTAAAGATTGACCACGTTGTGTGGGTGGACTGACTCGCAGGGTTGGCAGTTACCTGGACATTTGTTGGTCTGATCTTGGCTGGACCGTCAATGCTTGCGATGTCAATAGTTCTCTCATGATCCGCAGAATGCTCCCGATTCTGTGTGCATCGATGATGATCTCGACCTTTGCTGGCGTTGCGTCAGCAAGAGCGGGGTCCGATGCCACAACCCGTTACATCGTCACGTTCCGCCCCGGAGCGGCACCCGACTCCGAGGCCCGCGACGCACGTTCGCGAGGCGAACGTGTCGGCCGTGTCTTCCACAAGGCCATCGGCGGTATGACCGCCGACCTCACTGCGGCACAGGCGCAGGCGTTGTCCGCCGACCCGCAGGTGGCCACCGTCGTGAAGGACACCCGCGTGATGGCGACCGTCGACCAGGCCAGCCCGCCGTGGGGTCTCGATCGCATCGACCAGCGCAACCGGCCGCTCGACAGCAAGTACTCGTACCCCGCCACCGCCGGCGCCGGCGTGAAGGTCTACGTGGTCGACACCGGCGTGCGCTCCACCCACAACGAGCTCGCCGGGCGCGTGCTGCCAGGCTTCACCGCAGTGGCCGATGGCAAGGGCACCGAGGACTGCAACGGTCACGGCACACACGTGTCCGGCATCGTCGCCGGCACCACGTACGGCGTGGCGAAGGCCGCCAAGATCGTGCCGGTTCGCGTGCTCGACTGCACCGGCTCGGGTATGGCCTCCGACGTGATCGCCGGCCTCGACTACATCCTGGCGACCAACGCCGGCGCCAACGCCGTGGTGAACATGAGCCTCGGCGGCCCCACCGAGCCAGCGCTCGATGCCGCCGTGGCCAAGGTGATCGCCGCAGGCATTCCGGTTGTCGTGGCAGCAGGTAACTCCTATGTGGATGCCTGCACGTTCTCGCCCGCCGCAGTACCCGGCGCCGTGACGGTGGGAGCCACCACCACCTACGCCCTCACCGGCGTGGACATGCGCGCCACGTACTCCAACGTCGGCCCCTGCGTCGACATCTTCGCCCCCGGCTCCGACATTCCATCGGCCTACTGGACGTCGAACACGGCCACCGTCACGCTCTCGGGCACATCGATGGCATCGCCCGCCGTCGCCGGCGCATTGGCCTTGCTGCGCAGCGCTACGCCGACGCTCAGCCCTGCCGCACTCACACAGCAACTGACGGGTAACGCCACCATCGGCGTCATCGACGACGTGGGTCCGGGTTCGCCGAACCTGCTGCTGTACTCCGCTGTCGCGGCGACCGCCCAGCCGGTCGGCATCGTCACATCGGCACTTCCGAACGGCACCGTCGGCACGCCCTACTCGGTGCAGCTCGCTGCCGGTGGCGGCACAGCGCCCTATCGCTGGGCGCTCACCTCCGGCACACTTCCCGCCGGCCTCACCTTCAGCAGCACCGGCCTGGTCAGCGGCACGCCGGCCGCAGCAGCGAACCCGATCCTCGGGGTGTCGGTCACCGACGCAGCCGGCGCAACGGCCACCAAGACACTGCTGTACACCGTGACCGCCTCGGCCCCCAGCATCCTTCCGGTGATCACCACCACCTCGCTGCCGGCCGGCACCGTGGGCACCGCCTACAGCAGCGCGTTCGCAGCCACCGGCGGCACAGCGCCCTACAGCTGGGAGATCATCGCCGGCGCACTTCCTCCGGGCCTTTCGCTGTTCCTCGACGGCCGGATCGTGGGCACGCCCACCCTGTCCGGTTCGTCGTTGTTCATCGTCCGGGTGGTGGATGCCGCTGGCGTGTTCAGCGATGCCACCCTCAACATGACCATCGGCGGCGGCAGCACCCCACCGCCGGCTCCGGTGCCGGCGCCCGGTGCGTTCGCCAAGACCAGCCCGGCGAGCGCCGCCACGAACCAGAGCACCGCACCGACGCTCTCGTGGGGTGCCTCCACCAACGTGACCCGGTACGAGGTCTGCATCGACAAGACCAACAACAACGCATGCGACGGTGCGTGGGTGAGCACCACCACCGCCCGCAGTTACCGGGCCTCGGCCCTCACCTCGAAGACCATTTACTATTGGCAGGTCCGAGCCGTGAACAGTGCTGGTACCACGCTGGCGAACGCCGGCACTTGGTGGCGTTTCACCACCAAGTGACCCCCACAGGTCGTGCTGGTCGTCCCTGCGGGAAGCCAGGGACGGCCAGCACCCCTTCATGCGAAGGGGTGCTGGCTCCCTTGGGACGAATCAGCGTGCGCGAAGCTCGAGGGCGTCGCGCTTGAGGATGGTGTAGTGACGCTCGTGCTGATCGATCCAGCCGAGGCGGATGAAGCTGGCGATCGCCTTGTTCACTCGCTCACGAGAGGCACCCACCATGCCGGCGAGTTCCTCCTGCGTGATGGGCAGCACGAACTCGTCGCCGCCGCTCGACAACTCCAGCAGACGCTTCGCCGTGCGGCCGGTGACATCGAGGAACACGCTGTCGGCGAGCGCCTCATCCATCACACGTAGTCGATGAGCGAGCAGTCGGCACACACCCCACAGCAACGCCGGGTCGCTGCGGAACGCCTTCGCTACCGGCTCGAACGGAATGACGAACACCACCGACGGCTCGAGCGCCCGTGCCATGGCCGAACGCGAACCTTCATCGAGCAGTGACATCTCGCCGAACAGATCGCCCGAGTCCATCAGCGCCACCACGGTTTCGCGTTGATCGATGGGGTTGCGGATGGCAATGGCCACACGGCCGCTCACCACCAGGTACAGCGAATCGGCCACATCGCCCTCGCTGAACAGCACATCGCCCCGGACCAGGGGGCGTTCCACCGCCGAAGCAGCGATCTCGCGCACCACTTCCGCAGGCGCGTCCGCAAAGAAATCGGTTCGAGCAAGGAGTTCTTCGTGAGCCATGACCGACCCGAACGGTACTACCCTCGCCCACGTGTCGGCGCAACCACTCCAGATCGTGTGGACCATCGTGGTCGCAGGGGGCTCGGGAACCCGCTTCGGTGGCCCGAAACAGTATGAGGCCCTGGGCGACAAGCGGGTGCTCGACTGGTCGGTCGGCGCTGCCCGCGCGGCGAGCACAGGAGTGATCGTGGTGGTACCGGCCGCCGATGCCGAACGCGAAGGCGGTGTGGCCGGCGGCAACTCGCGCAGCGAGAGCGTGCGCGCCGGGTTGGCGCACGTGCCACCCGAGGCCACCGTGGTGTGCGTGCATGACGCAGCGCGTCCGTTCGCCAGTGCCGAGGTGTTCCAGCGCGTCATCGCCGCTGTCGCCGAAGGCGCCGACGCCGCCATCCCTGGCGTGCCCGTGGTCGACACCATCAAGCAGATCGATGCCGACGGCACCGTGGTGCACACGCCGCCCCGCGCTGGGCTCAGCGCGGTACAAACCCCGCAGGCGTTTCGCGCCAGTTCCCTGCGCGCCGCCCACGCTGCCGGTAACGACGCCACCGACGATGCCGCCTTGGTGGAAGCCGGCGGCGGACGCGTCGTGGTGGTGGCGGGCGATGCAGCGAACCGAAAGATCACCGACCCCGACGATCTGCGCTGGGCGCGCGAACGGGTCGCCGACCACAGGACGGACCACATGTCACCCGACGTGCGCGTAGGCCAAGGTTTCGACATCCATCGCTTCAGCGACGACCCCACTCGGCCGCTGGTCCTCGGCGGCGTCACGTTCGAGGGCGCACGCGGGCTGCACGGTCACAGCGACGCCGACGCCATTGCCCACGCCGCCACCGATGCACTGCTCGGCGCCGCCGGGTTGGGCGACATCGGCGAGCATTTCCCCGACACCGACCCGCAGTGGAAGGGCGTCGATTCGCTCGTGCTGCTGCGCCAAGCCGCAGCCCTCGTGCGCGAAGCAGGGTGGCGTGTCGGTAACGTCGACTGTTCAGTGGTGTGCGAGACCCCCAAACTCGCACCGCACCGTGCCGAAATGCAGCGCCGCCTCAGTGAGGCCGCTGGTGCACCCGTCACGGTGAAGGGCCGCCGCGCCGAAGGTCTCGGTGCGCTCGGCCGGCAAGAGGGCATCGCCTGTTGGGCGAACGCCGTGATCGTGAAGGAGACCGGGTCGTGAAAGAGAAGAAGCCCGCACAGGGCGGCCCGCGTGGCCAGCGCACCTCGGGTGCCGGAAAAGTCCGCAGCAGTGGCCCGCGCTCTGGTGCAAGTGGTGGCGCCAGTGGTGGTGCCCGTTCGGGCGGGCCGCGTGGCACAGGTGGCGGCACCGGTACCGGCGGTCGCAACAGTGGCGCTGCGTCCACCGGCGGGCGTCAGTTCGCCTCACGCGGAGCAGGCCGTACCGGTCGAGTGCTGGCGCCCGGCGAAACCGCTGGCAAGAAGCCTGGAGAGAAGACGCTCGGCGGCGAACAGGTGGAAGGCCGCCAGGCCGTGCGCGAGTTGCTCATCTCGGGCAAGCGCCGCGTGAAGGAGATCTGGGTGTCGGGCGAATTGGCCGAGACCGAGATCCTCGCCGACATCATCGAGATCGCGCGCAGCATGCGCGTGCAGGTCACCGAGGTGGCCCGCGCCCGCCTCGAGCGTCAGGCCCGCAGCGAGGCGCCGCAGGGTGTGTTGGCCTTCGCCGCACCGCTGCAAGAGGTGGAACTCGCCACGCTCCTGAAGCGTTCGGGTAACACGCCTCCGTTCCTGGTGGCCGTCGACGGCGTCACCGACCCGGGCAACCTCGGCGCTCTACTGCGCTGCTGCGACGGCGCTGGCGTACAGGGTGTGGTGCTGCCCAAGCACCGCGCCGTTCACATCACCCCCACCGCAGCCAAGAGTGCTGCCGGTGCCGCCGAGCACGTACCGATGGCCTTGGTCGGTGGCCTACCCGCCGCACTCGAGCGCATGCGCGAAGCCGGCATCTGGGTGGTGGGCCTCGACGACGAGGCCGACAAGAGCCTGTTCGAAATCGACGACCTCGCCAAGGAAGCCATCTGCCTGGTGCTCGGCGCCGAGGGCAACGGCCTCTCGCGTCTGGTGCGCGATCGCTGCGACCTCATCGTCAGCATCCCCATGCGCGGCCGCCTCAGCTCGCTGAACGTCAGCGCCGCTGCGGCATTGGCCACCTACGAAGTCACCCGCCACCGCGCCGCCCGCTGACTCACCGAGCACTCCCTTGCACGGTGGACACCTCGCCCGGTTTCGGGCATTCTTCTCGCATGTCCGACCAGCAACTGTCCCCCGCCGATCTGAAGGCCGCACTCGCACGCTGGGCCGCTGCCAACGCCCGCCCCGCCTGGCGGCCCACCGTGGCCACCGGCGGCGACCACGCCGTGCACTCGCGTTTCGGTGGCCCGCCGTTGCTCGTGCCCAGCGAGCCTTCACCCACCTGCACCCAGTGCGACCGCACGATGCAACTGATGGTGCAGCTCGATCTCGCAGCGCTACCCGCCCGCGAGTTCGGCACGGGCATCCTGCAGTTCTTCCACTGCGTGGGCCAGCGCCCCAACGAAGCGCCCGATGGAAAGCCCGACTGCTACGCCGATGGCGCCTGGGCTGCGTTCTCCAACGAAGCGAGCCACGTGCGAGTGCTGCCGGCCCCCGGTCTCGTGGTGGGCGACGCCCCCACCGACCCGAAGTGGAGCACCGTGTCGATCATCGGCTGGGAGCACTACCTCGACACCCCCGATGCCGAAGACCACCTCGCCGCAGGCCTGCAACGCGAGTACGACTACGCCGCCGGCACCGTCACCATCGACTGCCCTGCCGAAGGCCTCCACACCACCATCGCCATCGATGCCATCGAGGTGGAAGAGATGAGCGCCGCATCGGCCGGCGACAAGCTCGGTGGCTGGCCGCGCTGGGTGCAGGGTGCCGAATACCCGTCGTGCCCAACCTGCGGTACGCAGATGCGGCTGGTGACGCAGGTGGCCTCGAACGAGCACGTGAAACACATGTGGGGCGACGGCGGCATCGGCCACATCACCCAGTGCCCGCAGCACCTCGACGTGGTGGCTTTCGGCTGGGCGAGCGGCTGACCGTCAGGGAGCGATCGTCGACGGGGCCGACGTCGTGACGGCACCCGTGTCGTCGGTCTCGGTGCCGATGATCACCGACGTCGCGGGCCCCGAGACGGTGGGCACCGTGTCCACCACACCATCACCCGGGCAAGTGACGCGCACGATCCGTTGCGACTCGAAGTTGAACGTGGCGGTGGAAGTGTCGCCGTAGGTGCGGATGAAGTCGGTCAACGACGACGTGTCCGCCGGGCAGGAACGCTCCACACGATCGGCGCGGCGCATCACCCAATCGTTGGCCAGTCGCACCCACGGGCCATCCACCATCTCCATCACCGCGGGGAGCACCACCGTGGATCCGGGCTTGCCCGGCACGATGCCGAACCAGAGCACGGCGTCGCCCAGTAGGTCGGCGGCAACGGTGCATTGCGCCGGTTCACCAAATCCCGGGCAGGCGATCTCGCCCGGTGTGCCCGCTTTGATCACCATGGTGCGCGTGCCGTCGAGTTGCAACGAGAGATCGGCCGTCGCTACGCCACGGTCGATCGAAAAGCCGGGCTGCGGGTATGCCTGATAGATCCACGACACGAGATCGATCTGCCGCTCGTTCGCGGACTCGCCGATGGCCACTTCGGCGGCATCCGTCGACGCGCCGCGATGGAAGAACACCACGAGCAACAACGCCAACCCCGCGAGCGCACCCATCGTGAGCCAGAAGCGGGGAGAGAGAAACTGGCGCACGCGCCGAGGTTAGGTCAGCCGGCCGTGGCGTGGACTGCAGCCACGGCGGCACGAGACGCGGCGGCTCCGATGGCGTCGATCACGTCGTCGGTGTGGCCGATGCCCACGAACAGTGCTTCGTACGCACCCGGCGCCAGCGCAACGCCCTCGGCGAGCATTGCGTGGAAGAAGGCTGCGTACATCCGCTCGTCGGTGGTCTTGGCCTCGTCGAAGTTCGTGGGTACCGGACCCTCACCGAAGTACATGCCCACGAGCGTGCCCACCACGGGGAACGATGCGGGCAGACCGGCCGCGGCACAGGCTGCAGTGAGCACGTCGGACAACCGCTCGGCTCGGCCACGCAGCATGACGTAGACCTCGGGCGTGAGTTCGGCGAGTGCTGCCCGACCGGCAGCGGTGGCCAACGGGTTGCCCGCCAGCGTGCCGGCATGGAACACCTTGCCAAGGGGCGACAGCGTCTCCATGATGTCGCGGCGACCGCCGACGGCACCGATGGGCAGACCGCCACCGATGACCTTTCCGAACGTGGTGAGATCGGGACGCACCCCGAACTCGCCCTGCGCGCCACCCGTGCCCATACGGAACCCGGTGATCACTTCATCGAACACCAGCAGTGCGC
>CANHST010000075.1 GCA_947463235.1 Acidimicrobiaceae bacterium
GCGGCGTGTGGGGCATCGTGGCGAAGGTGGCGCTGGTGGCACTCGTGCTGTGGGTGCTACTCGCCGCGGCGTTCATCGCCTTCGTCGCACAGGCCCGACGAGCCAAAGCCCGACGCAGCGCTCGCTGACCCAGTAGCGCTCGCTGGATGAGTGGGCAGCTGGATCAGCCCGCAGGTGCCGTCGCCGGAGCCGCAGGGTCCGCACCGATCTCGTGCGCCTAGCGAGACACCGCGCAGCACCATGCCGGACCGCCGGCGGCACGAGTCCGGCTGTACCAGCCGACCATCGACGCATGTCCGAGAACAGAAAACGACGAAGCCCCCGTGCCGATGGCACGGGGGCTTCGTTCAGAACTGGAGCGAATCAGGCGAACGTTGCGCGGCGCTTCTTGGCCACGATGATCGCAGCCACACCGAGGGCCACCAGGCCGAGAGCGATGGCAACGAACTGAGCAGTGTTCGAACCCGTGCTCGGCAGGGTGCCACCATCGCCGGCGAGGCAGGCGAGATAGCCGTCGATGTCGAACACACCGTTGGTCGTGAAGTCGGCCGCCGTGCAGGTGGTCGCAGCGCTGGCCGTCGAGAAGAAGTTCGTCACGAGAACGGTGAACAGACCGACGAGACCAAGAGCGGCCACACCGAACTTCACCGGGTACTTCATGAGCTTGTTCATTCCGGGAACTCCCCTCCGCCACCGCGGACACAGAATCGGTGACCTGTGTCACCACTAGCAAATGAGTATAGCCACAGTTTCACACGCGCGCAAGCGCAGGTCACGCGCGTGATCTGGTTCGGTACCAACGGGTGCGCGAACGCCGCACACGCCATCCGGCAACCACCGTCAACCCCAGCACGACGAACTGCGACAGGAGCGACGGCAACGTGGCCACGTTCCACACCACGCCGCCCCCCGAATCGAACCGCAGACGTCCATCCTCCGTTGCCGTCGCCGTGTCCGACCACCCTCTGCGCCAGCCTCCGCTCGCAGGGTGGTTCCAGATCACGTCGTTCCCTTCGGTGTCGGCGAGATGTACCCAGGCCGGCCCTGTTCCACTCGTGGCGACGGACTCGCCGGACGTTGCGTCGAAGGCCCCGCCGGTCCAGCCCTTCACCTCGTACAGCGCCATTGCGTCATCGTCGATCTTCACTTCGAGATCGGGATCCACGCTCAACGCGGCGTAGTCCTTCAGATGCACCGTCTTCTGCAACACCACCCAGCGAACACCGAGCGCAGCGAGAGCGCGACCAGGAGGTTCGCTCCCATCGGTCATTGCGCGCACCACGACATCTGCCGCGGGCTCTCGCGGGTCGGCTCGCTCTTGCACTCCGGCTTGGAGGCCATTGTTGCTCGCCGCGAGCACATCGCCACCGAGGAACAGCGGCATCGGGTTCAAGACCCTCCGCACTGGTCCACCGTCGAGCTGCTGGTTGTAGTACTGGAACCACGGCAGCGCCAACACGGTGCCCGGCTGATCGCGCACGAGCGCTCGGGTGGCGTTCCAGCTGGAAGGCACCGATTCGGCGTGCAGTTGGCCTCCCACACCCCAGACTCCAGGGGCTACGAGCACGGCTGCGACCACTGCAGGCAGCGCCGCGAATGCCCCTGCAGACCACAGCCATTTCGGGGAGGCCAGCGCTGTGTCGTAGGCGCGCTGTGCACCCAACACGGCCGCAGGCGCCAACCAGACGAGGTACAGCACCAGCACCCGTTGGGGTTCGCGCCACACTGCGCCAATGGTGGTGCCGGTGAACCAATCGAGCACGGCGGACACCCCCACCATGGTGGATGCGGCCGACAACAGCCAGCCGATCGCTGCGAGCGCCACCATCGGCCGACGCGCCCACCCGACGATCGAGCGCGTGCCGAAGACGGCCAACGCCAGCAGCACGAGTCCGGCGAGCGCCTGTGCGGCGCTGCCGACCCCGACCTGGAAGTACGTGTTCCAGAATCCGCCACCTGCGCTGAGACGCAACAGCCCGAGCACACCGCTCGCATCCGTGCCGAACACCGCACCAGGAGCAAGATTCGCGTCGCCTGCCGATGCAACCGCAAGGGCGGGCACGAGCCACGCCCCCTGGGCCACCACCGTCACCAGAAGTGCCCAGCCCCACCGCTTGCGCTCGCCGCAGAGCAGAGCAACCACCACCACGGTGACCGCCATGGAGCCACCGAAGTGACCCCCGAGGCTCAGCGCTGCGGCGCCGAGAAAGGTGCGGTTCAGCGACCGACCCGGCCGCAGCAAGACCGGCAGTACCCATGGCAACACGGCGAGCGGCACCGTGATCATGAAGTGCCCGACTGCGGTTCGGGTGAGAACGAACGGAGACAGCGCATAGAGCGCACCGGCGACGAATGCCCAGCGAACACCGAAGGCGTGGGCGAGACGCGTCATTCCGACCCACGCCAACACGAACACCGCCAACATCAGGGCCTTTCCGCTGATGGTGGCAGGGATCCAGGGCGACAACCAGGAGATCGGTACCCACAGCGGCAAGCGCCGCGGGAGTTCGGGGCCAAGACCCCAGAACCCGTTGGGCAGGTCGAAATGCGGCACCAGCACCAGATCGAGATTGAAAAGTGAACCGGGCGCAAGCGCCGGTCCGAGCACGATCGCACCGGCAACGACGGGCACCAGCCACGTGAGCATGACCCTTCGCCGCCGCGCAGCACCGACCACGTCAGGTCGACGCACTTGTCGGTGGGAGATGCTCGCGTCGTACACTGAACGCAACATACCGGCCACCGTGAGTACCGGGCTGATACAACGAAGACCTACGGCACTGCCCCCACGCCAGCGCCACCGCGGTCACTGAGGGGACGAAGCGAATGCAGCACGCCGTCGAGCACACGACAACCGACGACGCGAACCGGATCGCGACCCGTCTCGAGCTCTTCAAGCTCTTCCGCAGCGAGCAACTCGATCCCGACACGTTCTACGCGAAGCTCGCCGATCGCACACTCTCGAAGTTCGAACTGCCGCTGCGCGGCAAACTCGTACTCGACCTGGGCTCAGGCCCCGGCCACTACACCGCCGCGCTCGAGCGTGCCGGCGCCACGGTGATCGCATTGGACCTGGGCCTCAGCGACATCGTCCGGGTCGTTGGTCGCGGACTGAACGGCATTCATGGCGACGCAGCAAACCTTCCGTTTCCCGATGGCAGCGTCGATGGGGTGTTCAGTTCCAACCTGATGGAGCACGTTCCCGACACCCACCCCGTCTTCGACGAGATCGAACGGGTGCTGAAGCCGGGCGGCTGGGCATGGGTGAGTTGGACGAACTGGTACTCGCCTTGGGGCGGGCACCTCATCACGCCCTTCCACTATCTCGGGCCGAAGTGGGGTTCGAAGGTGCACGATGCCCTCAAGGGCCCGCCCGAACGCAATCAGGTGTTCGACGGGCTCTGGCCGGCACACATCGGCACAGCGCTGAAGGACGTGCGCAACAGGCCAACGATTCGACTCCGTTCTGCAGTGCCGAGGTACTACCCATCACAGCGTTGGGTGATGAAGGTGCCGGGGCTCCGCGAGTTGGTCTCGTGGAACTGCTTGCTCGTGTTGGACAAGCGCGAGGCCTCCGGGCCGCCCGCGATGGCCAATCCACGCGGGCGACTGGCGAGCCACACCCGCCGGTGGCTGCGCTGGGTGCGAGTGAAGCTCTCCGACCGTCCCGTCTTCCTGCCAATCGTGCTGCGGCTCACACCACGAGGCACCAGTCGAAAGATCACGTCTACCACCCAATTGGTGATCGAGGGATTCCCGCGATCGTCCAACACCGTGGCTGCTGCCGACATGGCCGTGGTGTCCGGCGGATCCCTGAAGGTGGCCAGCCACGTTCACACGCCGAGTCAGGTGATTCGCGCCGTGCATCGCAAGGTGCCCACCCTGGTGGTGGTGCGTGAACCGAAGGCCACCGTTCGGTCGCTCATCATGGCGGCGCCGCACGTGCGAGTCGACACCGCCATCGCCGAATGGATCCACCATCACCGCACCATCTGGCCCTACCGCGACGGGTTCGTCGTGGGCACCTTCGAGCAGATCACCACCGACATCCCTTCGGTGCTACGACGTGTGAACTCTCGGTTCGGCGTCGACCTCCCCATCTTTGAACACACCCCGGAGAACGAAGCAGCGGTGCGACAGTGGATGCGCGACGACCACGAGCGGTTCCATCCGGGCGATCAACTGAGCGCCCCGTGGCCCGTTGCAGAACGGCAGGCGGAGTCGCTTCGGCTCGACGCCGAGTTCGATGCGCCGAAGCACGACGAAGCCTGGGCCGAGGCCCAGGAATGGTGGGATCGCTTTCAGCGACTCGCCGGCGACTGACGTCGAGCAACAACTGCTCGGAGCGCGGCCCAGATCCCGAAGAAGACCCCAAGCCCCGCCCACCAGCCGAGCCAGTGGCCCAACCCGGAGACGGCGTGGTCCAGCACCATTGCCGCTGGTGTTCGGGCGAGCCACGGCCAAGTACCTTCGGACCAGCAGAACGATGCCCAGGATGCAGCCACGGCACACGCCGTTGCGGCAACCGCCACCGACCCGACCCACTGACGACGCCACAACAGCCAGCCTGCAACGACGACCACAGCCACCAACGCATCCGGGCGGGCAAGCACTGCGCCACCGAGCAACAGCCCGGTCAACACGGCGCCAGCGACGGTGCCAGCAGCACGATCGAGGGTGGCCATTGAGGCCAGTATGAGCAGCGCTGCGATCTGACCACTCAGACCGACCCCCCATGTCAGCGGCGACACCGCGACCGCTGCCACCACCAACCACGATGGAACCTGCGTCGAACGACGCGCCGCCCAGTACACCGCAGCGGCACACATCGCCATCACGACGCCGACGCTCAGCACCACCGGTGCAAGGTGCACCGCGGATCGCAGCACAGGGGCCAGCGGCGGCAGGTTCACAGCAGCAGGGCCGGCGGGGGCGAGGCTGCTGTACTTCGTGCCGAGGCGGACGCTGCGCAGCAACCCTTCGACCCCAACCGCATCCTCATTCAGCACTGCGCCCACCACCGTGGCGGCGATCGCAGCCGTGCTCGCCACGACGACCTTCCAACTGGCGATCACCCGAACACGGATCTGGCCCCATGGTGCACCGAGCGGGCGCACCGGAGCTGGTTGGTTCGCTCGCGCTGCCACCGCCAGAAGGGCAATGGTCTGCACTGCGAAGACTGCGGCAACCAGCGTGAGCTGATGAGCCCACACACGATCCTTTGCGTACGCCAGCCCCAGCGCCTCCTTCTCGAAGAGCAGGGGAACGGCAGATGAGCCGGCCGCAGCGAAGAACAACACCGGGGCAGCCACACCGGTGATGTCGACCGGCTCGTCGGTCCATCTCGCCACCAACCACACTGCAACGCCGCACACGAGGGCGAGCGGACCAACCAACAGCGCACTCGCCAACGTCGCCGCGGCGATCGCCCAGAGGGTGGCGCGGCGCGACGGGCGGGTGAACTCCCACGCAACCAGATCCGATGCCACGGCCGCTCGCCGACGGGTACCCATCACCAACCACAGGCACAGCGCGACACCGACGAGCGTGAGAATGATCGAGAACGACAACAGACGCGACGGCCGATAGCGGAAGTCGAGTTGGTGACGACCAGCAGGCACCGACCAACCATTCAGTCCATTCACTGGCGTGGCAGCCACAGGGCCAGCCCCATCCACCGAGAGTGTCCAAAGGGGATCGTATGACTGCGCGAACACCAGTTGGCTGGCACCAGGCAGATCAACGGCTGAGGAGGCCTGATCGCTGCTGAGGTACTCGATCGGCAGCGTTCGCTCGTTCGCCGGTGAGGCCGACCAATCCGAAGTCCGAAGGATGATGGACTCGAAGAGACCATGCGCACCCGAATCCAGGATGGCGGCGCCGACTGGCAGGTTCACCGCGGAACACCCGGTGAAGGGCATCGCCTGGCCATCCAGAAAGTCGCCAACCGTTGCGCGGAAGGTGACGGGTTGCTGCGCATCGTCACCAGAGCCGATCGACAGGCCGGCATCCACGCACTCGCCGCCGATCTCGGCATCACGATCGATCTTGTTCTGCGCTGCGCTCACGTCGGGGCCACTGACATCGACCTCGTTCACGAACCACTGCGTGCCGAACCGATTGACGCGAACGTCGAACTTGGTGAGCGTGAGCGTCACCTCGTCGGTCGAAGTCGGCTCGGGGAGCACGAACGTGGCCCGCCGATAGCAGGGCACGCTGCTCGGCTTGGTGCCCGCAGCCAGCTCCACCTTGATGTCGATCGGGAGGAAAGGAGGACAGGAGGCATCGGGAACCGCCGGCGCCGACAGCGTGATTCCGTCGATCTTCGCCTCGATCACCGACGGGCCCACCGCTGCGCCGTTGATCTGCATCGACACCACGATGCGATCCACCACCTGCCGAGGGACGTGGACCGTCAGCGAGTCGCCGACCGGACGCTTGGAAATCCATGCGGACTCGAGCGAACCGTCGACCGCATCGGCCGGCATCCCCTCGAGGCCAGCAGGATCGCTGTCCGATGCGGTAGCCGACACGTCGGAGTCGATCCAGCGATCGAACTCGTCGACCGACATGACGGCCGACCGGCGCAGCACGCCACTGAGTTCGTAGGCGTCGGCTCGGGCAACGTCGAAACGTCGGCGAATGCGTTGCTCCTCGTCGAACCGGCCTGATGCACCGCCGCCGTCGTCGAGATACGACGTGCGCGTGGAACGCTCGAACGCGTACGCGGTAGGGATGGCCGCCATGCCACCGGTGAGGTCGCCGCCACCGGCGCGACCGCCGAACAGATCCGTCGGGGCCTGTACGAACTCCCGCAGATCGAGGTCGTCGACCGTGACCTCGGTGAGGCCTGCCACACCCTGACGGCGATCGACGCCCTCCAACCGGATGGTGAACGACTCAGTAACACTCTTCGGGAACTCGATGACCGCGCTGCCCTGGTCATCGACGAATGCCTGCCGCTGCGTGCCATCGGCGAGCGTCACCGACACGCGTCGTACCGACGGCACACCCAACGCCGACACCATCGACGACATTTGGAATCGCGACACGGCTCTCGGCGAGCGGAGCTTCACCTCGATCCCAGGAATCGACTTCGCCAGATAGGTGCTGGCTCCCCACGCTGTGGCGTCGTCGCCGTCGAACGCATTCGCCGGACGGAGTGCCGCCAACAACTGGCCGATGGTGAGGCCCACCGGCGAGATCGACTCGGCGTCCGGAATCCAGACCGTGGTCTGCGCGGTCGGGTTCTCGGGGAACTCCTCGCGAACGATGCGACCTGCCGTTTCACGAAGGCCGAGCGTGGCTGAGTACGTAGGTTCGTAGCCAACGAGCGTGCGGAGGCGACGGCGGGCCGTGTCGGTGATCACCACTCCTGCGGCATCATGCACCACAGCCTCGATCCGGTCGTCGGAGACCGCTCCACTGGTGATGATCGGGGTACTCGACGGCACCAGGCCAGCAGCATCAAGCGTGGGCCAAGCACCAGCATTGCCAGCGACGAGCACCCCGGGCGAGCCATCCACACTCCGCAGCATCGAGCCCGGTTGCCGGACTCGGTAGATCTCCACAGGAGGGAGCGATCGCTCACGCGCAGCAGCCACGGATCGCTCGATGGGAACCACCACACCCACCCCCGGCTCGCCGAACGAGGCGACCAATTCGAAGTCGGGATCGTTCCGCAGACCATCGAACACTGCTGGCCGCGGGAGCCGCAGCGACTCCCATCTGAGATCGTTGCGAACGACGATCTCGGTGATCCCGAGACGATGCGCCAGACCCCCCAACGCGCCCGGATGGTAGGGAACCGACTGCGCGGCGGCCGTGAACGCCTCGAGTGCGTTCGCGCCGAGGGGATTGGACAACGGCACCCCGGTGGAGATGGCGTGAGGCCTGGCGAGCAGCGAGTCGAAGATGTCGTCGCCCACCCAGCCCCAGCGGTAGTTGGCACGCGTCACCGCTGGCACCACTGCCGTCAAGCCGGGATCGGCCAGATGGTCCAGATAGCCGAAGGCCTCGCTCCAGTACGCCGGCACGGCGTCGACTTGCTGGCCGGGGTGGTACAGCGAGCCGCTCCAGAATGGGAACGCGACCGTGATCAGCACACCCGCAGCGGCGACTGCCGGCAACTGACGGACCCAGCGTCCGCGAGGGCGGAGCCAGTCGATCGCTGCCACCACGCCGACGCCCGCGAGCACGCCAACACCGATGACGAGGCCGCCACCTGCCTTGTACGTGTTGCGGAACGAACTCAGTACCGTCACGTTCTCCATCACCCAGAGAATCGATGCACCGATGGGCGACTTGGTCGGACTGGCGAAACCACCCACGATGATTGCTGCCGACACGACGGCCATGCCGGAGAACAGCACCTTGGCTCGCCACTTCAGGCGCCACAACGCCAATAGCGCCACGAACGGCACGATGAAAGTGGCGAACACCACCCATCCATTCAGGAAGAAGTCGGCGCCCTGTGGCTTCAGCAGTCCCTGCGGTGAACTGAAGTACGACAACCAGTTACCCAAACCGCGCATGGACTCCGACCAGGACGAACTGAGTGCCGAGACGGCTGGAAGCTCGGTGTCCAAGAGCCGAGCGTTCAGCAGGTCGCGAGCGAGGAAGGTCTTCGTCAGCGCCCAGGCACTGCAGAGCAACGCGAGCGAACAGGTTGCGAGCAACCACTTGATGACATCGCGCCATCGGGTGGAACGCTCCACGTGCACCAGATACAGGCCGACCACCACGAGGACGACGGCGTTGTAGAGAAGCCCTGGAGCATCAGGGTTGCCCGCCCACGCCACCAGGAGGGCGAACCCCGCAGCCCATCGCCACGGACGGTCCTCCGTGAGTCCCCGCACCATGGCCACGGCCAGCCAGGGACCCAACGCCATCATGTAGTAGAGGTTCGTGGGCAACAGGAACGTGGCCGAGTAGGGGCCGAAGCCCGCGTACAGACCAGCAATGAGGTGTTCGAGTCCGATGCGCGGCCGGAACAATCTCAACAGCGCCGTCACTCCCAACGCCATGGTGACAAGGCACACGGCATGGAAGAAGCGTTCGCCCACCCAGGGGTCGAGACCGAGACCTCTGACGATCGCTCCAGGAATGGTGGTGCCGGGCCAAAGATCTTCGCGAGGAGCGCCGAGGCCGCGAGTGGGATCCCAGACGCCGAACCCCTTCGCCAACCGCCGAGCAGGGTTGGTGTACTGCTCGTAGCGGTTGTCGCCGACGTAGAAGCCCCACGAGTTGAACATGACAGCGGCGAATGCCAACAACGAGTAGAGCAGTCCGATCGGCCACAGCCGCGTCTGCCACAGGGCACGGAACGATGCCAGGCGGGTCGAGTCGGGCTCCGTGGAGGTCGGCGTGATCGCGTCGCCGGCGATCATCCGCCGACAACCTGCGGCGGCGCTGCAGACGGCCTCGACGAGCCACTGACCAGCCCCTCGAACGTCGAGGGAACGAACGTGAGCGCAGGGCGCTCCACCAACCGATAGCTCAGGGTTGCGATGACCACCGCGATGCCCACCACGATCGACAAGTTCACCACCAACTGCAGGGTCGGGTTCCACCCATCGATGGCGATGACGGGGTTTCGCTTCAGCAGCCGGATGACCAGCGTGTGCCAAAGGTAGATGCCGTAGGAGATCGTTCCCAGAGCCGCGAGCGTCGGCCGCCGCAACAGGCGCTGCACTCGCTGATCGCTGTTCCCCAGTGTCGCCGGCACCAACAGCCAGAACGCTGCCATCGGCTGGATCGCCTGATGAACCAGATAGACGAGCCGCGTTTCGCGGCTCTCGCCGATCGAGTAGACGCGGATCACGTAGAGCACGGCGCCGTAGCACAGCGCCGACAACAGGTAGCACGACCACTCGCGGTCAACGAGACCGCGCAGCGACGCTGGCAACTGACCGCCGACTTCCGTCCACGCCACCAGGATGGCCATCGCCATGCCGAACGCGAACCAGTCGAGATAGGCGAAGATCCAGTTCACTCGATGGACCATCGTCTGAAGGTCTTGCGTGGCGTACACCCGATAGACGTACGCCACGATCACCATCAGGCCCAACATGGCGAACTGCGCCCGGAGCAACGCCGACGACGTGTGGCACCTGCGGAAGATGCGTGGCAGCACCACCGACAGCAATGCGATGGCGACGTAGAACCACAGCTCGATGACGAGCGTCCATGCCACCGCAAGGGTGTTGATGCCACCGTCGAAGAGCAGGAAGACCTTCCAGGGGGTCACCAGCTCCTTGTTGGGACGCGTGATGATCGCAGCCCAGGCAACGAGCGCCAGCCAGTAGGCCGGAAAGATACGAACGAAACGACGAAGCAGGAACTGGCCAACCGGCGCCTGCGACTGATGGGTGAACAACCGGCGGGTGACGGGCAGGTACAGCAGAAATCCGGACAACAGAAAGAACACGGCCACACCGAAGTTGCCCAGATTCTCGATCACGTCGATCGGTGACCCAATGCCCAGCGGCGAGAGGTTGCCACGGGTGTGATAGAGCACGACGCTCAACGCTGCGATCGCTCGGTAGCCCTCCAGCGAGGCGAATCGTCCGCCGTGCGGCTCACCCACGATCCGAGCAAGGATGCCTCGGTCGGTGGTCATCGGCCCGAGAACGCCCAGAGGTCTTCCCACACACAATCAATGGCGCCATTGGAGTAACCAACGAAACCGACGGCACCCACCGATCGGTCGGTGCGGCTCACCACACTCACCCGGTTCAGGCCAACGTACGCGTTCACCACTCGTTGGCCGGTTTCGAGTTTCACCAACACCCGCACTCCGGGCACATCAGGCAGTTTGCCGAGCAGTGTCTGCTTGCCACCCTCGACGTCGACCAGGTTCCACACTCCGTATTGGGGCACGCGGAAGAGTGCTACGAAGTTCTTCTCGTCCAGATACCGAGCGACCACACCGCAGGTCTGCTTGCCGGAGAGGAATGCCTGAACCGAACTGTTCTTCAACGACCCGATGACGGCCAAGCTGAGGTCCTTGTCGGGCAGCGCAGCGATGGCGCGTCCGGCGTCCACGTTCCATAGTCCGCGTACCGACTTCCACTCCTGACCCTGGGCCGTTGTTCCGAGGCCACCCGTGTTGCCGCGACGATTGAAGTTGTCGGTGAACTTCAGGTCGAATGCCTTATCGGGCTCAGGCGTGAGGGAATCGCGCATGAGATAGGAGAAGCCGGCCACCACCGACACGACGAACGCGATCGACAATCCGAGCACCACCCAAGAACGGTCGCGGCGGGGCTTCGTCTTGGCAGGCTTCGTCTTGGCAGGCTTTGTCGTGGCTGCCTTCCGCCTCGAGGACTTCGTCTTGTCGCGCTTCGTAGTCGCGGACTCGGATCCCGAGAGGACCGATGCCGTGGACTCCGTTGCTGAAGCCTCCGCATCCGGCGGGTCGGCATCGAACGGGTCGGCATCGATGAACGCCAACTCCGTGGTCTCCGCATCGGGGGACTCTGACTTCGTGGGATCTGACGACTCGTTCATGCAACCTCGGAGTGTAGAAGACGTCGGCGCCGCACAAGGGTTGCCATCCAGGCGGTCCCTGCGGCCACGGTGTTGGCCAGCAGCCATGCGTTGGCGCTCGGCACGGAGTCGTTGCGAGTGAAGAAGGCGGCAACGAACAACACAATCACGCCGTAGATGCTGGTGACGAGCACCGTTGCCACACCATCACCATCTGCCCGCGCTCTTGCCAGCAGCAGCGACGTGACACACCAGGGCACAGCAGCCGTCAGCACGATGGGCAGCACCTCCGCGGTGGTGTTGTACTTCGCACCGAACACCACACGAGTGAGCGGACCAGCGAGCACGAACGACGCGGCGGCAGCGAGACCGGTGATGCTCACCGACAGCACGAGTCCCTTCTGAAACGGGGTCCGCGAGCCGTGATGTGTGCTCCGGGATGCCTCCGACACCACGACATGACCAACGGTGACCGGCACCACGAACACCATCGCCATCACCTGCCATGCCAGGTAGAACGCGGCGTTCTGCGCCGGAGTGATGTCGGCGATCACGGGGAACCCGAACTGGGCACCCAGCAGCGCAACCGTGCCGAGCCAGTTCACCGTCGCAAATCGAAGTTCCGGAGCCAGTTCCCTCGGTACGGGCAGCAACGGCCCGTGCGGCTGCCGCCTGGTCCACACCGAGAGGATCACCGCACCGACCAGGCCGGAGAGCGCGTTGATCCCCGCGTTGAGTACGAGCAACATCATCGGTTCACGGCGAAGTGCCGGCACCAACAGGAGGCCGCAGCGCGCGATGTTCACCAGAACCGACCGAACGACCACCCACTTGCCCAGGCCGACAGCCATCAACCGGATCTCCACCAGCAGCGCAAGAGAGAAGCCCACCACGATGCCGGAGATCACGAGGAATGCTGCGATGCCACCCCATGCATGCAATGCGGCGCGTACCTCGGGCCGCAAGCGATCACCGGCGAACAGGAAGAACAGCGCAGCGCCAGCCACGGAAGATGCAGCGGTGTAGAGGAACGACCACAGGAGCAGGGGGCGCTCGGACAACGTGTGGGAATACCGAGAGAGGCGAGCAACCGCCACCGGCAATCCCATCGACGTCAGTTGATTCACCAAGGTGACCCAGAAGAACAGGGATGCCTGGATGCCGAACTCGTCGGTGTCCACCAAATGCGCAGCGATGGCGTTGAACGCCAAGCCGCCGAGACCCATCACCGCCACGGAGAGCAAGAGCGCCGACGACCGTCGCGCCACCTCGTTGCCGTCGGCGACAGGGGCGACCGTCGAGCCGGTCGGCGGCCGCGCGTCGTGAGTCTCTGAGGATGCCGCCATCGACACACATCGTACGCATCCGTCGGCCACTGTCCCCTGTCCATGCCCGCCAGGCCAACCCTGTCACACCCCTTCCGTACGGTGCGGCGCATGACCAAGATGCGACTCGTCTACCGATGCAGCGAATGCGGCACCACCACACCGAAGTGGGCGGGGCGCTGTGCCGCATGCGAGGCATGGAACTCACTGGTGGAAGAACTGCCCAC
>CANHST010000076.1 GCA_947463235.1 Acidimicrobiaceae bacterium
GCACACCAGCTTCGACGGCAGCGCAGACGCCTCGGGCGACTACCGCTGCGCCGGCATGGCCATCCAGTTCCACACCGCCGGCGTGGCGCACTCACCGTCGCCGATCTGGGCGGGGCAGTGGCTGTTCATTGACCAGCAGGGCCAGTTCCGCAAGGGCTGGTGCACGTTCAACCGCGGCACCCACCCCACCATCGACATGCCCTCGCATTCGGTGCCGGTGGTGCTGCCGAACGACGCCGGCGCCAGGAAGTCGGCGTATCTGGCCTGGCGCTATCGCGACACGTTCGATGCGCTCACCTCTGCCGGGCTATGGGCCGTGTTCCACTTCTACGCCGCCGACGCAGCCGGTTCGAACCGCAGTACGACACCGTCGTCGCCGCTGGTGCCCAGCCTCGGCACGCTCGCCGCTGCCAGCGGGCGTGCCGACCTTCAGACCCGTGCGCAGCAACTCGACGCCGAGGCGTCGGCGTTCACGGGTGAGTGGCAGTTGCAGGTGGCCGTCGACGCCACCGGCCTGGTGCGTGTGTCGCTGTCGTCCGGCGATACCCCGGTGCCGGATGCGTCGGTGCAGGTGCTCGTGAGTGGCGACGACGAGTCGCATCCCCTCACCACGGGTGCCGATGGGCGAGCCACGGTGGAGGTGCGGCTGCCGCCGAGCACTGCCACCGTGGCCGCCACTGTCGAGATACCGGGTGCCGTGCGGGCGTATCGCGGGGTGCCGGCTAGCCCGAACCCGAACGGCGCGCAGGTGCTGATGTCGGCCGGCCCGCCCACGGTGTTGCACGCCACCGCCACCGTCTCGCCGCCGACCACCACGACAACCAGCGCGACGACGTCCGTGTCGGCCACCACGACGACGACCGTGCCAGCCACCACGACGACCGTGCCGGCCACCACCACGACGATGCCGGCCACTACCACCGTGCGGGCCACCAGCACCACGGCGCTGGCGCTACCGCCCACCACGGCGGCTCCTTCCTCCACCCCCGTGCCCACAGCGGCACCGCATCCCCCGCTGCCTCGCACGGGTGGAGGCGGCGACGGATGGGTGTCGCAGATCGCCACCGCTTTCCTGGTCGGTGGTGTTGGTCTGCTCGGCACCCTCCGTCGCCGTCCCTCGCCGAACACCCGTTGATGCGTGTGTCCCCGGCGTGATGGTGCAGAGGCTGACCCGCGCTTCGTACCGGGCACGTCGAAACGACGCCGGGTGGCGTGGCGACGTGCTCAGCCCAGCTCACGAGTTCGGCGTCGCGTGGCATGAACCGGACCCACGGGTGGGAAGTGCGCCAGATTTGGCTCACTGCGGACCCGTGGGTCCGAGGCGTGCCACATATGGCGCGAAACGGACCCAACCTGGGTGGGGTGGAACGGGTGGGGCGCGGGCTTGGTCGAGCACATTTCGCCCCGCAGGGAGGAGATACGCGCTCTAATCTCGGGGCATGACCCCGGTGGAAGCGCTCGAGCAAGTGGTGCACTACCTCGACCGGGCGCGCGACACCGGTTTCAAGGCCAAGGCCTTCGTGCGTGCGCTCGACGTGGTGCGCTCATTGCCGGCCGACGAGGTCGCCCAGCGCGCGGCCGCGGGCACCCTCACCGAACTCGATGGCATTGGCTCCAGTTCGGCCACCGTGGTGGCCGAGGCGTTGGCGGGGGAGACCACCTACCTCGACCGCATGGAGTCCACCACCCGTGTGCCGATCACCGAGGGTGGGGCCGTCTACCGCAATGCCCTGCGTGGCGACCTGCACCTGCACAGCCGCTGGAGCGATGGTGGCGCCACCATCGAAGCCATGGCCCGCATGGCCATGGCGTTGGGCCACGAGTACATGGTGCTCACCGATCACTCGCCGCGGCTCACCGTTGCACACGGGCTGAGTACCGAACGGCTGGCGGAACAGCTGGGCGTGGTGGCCGAACTGAACGAGCGGTTCGCTCCGTTCCGCATCCTCAGCGGTATCGAGGTCGACATTCTGGAGGACGGCAGCCTCGACCACGGTCCCGAGGTGCTGTCGCAGCTCGATCTCGTGGTGGCCAGCGTGCACAACAAGTTGCGGATGCCATCGGCCGAGATGACACCCCGGATGATCGCCGCCGTGAGCAGCCCGCACGTCGACATCCTCGGGCACTGCACCGGGCGCATGATCGGCAAGCGCGACCCCTCCGAGTTCGACGCCGAGGCGGTGTTCGGTGCCTGTGCGCAGCACCACACGGCGGTGGAGATCAATTGCCGTCCCGAACGGCTCGACCCGCCGATGGAGTTGCTGAAAATGGCCATCGACCTGGGCTGCTGGTTCTCCATCGACAGCGATGCACACAGCACCGGGCAGTTGGAATGGCAGCCGCTGGGGTGCGATCGGGCCGCTGAAGCGGGCGTGCCGCTGGAGCGAGTGATCAACACGTTGCCGTTACCTGCGCTGCTCCGTTGGCGAGATGAGAGCCGGGCGGTAGGGTAGAAGCCCTATGTCGAAGAAGACCAAGAAGCGCAAGGCCCGCCTGCGCCGCAGCAAGGCGAACCACGGCAAGCGTCCCAACATGGGGCGTGGCTGACGTACCTCTGACCCCTTCGCCCGCCACCCGGCGCGGCGACGAGGTCGACGTCTATCACGGCGTCGAGGTACCCGACCCCTATCGGTGGTTGGAGGACGGATCGTCCTCCGACGTGGCCGAATGGGTTGCCGATCACAATTTCAGAACACGACAGGCGCTCGATGTCCGCCCCACGTGGGGTTCGTGGCACGAGCGCCTTTCCGCGCTCGTGGCGCTGCCCACGGTGCTCGACGCGCAGGCTGCGGGCGACCGATTGTTCGTGGTGGAACGACAGGCCGGCGCCGATCAGTACTCCCTGGTGATGCGCAGCGCCGTGCACCAGGAGGTGCCCGCCCGCACCCTGCTCGACCCCGCCACCCTTGCCGCCGACGGCGCTGTGGCCATCGACTGGTTCCACCCGTCGCACGACGGTGCGCTCGTTGCCTACGGGCTCAGCGAGGGCGGCACCGAGAACAGCGTGCTGCACGTGATGCGTACTGCCACCGTTGAGGTGCTCCCGGAACGCATTCCCAATACCCGGGCCGCCAGCGTGGCCTGGATGCCCGACGCCAGTGGCTTCTGGTACGCCGTGTACCCCGAGGGCGACGAGTACCACCGGCACATCCGCTTCCATCGTCTCGGCACGTCGCATGAGGCCGACGAGGTGGTGTTCGACCGTCTGCCCACCGCACAATCGTGGCCCGACGTCAGTGTGTCGGCCGATGGTCGCTGGGTGCTGGTGCACCTGATGGTCGGTTGGTCGCAGGTGGATGTGCATTTGCTGGATACCAGCACGGGCCGTTGGTCGGTGGTGGTGGAAGGTGTGGAGGCCCAGACCGGCCTGAGCGTGCACGGCGACACTCTCGTGGGCGTCACCACCCGCGATGCCCCGAACGGTCGCGTGGTGAGCGCCTCCGTGCATGCCCCGGATGTGTGGACCACGTTGGTGACCGAACGCCCCGATGTGGTGGTGGGTCGTGCTGCGGTGTGCGGCGACGAACTGCTGGTGGTTGCCAGCGAGGTCGCCATCGATCGCATCGAGCGGTACCCATTGTCGGGCGGTGAGATGGCGGCGGTGGTGGACCTTGGCGCCGCCAGCGTGGTGTGCTTCGACACCGATCGCGAATCGGCTCGGGCATTCATCGGCATCGGCACGTTCGGTGCCCCCATCGGGCTGTCGCGCTTCACGGCCACCTACGGCCTGCAGTCCTGGAGCACGCCCACCGACCCGTCGTTGCTGCCAACGCTCACCGTGCGGCAGGTGTTCTACCCCTCGCTCGACGGCACCCAGATCCCCATGTTCGTGGCGCACCGCGCCGACGTGGTGCCCTCGGCCGACACGCCGCTCATCCTCACCGGCTACGGCGGTTTCGCCATTGCCGAATCTCCGGTCTGGATGCCGAACCTGGCCGCATGGTGCGCAGCGGGAGGTGTGTACGCCATCGCCGGACTGCGCGGCGGCTACGAGTACGGCGAGTCGTGGCATCAGGCCGGCCGGCGGGCCAACAAGCAGCATGTGTTCGACGACTTCCACGCCGCTGCCGACTGGTTGGTGGCCGAAGGCTTCACCCGTCGCGATCTGCTGGCCATTCACGGCGGCAGCAACGGTGGTCTGCTGATGGGTGCCGCCATCACCCAGCGGCCCGACCTGGCGCCCGCCGTGTGGTGCGCGGTGCCGTTGCTCGACATGATCCGATTCCCGCAGTTCCTCATCGCCAGGCTCTGGACCGACGAGTACGGCGACCCCGATGTGGCCGAGGAGTTCCCGTGGGTGTGGGCCTATTCGCCCTACCACCACGTGCACGAAGGCGCTGCATATCCGGCCGTGCTGTTCACCACCGCCGAGGGCGACACTCGTGTGGATCCGTGCCACGCGCGCAAGATGGCGGCGCTGCTCACCCACGCCAGTTCATCGCAGGCCGAGCGCCCCATCCTGTTGTCGCAGGCCGGGCGTGCAGGCCACGGCGTCGGCAAGCCGGCAGCGATGCGCGTCAAGGAAGGCGCCGACGTACTGGCCTTCTTCTGCTGGCAACTCGGTGTGGAGCACCTGGTGTGAGCGCCCGGGTCGCAGAGTTCGTCATTCGTTCGGCCATCGAGCCGTGGCAGCGCATCGGTCTCACCGTGGTGAACGGCGTGGCACAGGCTGGCTCGGTTCGGTTGCGGTTCGAGCCGCCGCCGTCGGAAGCCGAGGCGGGTCTGGCCGCGTGGGGTCTGATTGATTCGACCACGCAGTCCACCAACATCGATGGTCTGGTCACCGTTCACCTGGAGCCGTTCGACCCGCCCGTTGCTGCGAACGCACTCGAGATCGTGGGGTTCGACCACGTGGTGGTGAACACCTCGTCGCTCGAGCGCACGTGCGGTGCCATCGAGGCGGCTACGGGTGCACCTCTGAAGCGCATCCGCGATGCTGGCCCCGGCATCCGTCAGGGCTTCCATCGCCTCGGTGAGGTGATCGTGGAAGTGGTGGAGAGCCCGCGGGTCACGGCGCCCACGGCGTCGTTGTGGGGCTTCGTCTGGAACGTGGCCGACCTGCACGGGGTGTGCGACCGATTAGGCCCCGACGTGGTGAGCCTGCCGAAGGCGGCCGTGCAACCGGGTCGTTTCATCGCCACGGTGCGCGCCGGTGTGGGCCTCGGCCTACCGCTTGCCTTGATGACCCCCTGAGCCGCTACATCGCTCGTAGGATGACGTCTCATGTCGCGTAGCTATCGGGTACTCGTGCTCGCCCTCGTGGGTGTGCTGGTGCTGGTGGGCCTGGCCCAACTGGCGGAACGCGACGACCCTTCGTCCTCCGCGGCAGCCCCCGAAACCACGTCGGCGCCTGCCTCTGTCGTGCCCGATCCTGCTGCCACCGCACCGGTGGTGGCAGCCACCGATGCCACGCAGGCCGCCACCGATGTGGCCGACGGCGATGTGGTCACCACCCTTCCCGTGGCTCCGGCCGGAGGGGTTGGCTGCACCATCACGGCGGCACTCCAACTCGGATCCTCCGGCCCTGAGGTGACCTGTCTCGAGCAGCAGCTGGCGAACGTCGGCCTGATGGCGTCTGCCGATGTCACCTTCGACGATGCCACCGACCAGGCAGTGCGCGCCTACCAGACGAGCAAGTCGCTGGATGTCGACGGCATCGCCGGCAAGCAGACCGCCGAGGCGATGGGTGTATGGGCGGGCCCGGCCGGGCCGTTGCCGGCCACCGATGCCGACTGCCCGTCCAGTGGTCACGCTGCGATCGTCGATCGCGCGAACCAGCGCGGCGCGCTGTGCGACAACGGTGCCATCAGCTATCAGTTCCCCATCACGACGGCCAGGAGCCAGCCCGACCCGGGTCGCTATCCGGTGTATGCAAAAGACATGAAGTCGAGTGCGAACTTCGATGGCCAGTACAGCGAGATGACGCATTTCGTGGCGTTCACGAAGGGCAAGTACAAGGGTGCTCGCATCGCGTTCCACAGCATCCCCACGCTGCCCAACGGCGACCTCGTGCAACCGCTCGACAGCGTCGGCACGCCCGAGCGCTTCGGCGACTCCCACGGCTGCATCCGGGTGAAGTACGACGACTCGGTGAAGATCTGGGACTGGCTCGCCGTCGGCGACGAAGTGCACGTCATCAGCTGATCTGCTGGCGACTCCGCCGCGGGGTCAGGGGTCGATATCGGGGTCGTCGTGGCCGCGCAGGAACGCCCGGCCTTCCGCGCAGTCGTCCTGCAGCGGGCACCAGCGACACGCGAAGCCGACTCGCTTTTCCGGCTGGCGTCCTTCCGCGGTGAGTTCGATGTGGCGTTCGACGCCTTCGAGCGTGCGGTGTAGGGCCGACTGCAGCATGCCCTCGGTGACGTCTTCGGCATCACTGTCGGAGTAGTCGAGGTAGTACGTGACCACCTTTCGCGGCGGCACCGCCTGCCGCAGGGTTTGTACGAGGGCGTAGAAGCGAAGGTCGTCGCGGTGATGAGGCGCATGGCCGCCGGTCTTGAAGTCGATGATGAGCAGCCGGCTCTCGCGGCCCACCGGCTTGCCGACCACGAGATCCACCTTGCCGCCGAACTCGATGGTGCCGGGTGGCTTCCATCGCGATGAGGCCTCCAGTACCGGTTGCGACCCGACGGGCAGGGGAGGGAAGTCTTGGAGGAACTTCGTGGTGCGGTCGATGGCGCGGCTGCGCAACTCGGCGAACTCGCCGTCGGACAGGCCGCCGACGTAGGCACCACGGTTGTCGGCCTGGTCGCCCAGGCGGGCCATCGCTTCATCCACCACAAGGGCCGGATGGGGCTCGCCGCGCCAGTTCAACGACAACTCGATGGCCTTGTGGGCCACGAAGCCGGCGGCGGTGGAGGGCTTCCAGGCGAAGTCGTCGGGAGCCAGGTGCCGAACCTCGCAGCCGTGCACCTTGGCCAGGAACCCCTTGCTCACCCACACGCCCTCGCCCTGCAAGCGGGCTGACAGCGCGGCGACCGCGGTGGTGGCGTGATGCAACAGGTGGTCGATGAACGCTTCGTCGAACTCCACCGGCTCGGGCGAGCGACGCAGCAGCGCCAGAGTGCGTTCCTGCGTGGGGGTGAGTGCGACGGGCTCCTGCATCGGCCCCGACATTACCGAGGGGGTGTCACAGGAAGTGTGTGACACCCCTCTGGCACCATGCAGCTATGCCAGTCCAGCCCGCCAACCAGACCACACTCGACTTTGCTCACGCCGCCCGCCAGCTGGGTCGTGAAGCTCGTCGTCGTGGCCTGGTGTCGCCCAGTTTCCGGTGCCCACCGCGCATCGTGGGGGTCGACCGGTCCATTCGCCGGCATCCCAAGGGTGTGGTGGTGTCGGTGCAGCTGAAGGGCCGCCCTTGGATGGCGGTGTTGGGCGACATGATCGAAGGGGTGGTCGCCGCCAACGGTCTGCAACCGCCGCACGCCGATCGTCTGCGCACCGAACTCTGGAAGGTGGTGGGTGGCGACCCGTTGTCGCCGTCGTCGCACACCACGCCGACGGTTCCGGTGCGGCGGGTGGCCTGAGTCGCCTACTGCGGCACGTAGGCCAGCAACACCACGCTCTTGTCGGGGGGCACGCTGCTCTTGGCGCTGTTGAGATCGTTGGTATCGAACGCCGATGGGTCGAGGGCCAGCACCAGCAGAAGGTCGCCGTTCGGAGCCAGGTAGGCGTGGTCACTCACGCCGTCGATACCGATGTCTTGGCTTCCCACGTCGCTGAACCCCGCTGCGGTGAGCGCGTCGTTCCACGCCTGGTCGGCCTCGGCGCCGCTCATCGAGGTCACGCGGGTTTCGCCATAACCGAGCGTGTCGCTCAGGCCGAGCGCCGCCTTCACGGCCGGTAGCTCCAGTGGTTGCTGGTCGGCCACCGTGGGAAGTTCGCTCCACCAGTCGGGCTTCGCCACCACCGGGTCGGGGTCGCACGTGGTGTCGGCGTCGGGCAGTTGTAGATCGGCGAGCAGGGAGCCCTCGATGGTGGTGATGCAGTTGCTGGAGAGCAGTTGGCCATGACCTTCGCCGGTGAAGGTGACCATGCGGGCATTTGCACCGAGCGCGGCCGTCATCTCCTTCGCCCAGCGGATGGGTGTCGCGGGGTCGTTGGCGCCGCCGATCACCACGATGGGCCCGTCGCCCGCATAGTCGAGTTGCACCGGTTGCTGCTTCGGCATCAGGTCGGAACATTGGCCCGTGGTGTCGGTGAGGTCGGCGAGGGTGGTGTCGCCACCGAAGCGCGGTGCCTGGGCCTTGATCTTGGCCAGGAGGGCCTCGGCGTCGGCGGGAGGTTGCTGCTCGATGCCGCTCGCGCATTCGATGATGCCGATGCTCTGGAACAGCGTGTCGAATGTGCCGTCGGCGTTGCGGCCTTCGTAGGAGTCGGCGAGCGACAGGATGCCGGCGCCGTCGCCCTGTTCGGCTTTGGCGAGTGCGTCGGCCAGCACCGGCCAGTCGGTGGGGCTGTAGAGCGCTGCACTGGTGGCGGTCTGCAACGTGGACTGATTCACGGTGCGGCCGTCCACGGTGAGTGGCGTCTCGTCGAGCGCCGTCTGCAAGGCATCCCACCTGGCACCCACGTCGGCTGCATCGAATGGGCACTCGGTGTTGCCCTTGCACCATGCGGCCCAGTCGTTGAAGGCGCCTTCGAAACCCACGATCTGGGTGAGGTACTGCTGGTCGGTGGTGTCGCCGTTGGGCTCATAGGCGCTGTCGAGCACCATCGCTCGCACCCGGTCGGGGAACAGGGTGGCATACACGGCACCGAGGTAGGTGCCGTAGCTGATGCCGAGGTAGCTGATCTGGTCGTCGCCCAACGCCGCACGAATGAGGTCCATATCTCGAGCGGTGGCCTCGGTGGAATAGAAGCGCAGGGTGTCGCCGTATGCCTTCTTGCATCCGGCGACGAACCCCTGGTCGTTCTCGTCGAGCAGTCGCTGCTCGTCGGGCGTGTCGGGGGTGTCGTCGAGATACAGGTGGGCTTCCATGAAGGCGTCGTCGACGCAGCGGATGCCGTTGCTGCGATCCACGCCTCGGGGGTCGAAGCCGATGAGGTCGAAGCGATCGATGCCGAGTTGCTGTTGGATCACGGTGCCGCTGGAGGCGATGGGGTCGAACCCCGAGCCGCCGGGTCCACCGGGGTTGAACAGCACGGCACCTTCGCGGGTGCCACTGGCCGGCACCTTCACGAGCGCGAGTTCGATGGTGTCGCTCGCCGGATCGCTGTGGTCCAGCGGCACGGTGAGCGTCGCGCACTGCAGCGTCGGGTCGGAGACGGCCTCGTCGTTGCAGCCGGCCCAGCTCAGTTGACCGACCGGTTGGCCTGGCGCAATGGTGCTCGGTGACGTTGTGCCGGTGGAGCCACCTGTGCCGCTGGTGCCCACGGTGGCGGCGCGCTCGGTGACCGAGACGCCCGACGTGGTGGTGCAAGCGGCCAGCGTCAGCACGCTCGTCGCCAGAATGAATCGAGTGCCCACTCGCATGCTCATCACCGTAGTGGTGGCCGTGCGAGTGTTTGCCGCGGGCGGCTGAAGGCGAACTTCAGACAGCGCGGCCGAGGAACTTCAAGAACTCGGTCTGCAGGTCGTCGCCCTCGGCGGGCTCGATCTTCGCGCCGAATACGCCGGGCATGCGGATCATTTCATCCATCGGCTTCAGACCGCTGTACGCACCGGCGACTGCGTCGGCATCGAGGGTTTCGTCGCCGCCCACGGCGCGAGCAAGGTCCCAGGTGTGCACGAGCACGTCGTTGCACATCAGCCGACCGACGAGCTGCTCGGCGGGCTGCGGGCCGAACGGCCCGGGCACGCTGGTGCTGAGGTCGGCAGTGCGCACGGTGCTCAGCAGAGCATCACGCACCGGGGCCCAGCTGCCCGCCGGGTCGCTGGCATCGAACTGAAGCGGCTCGGAGCCGGTGAGCGCTGCGACCAGACCAGCGGCGGACCCTGCGACATGGCCCACCACGTCGGCGGCGGTCCAGCCCTCGCACGGGGCGGGGTTGCCCCAGCTGTCGGCCGGTGCGGCGCTGACGCGAGCGTCGAACTGGTTCACGAGGTTGGTGATGCGATCGATGACGTCTTGGCTCATTCCTTGAAAGTACACCCATTTGGCGGGACTCCTCCACGCCGCCCGGGAATGAGTTCAGATCTGGCCGGGGCCGCTGCGGAAGAGGCCGAGGTTGGCGAAGCTGCCCCCGAGCACGTCGGTGGAGCCACCGCCCATCCAGCCGTCGAGCAGCGATGCGTAGTACGAGCGATAGTCCACGTGATGGGCCATCCGTTCCCAACGAGCCAGTCCCGCAATCGTCGGTCGCTGGCCGTAGCGGCCGCCCTGCACATTGGGGCCGATGACGAACTGCGGTGCCGCCGTTCCGTGGTCGGTGCCGAGGCTCTCGTTGGCCCACGAAGTGCGACCGAACTCGGAGAACGTGGCCACCGTGACTCGGTGCGCCCATGCAGGATTCAGCACCTCGAAGAAGCGCCGTACCCCGTCGTTGAGTTCGGTCATGCGGGCGGCGTGTTCGGTGCGATGGTCGGCGTGGTGATCGAAGTCGTTCAGGCTCGTGCTGAGTACGCGGAACCCGAGGTTCGCATTGATCATGCGGGCGGCAACTTCCAGTTGCGACGACAGCGGACCGGCGGCCATGCCGGTGGCAGGGATGACGGGCGCCAACGTCTTGCCCACATCCAGGGCATCCACGAGCGCCGACGAGACCAGGTTGTGCCACGTGCCCTGGTTGGTGGTTTTCATTGCTCGGATGGCGCGAGAACGATGCAGATCAGCCGGGGTGGCGTCGGCGCCGAACGTCGGTGCGCTGGCGGGCACGGAGGTGCCGCGCGACACGGCCCCCACCATGGTGAGTGGCACCGAGTCGCCGATGTGCGCTGCGGCGAACAGATCGCGTGCGCCTGCGAGGTGACCGTCGAGCCAACGGCCGATCCAACCGGTGGAGGACGCCGTGTTGGGTCGGCCCGACATCCAGTACGCGATGGAGTTGAAGTGCGACAGGTCGGGGTTCGCGTACCCGATGCCCTCCACGATGGCCAGTTGCCCGAGGTTCCACTGCCGTTTGAACTCGGTGAGGTTCGGATGCAGGCCGGTGGTGGCGTCAATCGGCAGGGCGGCTGTGTTGGCGATGGCGAGCGAACCGCGCTGGTGGTAGTAGGCGCTGTCGGTGATGGGCACCACGCTGTTCAGACCATCGTTGCCGCCGTACATGCCGATGAGCACCAGAATTCCGTCGTGCGCCCCGATGGGACCGGCCGCCCAGGCTGCAGGGTCGTGCCCGGGCATGAGTTGGTCGAGTAACGGCGAGCCGAGCATCGAACCGGCCATGCCCGCACCAAGCCCGAGGCCGAGCAGGCGAAGGAATCGCCGACGATCGAGCGAGGCCGCGTCGTTGGGCTCTGCGGTGTGCAGGTGGGCGAGTGCGTCGGCGGTGGAGATGTCGGAGTGGAGCATGGTGCCTTCTATGCCAGGTGCATGTCGGGGCAGGTGAGAATGAGCCGCACGAGCTGGTTGCGCTCAGGTGGGGTGATGGCGGTTGCGTAGTTCACCAGCGCGGTGAACGTGGGGGCGGCCACCTTCACGTGCATCAGCGACAGGATGCGCCGAACTAGGTCGGCCGGCCGATCGGCGTAGGTGCGTGTGACCTCGGTGTGCGACAGCGTGCCGCCCGCCAGATGAATGAGGCCGTCACCGTTCCAGTAGCCGAGCTGCGCACGTGTGGAGACGGCAGTGGCAATGGCGGCGCGGGCGGCCATTGCACCAGCGTTCACCCAGTAGCGATTCGTCTTCCACCCGCTCACATCGGGCGGGTACAGCGGGCGTTGGCCAGCGGCCTGCAGATGGCGTGTGGACACTGCGTCGCCGTGCTGCCCTGTCGCTGCAAGTAGCGCAACGGCGTAGGCGACCGGCGACCGCACCAGACCGACTTTCACGTCGGCGGCGTAAAACTCGGGTCGCGTCAGCATGGTGGTGACCCATGGCTTGATGGAGAAGTTCGTGGCGAGAGCGGTTGCGCGCATCGCTGCAATCACGGCGGCGGGCGGGGAGGTGCCGGCGAACTCGGCCCACAGCTTGCGTGAGATGAAATCGGCAGCGACCTGTCGGGTGGCGCGGCCTCGGTTCGCTGCTGTCTTCGCATTAGCGGGCACGATGCCGTTGCCCAGCATCACGTCGATGGTGTCGAAGGCGTGGCGTGTGGCATTCGTGCCGGTGTTGATGGTGCGGCCGAGGAATTGCTTCGGATTGCCGTTGTGCCAATCGGCGCGCCAGAGGTACGTCATACGGCCCGGTGCGGACGTGTCGAGTGCGTGGCCACTCCAGGCCAAGGTGCTGGCTTCCACGTCGGCCTCGCTGTAGTTGCCCACGCCCAGTACGAACAGTTCCATGAGTTCGCGGGCGAAGTTCTGATTCGGCGAGGTCGCCTTGTTCTTCGCGTTGTCGAGGTAGCGCAGCATGGCGGGTTGTACCGCTATGCGCTTGGTGAGCGTCCCGAAGTCGGAAAGCCCGTTACGCCGGAACAGATCGATCTGGTCGTGCATCGGAGCGGCGTAGACCACCTTCTTCTGCGACGAACAGAAGTGGCCGTGCCAGAACAGGGCCATGTGCTCCTGCATCGGCTTGGGGCCGAAGGCCATGCGGTCGAGCCAGTACGCGACCAACTGGCTGCCCTTGGCGGCCTCGGTGTCGGGGGAGATGGTCGCGGTTCCCGGGTTGGTGGGCACAGCGAGAATGTCGGCCACCGCCGCCGCCAGCGACGGCTTCGCCATCAGTGCCGTCACGCGCGCCGGCCTGGCGACGAACTCGGTTCGGCGAAGCAGGTGGGTGATGTCGGACTGTGTGGGCATGCGTTTCCGGGCGTCAGAGGGTCATCTCTCTATCGGCCGC
>CANHST010000077.1 GCA_947463235.1 Acidimicrobiaceae bacterium
GCGGCATCCACCACGACCTGCACCGGACCATCGGTGGGGCCGAAGATGGCCTTCTCGTCGTCGGCGGCGAAGTCGCCGTCGAAGAACATCTCGTAGGAGAAACCACTGCAGCCGCCGGGGCGCACGGCCACGCGCAGGGCGAGGTCGGTGGCGCCTTCAGCCTCGAGCAATTCCTTCACCTTGCGAGCAGCGGTGTCGGTGAGCGTGATCACAAGAACGTCCTCCTGGAACGACGGACCGTACGGGTCTTCGAACGGGCAGTGTAACCCGAATTACCGTAGCATGGACTTCGTGATTCCCGTCGAGCCCACCGCTGCATCCAGTGCTACGGCTGCGCCGAGTGCCGACGACGTGTTCTCCCTGCTCAGGGCCGTCATCGACCCCGAATTGGGTGCCGACATCGTGAGCCTGGGCATGGTGCCCGACGTGCAGATCAGCCCGCTGGGCGCTGTCGTGGTCACGGTGAAGCTCACCATCGGCGGATGCCCCCTCCGAGCGCAGATCAAGAAGGACGTGGAGAGTCGGGTGGCCTTGCACCCCGGCGTCACCGACGTGCGCATCGAGTGGGGCGAGATGAACAGCGAGGAGCGCAGCGAAGTAATGCTGAAGGCTCGCTGGAACGCTCGCGAGCACGCCCCCGACACCGAGATTCCGCAGTCGTGTCGAGTATTGGCCATCGCCAGTGGCAAGGGTGGTGTCGGCAAGAGTTCGGTCACGGTGAACCTGGCCGCGGCAGTCGCGGCACAGGGCTTCACGGTGGGCGTCCTCGACGCCGACATCTGGGGCTTCTCCGTGCCTCGCCTGCTGGGCATCGACGAGCCTCTCGAAGCGCTGCCCGTCGAAGGCAGCGAGAAGCCGAAGATCATTCCCAACGAACTCACCGTCGGTCGCGGCCTCACCCAGGGCACCTTGAAGGTGGTCAGCACCGGGTTCCTCGTGGGCGAAGACACGGCGCTGATGTGGCGCGGCCTGATGCTCACCAAGGCGGTGGAGCAGTTCCTCCGCGACGTGCACTGGGGTGAGCTCGACTACCTGTTCATCGACATGCCCCCCGGCACCGGCGACGTGCAGATGGGGCTCGCCCGCATGCTGCCGCGCACCGATCTACTCGTGGTCACCACCCCCGCTCTGGCCGCCCAGAAGGTGGCAGCACGTGCCGCCGACATGGCCCGGCGCAGCTTCCTTCGTGTCAGCGGTGTCATCGAGAACATGAGCTCGTTCACCTGCGACCACGGGCAGACATACGCCCTGTTCGGCGAAGGCGGCGGACAGGCGTTGGCCGACCAGATCGGCGTGCCCCTGTTGGGTCAGGTTCCGTTGGAGCCATCGGTCGCTGCGGGCGGCGACGCCGGCACCCCGGTGTCGCTCGACGGCACGGGCGCCGCAGCCGACGTGTTCCGGTCGATTGCCCGGCGCATCATCGACGACATCGCTCCACCCACGAACATGGCCGGCTGCAGCGCCCGAATGCTCGGCATGGTGGATGCGGCGCTTGCGGCGAAGGATGCCGAACGCGCTGCTCAGTCGAGCGAGTCGTAGTCCGCGTCGCCCGGCATGGCGATACCTGCCATGCGACCATCGACCATCTTGATCTTCGGCAGGATGCACGGAGGTGTGCCCACCGCCCGCGAGGCCGCCATCGCAGAGGCCACGTCGGCGTGCTCCTGCAGGAAGCGGAGGTTGGTGATGGTGGGCGGCATGAGCTGCAGTTCGCCTCGCTCGAACGACGCCACTGCGTCGGCAGGTCGCACCCACATGCTGGCCACGGTCTCGTTGTCGTCGTGGTACGACGACTGCCCCACCGGGCTCGCTGCGGCGAAGAACCGAGTGTCGAACCGGCGGGCGGTCTCGCCCTTCGGCGTGATCCAGTGACTCATCCAGGCCAACGCATCGGTGGCGAGGCGCAGGCCGTGCTCGCGGGCGAGTTCGCGCATATCCACCGTGCCGTCGTAGACAGCGCCGCGATGCGCCAGAGCCGGATGCCCGTCGTCGACCATGTTGCCCGCAGCATCCACCGCCAGCAGTACGCCGCATTCCTCGTAGCACTCACGAATCGCGGCCACCACAAATGCCTCGTCGCCGTCGCCATCGGCGGGGTCGACCTTGCCACCGGGGAACACGTACATGCCGGCGGCGAACACCGCCGCGGTCGTTCGGCGCAGCATGAACACCTCGAGACCGGCGTCGGTGTCGCGCAGCAGCATCACCGTCGCAGCAGGGCGGATGGGGATGTCCTGATCGCTCATACGCCCGGAACCGTATCCGTCGCCTAACCTCATCCTCGTGCTGGTGTGGATGGATCTCGAGATGACGGGCCTCGACCCGGCCAAGAACGTCATCGTGGAGATCGCCACGATCATCACCGACGACGATCTCAACATCGTGGCCGAGGGCCCCGACCTCGTGGTGCACGCCACCGACGAGCAGCTGGCGCTGATGGAACCCGTCGTGGTCGAGATGCACACCAAGAGCGGGTTGCTGGATCAGATCCGTGCGTCCACGATCACGCTCGAAGATGCCGGCGCTCAAACCCTGGCGTTCATCAAGGAGCACGTTCCGCTGCCGCGTTCGGTCCCGCTGTGCGGCAACTCGATCGGCATGGATCGCCGATTCCTCGACGCCTACCTGCCCGAGATCGAGTTGTACCTGCACTACCGCAGCGTCGATGTGAGCAGCATCAAGGAGCTCGTCCGCCGCTGGTATCCGCCCGTACTGAACAGCATCCGCGGCAAGCAGGGCACCCATCGCGCGCTCGACGACATCCGCGAAAGCGTGAACGAACTGCGCCACTACCGCGAGCACGTGTTCGTCCCGGTCGCCCCCTCAGTGGTTGCCGAAGCGACGATTTCCGAATAATTCGGTTGCAGCGGTTCCAGGAACGTGGTTGCCTAGACCACGACACGTCCGCAGCAGCGGTGTGTCGATGACACCAAGGAAGGTTTCGGAACCGATGGAACGCACGGTCTTCGCTCAGCATCAGGCCCACGTGGCCGTTGCCGCGCGTCCGTTCGCGGGCTTCGGCAACTGCTTCCAGTGGCGCACTATGGCCAATGTGGCATCCATGACCACTGCATCCAATGCAGGACTCAAGTCCACCAAGGCCGCTACCAAGCGCTCCGCCCGACACCTCGGGATGGCATCGACGTAACGAACGTCGCAAGTGCCGCCGAGGCCGTCGGGATCACAGATCCCGGCGGCCTTTTCGTTTTTCCCCACCCTCCTTGCAGTCCGAGAGGAACCCTGAACATGTACACGCTGAACGACAACGACATCCAGACCACGTTCGACGAACTCGTCGAGCCGATGGCCGCACGCGTGGCCAGCCCGCGCTGCGCCGACGGCAACGGCACCCTCACCCACCTGTTCTTCTCGGACACCCCGCTCGACATCGCCCGCGCCAAGGCGATCTGTGGCAAGTGCGCACTCGCTGCCACCTGCCGTGATGGCGCCATCGAGCGGGCCGAGCCGTGGGGCGTGTGGGGCGGCGAACTCATCGAGAACGGCCGCATCGTGGTGAACAAGCGGCCGCGTGGTCGGCCGCCCAAGCACCCGCGCCCGGCCGTCGTCATCGACGAAGTGCCGTTGCCGCCGCACTACCTCCGCGATCACCGCGTCGCCTGATCCCATCACCATCGCCGGTCGGAGGCAACGTTCGACGACCCTCCGGCTGCAAACCCCGACCCCTGCCGTCGCACCCCCCGGTGACGGCAGGGGTCGCACGGTTCTCATTGCGGGCCGCCGATAACGTGGTCCAGATGAAGGTGCGCCCGCGGTTGCTGATCGGTTCGCTGATCGTGTCCGCTGTCGCCTCGGTCGCCATCGGGTTGATCATCGCCCGCAGCAACGACCAGAGCGACGACATCGCCGTCCTCGACCCCAACGTCACGGTCGCGCAGCCCAGTGGCATCCCCACCAACGACTTGGTGGAAGGAACGCCGCTGCCGGAGGCGACCATCCAGACGCTCGCTGGCGACGACATACGTACCTCCGAGTTGCTCGGCGATCCGATGGTGATCAACGTATGGGGCTCCACCTGCGGCCCCTGCAAGAAGGAACTCCCCGACTTCGCCAAGGTGCAGCAGGTGTACGGCGACCGCGTGCGCTTCATCGGCGTCGACTACCTCCCGCCCAGCGACCGCGAGGAGCAATTCGCCCGCGACAAGGGCGTGCAGTACGAACTGCTCTACGACGGCAACGGTGAGTTCGTCGCCGAGGTCGGTATCGCTGCGTTTCCCGTCACCCTCTTCGTGGCCCCGGACGGCACCATCGTGCAGCAGACCGGACAGCTCGACGAAGCCAAGCTCACCCAACTCATCGAGGACCATCTGCTGTGAACCTGTCGTTGAGTTTCATCCGCGGTCTGGTGGCATCCATCAACCCGTGCGGCTTCGTGCTGCTGCCCACGTACCTCATGTACTTCCTCGGTGTGAGCGTGGCCGACGGTGAAACCCATCGGGCGCCCATCAGCCGCGCGCTGTACGTGGGCACGATGGTCTCGAGTGGGTTCCTCGCCGTCTTCTTCGCCATCGGTGCCGTCACCCAGTTCTGGACGCAGAGCCTGCTCGACAATGCGCAGTACGCAACGCTGGTCATCGGCATCCTGTTCGTCATTCTCGGCATCGCCATGCTCTTCGGCTACAAGCTGCCCATCGGCACGATGCAGGTGAAGACCGGCGACCGCGACCGCACGCTGCGGTCCATGTTCCTCTACGGCGTGGCGTACGCAGTGGCGTCGCTGGGCTGCACGCTGCCCCTCTTCATGAGCACGCTGTTCTCCACCGGCGCCAACAAGGGCTACTGGGCTGGCGTGGCCAACGTGGTCATGTACGCGCTCGGCATGGCGGTGGTGGTCATCTCTCTCACCCTCGCTCTGGCGGCGGCGAACGCCGGCTTCGTTCGCTGGCTGAAGACCAAGATGCAGTACGTCGAGATGGTGTCCGGCGCATTCGTGCTGCTGTCGGGCGCCTATCTCATCTGGTACTTCTACTGGCGCGACGTGCGCGAGGAGAGCGACCCCATCACGGATGCCATCGACGGACTGCAGCAGCGAGTGCAGAACTGGCTGAACGGCAACTGGCAACTCGTGGCCCTCGTGCTCGGTGGGGTCATCGTGGCGGGTGTCGCGTACGCGATGATGCGGGAACGCAACCGCTCGCAGAACTCCGAACTGTCCGACCAGGATGACATCAGCCACACCGTTTCGTGACCTGCTCGCCGTCGATGGCGTCGAGGAGCGGTTGGTGCTGCGCGGGCCCGTCGGCTTCATGGCGTACCACGGCGGTTCGTTGGAGGAGATGACCGACGTCGTCGCCGAGGCGGCTGCCGATCGCTCGGGGGCCAGTTACTACGCAGTGGTGCAGCCGACGCACTTCAACCGGCACATCCCGTCGCACAAGGTGGCCCCCGAAGAGTCGCCCGCCCTCCAGCAGTTCGTCGATCACGTGCAGGTGGTGATCACCATTCACGGGTTCGGCCGCCATCACATGTGGACCACGCTGCTCCTGGGTGGACAGAACCGCGAACTCGCCGAGCACGTCGCCGGCCATCTGCGCCTGACGCTCCCCGAGTACACCCTGGAGACCGATCTCGACGCAATGCCCAAAGAACTGCGCGGGTTACACCACCGCAACCCGGTGAACTTGCCGCGCCATCAGGGTGTGCAGATCGAGTTGCCGCCACGCGTGCGCGGCCGCAGCCCCATCTGGCGCGACTGGGAGGGACCCGGTCTGGTACCGCACACACAGGCCCTCATCGATGGCCTCGTTGCTGCGGCCACCACCTGGCCCACTGCGTAAGCGCTACGGCGACAGACGGTCGATCTGCCAGCTGTCGCCATCGCCGGCACCGAGCAGCGAGTACGCCACCCGATCGTGGAGACGGCTGGGGCGGCCTTGCCAGAACTCGAAACGGCGCGGCTTCAGCAGCCAGCCACCCCAAAAGGCCGGACGAGGCACGGCGTCATCGCCGAAGGTTGCGGCCATCTGTTCCACCCGCTGTTCGAGCCACAGGCGATCGGGAATGACCTCCGACTGGGGCGACGACCATGCACCGATCTGCGAACCGCGCGGCCGCGAGCCGAAGTACTCGTCGCTCTCGGCATCCGGAACTCGCTCCACTTCGCCCACCACACGCACCTGGCGATGCAACTGCAGCCAAGTGAAGAGCATCGAGGCTCGGCCTTCCTCAGCCATCTGCCGACTCTTGGCGGAGTTGTAGTTCGTGAAGAACGTGAACCCTCGCTCGTCGGCACCGCGCACCAGCAGGTAGCGCGACTGCGGCCAACCCTCACCGTCGATGGTGCCCAGCACGAACGCATTCGGCTCGACGCAGCCACCCTCGCTGGCCTCGCCGTACCAACGGTGCCACTGCGCCATCGGGTCGGGCAGCACATCGGCGATGTCGAGACCCGCGGTCTCGTAGTCCTTGCGCCGGCCCGCCAACTCGGCGGCGACATCGTGCGCGTCGCCGGTCATGACGGTGTGATGACCTCGAGCCCACGCATGTAGCGACGCAGGGCCTCCGGCACGACCACGCTGCCGTCGGCCTGGCGATAGTTCTCCATGATCGCTGCCCACACTCGCGGTACGGCAAGTGCCGAGCCGTTCAAGGTGTTGGCGATGGTGGTGCCCTTCTCGCCCGCCTTCTTGAAGCGGATGTCGCCGCGGCGCGCCTGATAGTCGCTGAACCAACTGCACGAGCTGACCTCGAGCCAGTTGTCGCAGCCAGGCGCATACACCTCGATGTCGAAGCTGCGGTGATGGCTCTGGCCCATATCGCCCGTGCAGATCTCGATGATGCGATACGGCAGACCGAGACCGCTGATGAGCCGCTCGGCGCGATCCACGATCTCCTGCAGCATGGCCGGACCCTGCTCGGGCGTGGACACGGCGAGGATTTCCACCTTGTCGAACTCGTGCGCACGCAGCATGCCGCGCGTATCGCGGCCCGCCGAGCCCGCTTCGCGTCGGTAGCACGAGGTGTGCGCCATCATCCGCTTCGGCAGTTCGGCCTCGTCGAGCACTTCACCGGCGTAGATGCTGGTGAGCGGCACTTCGGCGGTGGGGATGGCCCACAGGTCGTCGCGCTCGATGGCGTAGGCGTCATCGGCGAACTTCGGCAGCTGACCCGTCGCCGTGAGGGTGGCGGTGGTGACCAGCGACGGCGGACGAATTTCTTCGAACGCATCGGCGTTCATGTCGAGTGCGTACTGGCACAGTGCGCGAGCAAGGGTTGCCCCGGCGCCGCGCTGCATCGTGAACATGGCGCCGCTGATCTTCGTGGCGCGCTCGTTGTCGAGAATGCCCAAGGCCACCGCCGTTTCCCAGTGGGGCACACGCTGGTGGTCGGCGAACTCGGCGGGCATGTTGTTGGGGCCGACGATGACCGGGTTGTCATGGTCGTCCCGGCCGTCGGGAGCATCGGGGTGCGGCAGGTTCGGAATGCGCAGCAACAGCTCGCGCAGCGCCGACGCGAGATCATCGGCCTGGCCGGCAAGCACCCGCTCACGGTCGCCCATCTCGCGGCTCTTCACCTGGAGGGCTTCAGCGGCTTCGGCGTTGCCATCCTTGCGCGCCTGGCCAACCTGCTTCGACAGGTCGTTGATCTCGGCGCGCAGAGTGTCGCGCTGCGACTGCAGTTCGCGGGCCTGACCCTCCAGCGAGATGGCCTCGGCCAACTGCTCGAGCAGCTCGGGCTTGTTGCGGCGTGCCAGAGCGGCACGCACACCTTCGGGGTCCTGGCGCAGGAGTCGGACGTCGATCACGCTCTGCAGGCTAGTGGCGCACCCCCACCGAAGTCATGGGAGATCGCCCAGGGCGGTAGCGTCGATGCTCGTGGCAGCGGTCGAGGTGAATGGACTGGTGGTGCGCTACGGCGACCTGGAGGCCGTGCGCGGCGTGTCGTTCAGCGCCGAAGCCGGCATGGTCACCGCCGTGCTGGGCCCGAACGGCGCTGGCAAGACCAGCACCATCGAGGTCTGCGAGGGGTATCGGAAGGCCACCGCCGGCACCGTCCGTGTGCTGGGCCTCGACCCCGCCACCCACCAGCGGCAGCTGGGCGAGCGCATCGGCGTGATGCTGCAGGAAGGCGGGGTGTACCCCAGCGCCCGTGTGCTCGACACCGTGCGCCACTACTGCACGCTGTACGGCAAGGGTGCCGATGCAGTCGAACTGGTCGAGCAGGTCGGGCTCGCCTCGCGGTCGAAGGCCACATGGCGACGATTGTCGGGTGGCGAGAAGCAGCGCCTGTCGCTCGCGCTCGCACTCGCAGCGAAGCCCGAAGTCGCGTTCCTCGACGAGCCCACGTCGGGCGTTGACGTGAACGGGCGCGACACCATCCGCGGCATCATCCGCACCCTCGCCGAGGGTGGGTGCGCCGTCGTGCTCGCCACGCATGAGCTCGACGAGGCCGAACGCATCGCCGACCGCGTGGTCATCTTCGACGGCGGCCAGGTGATCGCCGACGGCACCCTCGACGAGCTACGCAAGGGGCACGACGAGATCCGCTTCCGCAGCTCGCCCGACCTCGACCTTGCCTCGCTCGCCGCCGAGATCGGCATGATCGCGAGCCAGGTGGGCGCCGACGAGTACGTCATCGACGCACCGCCGCACCCGCGCCTGATGGCCCAGCTCACTGCGTGGTTGGCCGAGCACGGCCACCCGCTCACCGACCTGCGCGCCGGTAGCCAGCGGCTGGAGGACGTGTTCCGACGCCTCACCACACCGGCCGCCGACACCACCCACACGGACGGTGCGGCGTGAAGCGCTTCACCGCGCAACTGCGCACCGAGGTGATGCTCACGCTGCGGAACGGCGAGCAACTGCTGCTCACCCTGGGCATCCCGGTGCTGCTGCTCGTGTTCTTCAGCCTGGTCGATGTGCTGCCCACGGGCACCGACGACCCGGTCGACTTTCTCGCACCCGGCATCCTGGCGCTCGCGGTGATGAGCACTGCGATGGTCAGCCTGGGCATCGGCACCGGCTTCGAGCGCAGCTACCACGTGCTGAAGCGGCTGGCCACCACGCCGCTCGGTCGGCCCCGACTCATCGCTGCGAAGATCGCATCGGTCGCCGTGGTCGAGCTGGTGCAGTTCGCCATCATCGTCCCGGTCGCCTACGCCCTCGGCTGGTCGCCCACCGCCCCGAACTGGCCGCTGGCTGTGTGTGCGGTGTTGATGGGCACCATGGCCTTCGCCGGCATCGGCCTCACCTTGGCCGGCCGCCTGCGCGGCGAGATCAACCTCGCCGCGCAGAACGGTCTCTACCTGGTGCTGTTGTTGCTGGGCGGCATGGTCATCCCGTTCAGCAAGCTGCCCAACGGCATCCGCCAGGTCGCCCACGCCCTGCCGTCAGGCGCCCTTGCCGACGTACTGCGCGACGCCCTGGGCGGAGTGGGCACGCAGCCCGCCAGCAGCTGGATCGTGCTCAGCATCTGGGCGGCGGCGATGCCCGCCATCGCCGCCGCCACATTCCGCTGGGACTGACCTGCACCGCGGCCCAACGGCCGCCGAGGCTCAGCGAGCCGTCTCAGGACCGATCTGGGCGCTGACAACGGAGACGACATCGGCCGGGAAGCCACCGCGGCGCGCATGCTCACGGATGGTCTCGGCGTCGTCGGTCTCGTGGACGCAGTAGATCTTGTCGCCGGCGACGTAGCTGGTGACCCAGCGATACGGCACGCCGAGACCGTCGACCACTGCACACGACCCGGTAGCGATATCGGCCAACTCGTCGGGGGTCAGGTTGCTCGCGCCGTCGATGTTGCGCTCGATGATGAACTGGGGCATTGCTGTCTCCTCGTGTTGCGGGACCGGCCCGGATGGTCGGCCCAACACAGGGTCGACCGAGCGCGTGTGCAGACCCGAGGGTGCTGTGGACGAGTGCCGCACACGCCGCCGCACACGGTCGTCTGGTCGACTGAGTCGATGAACGTCGACCGTGTGAGAGGCTGACAGCAATGCACGTACGACTGCTGGGACGGCCGAGCATCGTCGACGACGACGGCACGCCGATGGACGTGCGCGGTCAGAAGCCGTGGGCGTTGCTGGGGCGGCTCGTGTTGGCGGAGCGTCCGCCGACCCGGCGTGAGTTGAGCGCCGAACTCTTCCCCGATGCTGTCGACCCGTTGGGCAGTCTGCGGTGGACACTGGCTAGTCTGCGCAAGGCACTCGGCATCGCCGATCTCTTCACCGGCGACCCCGTGTCATGCGAGTTGCCCCTCGGCGTCACCGTCGATGTCGTCTCCTTGGCCAATGGAGTGCTCGACCCCGACGCGCTGGGAGAGTTGCTCGACGGCATCAACCCGCCCAGCGGCCCGGAGTTCGAGATCTGGCTACTCGTGGCGCGCCAACAGGTCGCTGCCCGCGTCGATGCCATCCTGCACGATCATGTCGTTTCTGCGTTGTCTCGCAGCGATCATCAGGTGGCGCTTCGGTTGGCCGACATCGCAGCACGGCGCGCGCCGTACGACGAAGGCACGCAGATCCTGTTAGTGCAGTCGCTCATCGCATCCGGGGCGACCAACGCGGCGGTGGCCTTGGTCGCCGACGTCGAGGCCCGCTTCGAGCGTGATCTGGGGGTGACTGCGTCGGCCGCACTGCGCAGCGCGGCGCGTCGCGGCGTCGCAATCACCCCTCCCGGGGTCTCGGCCCACTCGCAGGCGACGGCTCTGCTCGAAGCCGGGCGCGCCGCGCTGGCAGCGGGAGCCGTCGACGCCGGGCTGGACTGCCTGCGACGGGCTGCTGCAGAGGCCGAGGGTGCCGGTGACGACGTGCTGCTGGCATGGAGCGTGTTCGAGCTCGGTACCGCACTGGTGCACAGTTCGCGTGGCTTCGACGACGAGGGCAGTGTGCTGCTGGAACGTGCCGTCCTCCTTGCCGAGCAGCAAGGTGAGCGCGAACTGTTCGTCAATTCGATGCGCGAACGCGGATACGTCGACGCACTCGCCGGGCGTCGAACGGAGGCCGAGCGAAGACTCGCCCTCGCTGCGAGCGCGGCCGAGGGGAACTCCACACTCCTGGCCGGTGTCGAGGCGATCAACGGGCTCAACTACGCCGACTGGGGCCGACCCGCCGAAGGGCTCGAGCACTTCGACAGGTCGATCGACTTGGCCCGCTCTGCCGGCGACCGAGAGCGAGAGGCCTGGGCGCTTGGCATCGGCGCGTGGGCGGCCTTGGCGGACGGTCGCACGCATGAGGCCTTGCAGTGGTCATCGAGCTCGCTCACCATCGTGCGCGACCTGAGGTGGGTGTCGTTCGAACCGTGGCCCATCGCGGTGGCCGAGGAGACTCGGCTGGTCGTCGGCGACGGAGCCCAGTTTCCGACGTTGGAGAAGTGCTTCGCGCAAGCGTGCCAGTTGAGTGACCCCTGCTGGCAAGGCGCTGCAGCCCGTCTGATCGCTCTGCACCACTCAGCTGCCGGCCGGCACGACGATGCGGTTCGCTGGATCACCGACGCTGCCCGCCGCGCCCGAAGCGCGAACGACACGTGGGCCGCGATGATCGGCGCCATCCACTTGAGCGAGGCCGACATCTGGGCCGCCGCCGGTGACACAGCCAGCGCACAACGTGCCGCTCGCGAGTCCATTGCGTTCAGCGCCCATGCCCAACTCGACGGCATGCTCGCTCGAGCGGTCACCCTGCTGTCGCACTGATTTCTGTACGGGTCGACTCGGCAGAGGGCAGGGTGAGCAGGAAGGCGGCACCATGGGTGACGTCGACGACGGTGAGGGTGCCGCCGTGCACCTCGGCGATGCGACGCGCCAGCGAAAGACCCAGGCCGGCTCCACCCTCGTCGCGATTGCGGGCGTTGTCGAGCCGGGTGAACGGCTCGAAGATCACGTCGCGTTGTTCGGTGGGAATCTCGTCGCCGTCGTTGTGTACCTGCAGGGCCACACGCTCGCCACCTGCGATGTTCACGGTGACCTTGTTGTGGGCGTGGCGGCGGGCATTGTCGAGCAGGTTGCGCACGATGCGAACCATCAGCGGCCGGTCGGCGATCACCCACGCATCGTCGGCGACATGGGCGGTCACGCGGGCGTCGCCGGAGCGCTGCACCTCCGCTTTCACCAACGCTCCGAGATCGACGGGTTCCATGCTGAGCGCCCGCTCGCCGCCCTCGGCGCGAGCCAGCGCCAGCAGTTCGGCAGCCAGCCCTTCGAGTCGGTCGACCTCCACCATCACCTCGCTGGCGGTGCCGGGCCAATCGGTGCGATCGGGATACGCCATCCCAACCTCCAGCATGGTGCGCGCCGACGCGAGCGGGCTGCGCAGTTCGTGCGACGCATCGGCCAGGAACTGACGGCGAATGGCTTCCGAGGCACTCATCCGGTCGAGCATGCCGTTCAAGGTCTCTGCCAGATGATCCAACTCGGTCGCCTTACGATCGGTGGACAGACGCTGATCCGTGCCAGCACCCTGGATGTCGTCCACCTCGCGGCGCATGTCGTCGACCGGCCGAAGGGCGCGACCGGTGAGGAACCAGGTGGCCAGAGCTGCCAAGGCCACCAGCACCGGCACCACCAGCCACAGCCCCCACACCAACGTGCGTACCACTTGGTCGGCGGCCTGCAACGACGACGCGGCGTAGATGCTCACCCAGTCCTGCCCATAGGGCACCGTGCGGGCAAGCACCCGATATCGATCGGTGCCCTCGGCGCCAAGTTCCAA
>CANHST010000078.1 GCA_947463235.1 Acidimicrobiaceae bacterium
GCGGCCGCCCCGCACCCGCTTGCAAGGCCGTCTGCGCACTCCCCAGGGAGTGCGCCATCCGAGTCGGTGAGCCCCATCCGAGTCCCACGCCACCACCCGAGTCGGACGCCGCCATGCGAGTGGGGACTCACATCCGGGGTGCGAGTCCACACTCGGATGGGCCACTCACCCCGCCGCCAACCGGAGAGAGGGCCCGCGCCAGGGGTATGGAAGGAGTCCAGCTCACCGGCGCGTTCGGTCGGGCCGGCCGTCAGTTGATCGGGGTGTCTCGCTGCACGTCGCCCATTGACATCTGACCGTGTCAATCGGTGGAAGCGAGATCCTCGGGGCCGTTGCCACTGAAGGCGTCCAGCACGGCCCGCGCGCTCCCCAGGGAGTGCCCCATCCGAGTCGGTGCGCCCCATCCGAGTCCCACGCCACCACCCGAGTCCCACGCCACCATGCGAGTGTGGACTCGCACCCGGGGTGCGAGTCCACACTCGGATGCCCCCACTCCGCACCTTCCCGCCGAAAGGCGCTTGGAGCGCGCAAGCATCGCTTCGTTCTTGCTTGACGGCCCGCATCCCAGCACGATGTGGGTCGTGACCGATCCCGACATGCTTCGCCATCACCGGTACGTCCGGTCGAACGAGTACGACCCGGCGTGGGTGGTCGAGAATCAGATGGGGCCGCACCCCCTGTGGCTGCTCGAAGCGCTCACGGAGGTGTTGCCGATCAAGCCGGGCATGCGCGTGCTCGATCTGGGCTGCGGCAAAGCGATGACCTCGATTTTCCTGGCACATGAGTTCGGCGCACAGGTGTGGGCGACGGACCTGTGGATCGCGGCTGAGGAGAACGAACGCCGCATCGCGGAAGCCGGGCTGAGCGAACTGGTGACCGCAGTACATGCCGAAGCCCACGCCCTTCCATTCGAGCCGGAGTTCTTCGATGTCGTCGTCAGTCTCGACGCCTACCAGTACTTCGGTACCGACGATCTCTATCTCGGTTACCTCTTGAGCTTCCTGAAGCCAGGCGGACGAATCGGTGCGGTGATGCCGGGCACCGTTCGGGAACTCGGTGAGGAGATCCCATCGACGCTCGCGCCGTTCTGGGAGTGGGACTTCTGCTGCTGGCACACCCCGCAGTGGTGGCGCTCGCACTGGGCGAAGACACGCAAGGTGCAGGTCGATCATGTTGGAACCATCGAGGATGGCTGGCGTGACTGGCTTCGGTTCAACGACGCCATCGCTCCATGGGTGAAGGGCTGGTGGGTCGATGAGGTCGCAACGACGCACGAAATGCTCATGGCCGACCAGGGACGCGAGCTGTGCTTCGTATCGATCACCGCAACGAAGCCCACGGCAGCCAAGGCAGCGACGACCAACTGAGCACCGCCAAGCTTCGGCGAGCGACGATGCCTTGGAAGGGCTTAGCCGTTGGCGTCGCTGGTGCTTGGCGCGCCGACCTGGCTCAGCGGCCTGCCGTCCGGGGAACGGTCGAGGAGGCGCACCATGCGGTCAACGGCCGCAGTGACCATATCCAGCAGCAATCCGGTAGCGCCCTGCTTCAACATGCGGCCCTCGCGCACGGCGATGGCAATCGAGACACAGTTCTCGGTGAACAACCACACCGCAGGAAACAGCCCTGGCGGGCCGTTCTGAAAGTCGAGCACCGCATCCCAGCGACTCCGCAGCATTGCTTCCATCTTCAATCGCACGGGCACCAGATCATCGTTGGCGCGCGCATGCACGACGGCGTTCATCGCGTACAAATCGCAGGCCGGCAAGCCGCACAACAACTCGAACAACTGCATCACGCGGTCGACGGGAGCCAGGCCCTCTGCCGCAGCCAGATCTGCGAAGCCCTCTGCCTGCATGACTCGTTGCTCGAAGAAGGCGACCTGCAGCGATTCACGGTCGGGGAAGAACGCATAACCCAATGCCCGGCTGACACCCGCTTCTTTCGCCACTTCGGCAACGGTGAGTTCGCGGAGCCCCTTGGCCTCATAGACGCGACCAGCAGCCTCAAGAAGCGTCCGGACTCGAACGTCAGGTGCGAGGTAGGAGCGGACCGCTGGCACGGCCACAACGCTAACGAAGGTCCCAACCCAGGGCTAACCGAGGGTGAACTTTTAGGGTCAAGTTTCCGTGCAGTTGACACATCTGTCGGCAGCCCGCCCAACCGGCCGATCCGCTGAGCACACTACGGTCGTACGGATGCACATCGAGTCGGTGGCCATCCTCGTGGACGACTACGACGAAGCGATCGCCTTCTTCGTCGACGCACTCGGATTCGAACTCATCGAGGACACTCCATCGTTGACGAACGACGGTCGCAAGAAGCGTTGGGTCGTCGTACGTCCGCCCGGTGCGACGACTGCCATTCTCCTCGCACAAGCCGATGGCGAACGACAGACCGCAGGCGTCGGCGAACAGACAGCGGGCCGCGTTGGTTTCTTCCTACGCGTCGATGATTTCGACGTCAGCTACCAACGGATGGTCGAACACGGAGTGCGATTCCTCACCGAGCCGAGATGTGAGAGCTACGGGACGGTCGCCGTGTTCCTCGACGTCGCCGGCAACAAGTGGGACCTTCTCGGCTGACCGCTCGACCCTCCGGCGCGCACTCTCTCGCCGCCTCTGCAGGGTGACGCGTGCACACATCCCCTGGGGTCCCACCGCGCACTCCCCAGGGAGTGCCCCATCCGAGTCCCACGGCGCCATCCGAGTCCCACACCGCCATGCGAGTGGGGACTCGCATCCGGGGTGCGAGTACACACTCGGATGCCCCGCAAGCGACAGCCTGCCAGACCAAGCCGAAACGATGATCAGGTCGCAGCGAACTGGGTGAAGTGGAGCAGCACACCGCTCGGGTCCCATACGTACGTCACCATGGCGCCCCAGTCCTCGAGCTTCGGCTGGGCCACCCGCGCAGGCCCGTAGCTTCCGCTGCTGAGTACATCGGACACCCGATCGAACCACGCCATCGCGTCGGACACCACGATCGTGAGCATGAAGTTCTCAGCCCATTCCTTGACGTAGAAGTTCTGCAACATGAAGCGGTAGCCGCTGAGCTCCATCAACGCGAGCCCATCGCCATCCGTCCACAACGTGCACCAACCCATCGACTCGTAGAACGCCTTCGACAACGCGAAGTCCAGGGCCGGTACGAACGCGCGCACATCCTCGACGGCAAATCGGTCCTCGGACGAAAGGTTGCTCACCGGGCGCACATTGCCCGCTCAACGACCCTCTCCGCAAGTGCCTTCCGCCCACTCGTCCGAGGGTCAGCGACCCTCCGGCGTGCCTTGTCTCGCCGTTTCTGCGGGGTGCCGCGTGCACACATCCCCTGGGGTCCCACCGAGCACTCCCCAGGGAGCGCCCCATCCGAGTCCCACGACGCCATGCGAGTGGGGACTCGCATCCGGGGTGCGAGTACACACTGGGATGCGCTTGGTTTCCGCTGCTCAGCGCATCCAACACCCGAGATCAGCCCCACGGCGCGGCCCATCTACACTCCATGAATGACCTCGGGCACATCTGATTCGGTGGGGAACATGGCACGCGACGAGCGCAAGCGAGCGTTCCTGAACGCCGAGGGCGCCGACAAACCGCTCGTGTCTCCGGTGCCGCACGAGGTACTCGTGCGCGCTCGAGCCCACCGGTTGGGCCGCATCAAGCAGCAGCTGGTGGCGGCCGACATCCCGGCCATCCTGCTGTACGACCCCGTCAACATCCGTTACTCGCTCGACTGCGCCAACATGCAGGTCTGGACCCTGCACAACCCGCTTCGCTACGCGCTCATCTTCGCCGAGGGTCCGGCCGTGATGTTCGAGTTCAAGGGCAGCGAGCATCTGTGCGATGGCATCGAAACGATCGACGAACTCCGCACCGCCAGTGGCTGGACCTACATGACCGCCGGCGACACCATGGAGGCTCGCGTCGAGCGGTGGGCCAATGAGATCACCGACCTGATCCACACCCACGCCGGCCCCGGCGCGCGCCTCGCTGTCGACCGGCTCGACATTCCCGGCATGGCGGCGCTCGAGCGCCGAGGCATCACTGTGGTGGACGGCACCCCACTCACCGAACAGGCCCGCAGCATCAAGTCGGCCGACGAGATCGAACTGATGCGGTGGACGATCCGCGTCGGCGAAGCCGGCATGGCCCGCATGTACGAGTACTCGATGCCGGGCGTCACCGAGCAAGAGTTGTGGGCGCACCTTCACTTCGAGAACGCTCGGTCAGGCGGTGAATGGCTGGAGACCCGACTGGTCACCTGCGGCCCCAACACCAACCCCTGGTACAGCGAGGCGTCGGGCCGGGCATGTCAGGCGGGCGAGATGATCTCGTTCGACATCGACCTCGTCGGACCATACGGCTACTGCGCCGACCTGTCGCGTTCCTGGACCTGTGGCGATGTGCCCATGACTCCGACGCAGCATCGGTTGTACGCGACGGCACTCGAGCAGGTCAACCACAACCTCGCACTACTTCGTCCGGGTCTGTCGTTCGCAGAGTTCAACGACAAGTCATGGCCCATCCCCGAGGAGCACGTGCCATATCGGTACTCCCTCGCGGCACATGGTGTGGGCATGGCCGACGAGTGGCCCGTGGTGTTGCTGAGCCCCGATTTCGCCGCCAGCCACGGTGGACAGTTCGAGCAGAACATGGTCGTCTGTGTCGAATCGCTCATCGCCGAGGAAGGCACCGAGAGCATCAAGCTCGAGACCCAGGTGCTCATCACCGAATCAGGCGCCGAACGGCTCGATTCATTCCCCTGGGAACTCTGACTCGACACCGGTTCCGCACGCCATCGCAGCCCTAGAAAATGCGATTCGTTCGCACTGAACCAGCAGGGCGCGGCGGCGACAATTCGACTGCATGGCAGTAGTGTTCGTAGTCATGGCTGACACCGTGATCGACGTGCCGACGAGCGCCTCCGAGGCACCCGTCGAGACCGCTCCGGCACACGCCATCCGCATCCGTGGAACCGCCTATCCGGTGGTTCCCCCGAAGCTCAGCGATCCGCGAATGGTGGTGGCCGCCACCACCATTTCGCTCCACGTCCTCGGCCAACTCGGCCTGCACTTTCAGGTCAGCGTCCCGCAGATCTTGGCGGCCATGCTCACCGCCTTCGTGCTCGGCGTCGCCATCACATTCCGTGAAACGAAGTCGTTCGTATGGCCGGGCAGCGCACTGCTCACCGGCAGCGGCATCGCCCTCATCCTGCGCGTGCCCGACACCCCACTGCACGATCACTGGACCTTCCACAAGTGGTACGTGTTCGCCGGTGTCTCGGTGCTCGCATTGCTGATCAAGCAACTGGTGCAGTACCGCGGCCACCCACTCTTCAACCCCTCCAACGTGGCGCTCGTGCTCACCTTCCTGGTGTTGGGCAGCAGCCGTGTCGCTCCCCTGGATTTCTGGTGGTCACCGCTGAACGGTTGGATGATCGCGGCCTACGCCATCATCGTGGTGGGCGGCACCGTGGTCACCCGGCGCATGCACCTGTTCGCCATGACCGTTACCTTCTGGGTGGCGTTCTCGCTAGGCCTCTCCGTGGTCGCCAGGTCGGGCCACTGCATCACCGCCAACTGGGCGTTCGCCCCGGTGTGCGGCTCCGACTTCTGGCGTGTGGTGGTCACCTCGCCCGAACTGTTCATCTTCATGTACTTCATGATCACCGACCCCAAGACGGTGCCCACGGGCCGCGTGGGCCGCGTGCTGTTCTCGTTGTTCACGGCCGCGACGTGCGTGCTGCTGATGGCTCCGCAGACCACCGAGTTCGGCAGCAAGGTGGCACTGCTCGGTGGCCTTACCCTGATGTGCGCGATTCGCCCACTGCTCGATCGATTCTTCCCCGTGCCGGGCTCTGCCGGCGATGGCCTGCGTCGGTTCGCCGCTCACCTCACCCACGACGCTGAGGGGCGCTTCAGCGGCGCCCGCCTCGCCCGCGTCGGCGTCGCCTCGCTGGTGGCCGTCGCCGCCAGCGTCGGTGTGCTTGCCGTCGGTCGCTCCGCCAGCAACGCCTTCGCCGGCGACACCGAAGACGTCATCGGTCGTGTACCGCACGCCATCAACCCGGCCACCTTCCCCGCCATCACGGTGGAGCAGGGCGTGCTCGATTGGAACCACAGCATCGCGGGCAGCGGCGCGCAGGCCGTGGTGCTCACGCTCGCAGAGAACCTCGAACTCGAGAACCAGGCACTGCTGCGTGACGACCCGAAGATCCTCACCGCAGTGGATCACGGCGACCGCCTCGATGCCATGAACACCATGCTCGGCGAAGCACGCACCAGCGGCGCCACCGTGGTGCGCCGCTATCGCCTCGACCACGTGAACGTGACGCTCATCGTGCCGTTCGGTCGGCAGGACGGCCTGAGCCTGGGTCTGCAATCCACCGGCACGCTCACCAGGGAGACCTACGACAGCGCTGGCAACCTGCAGGCATCCGCGGACGAACCGTTCGCCACCACCTTCGTGCTGCGCCGTGCCACCGGCGGCCGCTGGTTGAACGTGGCCGAACTGCCCATCACCAGCGCCACCTGATTCGATGCGCCGCCGCACTGTTGTTTGCTCGCTGCTGATCGGCGCCGCGCTCTCACTCGCCGTCGGCTGCGGTGGAGGCGATGGTGGCGACGGCACCCCGCACTTCATCGATGAGACCACCTCGTCGGGCATCGACCATCAGTACACCGGCGAGTTCGCCTACTTCGTCGGCGGCGGTGTGGCGGCGTTCGACTGCAACGGCGACACCCGCGACGAACTGTTCTTCGCCGGCGGCAGTAGCCCTGCCGCCCTGTATCGCAACGACAGCAAGGTGGGCGGCACGCTGCAGTTCACCGCACTTCCCTCTCCCGTCACCGACCTCACCGATGTCACCGGCGCCTACCCACTCGACATCGACGCCGACAACGAGACCGACCTGATGGTGCTGCGGCGCGGCGCGGGCAACGTGCTCTTGCGCGGCCTTGGCGACTGTCGCTTCGACGACGCCACGGCGACGCTCGGTAGCTACCCGGGTAGAGCCTGGACGGTCGCCTTCAGCGCGATGTGGGAAGGCGACGCAAGCCTGCCGACGCTCGCATTCGGCAACTACCTCGTGCCCGACGGCGACACCTGCGGCGACAGCGAAGTTCTTCGACCCAACGGCACCACCTACGACACACCCATCGCACTGTCGCCGAGCTACTGCACGCTCTCGGTGCTGTTCAGCGACTGGGGTCGTACCGGGCAACGCGACCTGCGCGTGGCGAACGACCGCCACTACTACCTCGACGGCTCCGAGCAACTGTGGAAGATCCCAGCCGGCAAGTCCCCCACCCTCTACACCGAGGCCGACGGGTGGAAGCCGCTGCAGATCTGGGGAATGGGCATCGCCAGCCAGGATCTCACCGGCGACGGCAAGCCCGAGGTGTTCATCACCAGCCAGGGCGACAACAAGTTGCAGGCACTCGACGATGGCGCCACAGGTCCCGCCTATCGCGACATCGCCGTCGACCGCGGTGTCACCGCAGCCCAGCCCTACGCTGGCGGCGACGTGCTGCCCTCCACCGCATGGCATCCCGAGTTCGAAGACGTGAACAACGACGGGTTCATCGACCTGTTCGTCACCAAGGGCAACGTGCAGGCCCAGGTGGACAACGCCAAGCTCGACCCCAGCAACCTGCTCATGGGTCAGCCCGATGGCACCTTCGTGGAACGCGCCGAGCAGGCGGGGGTGACGGCCTACGACAAGGCCCGAGGCGCAGCCCTGGTGGACATCAACCTCGACGGCTTGCTGGACATGGTGGTGGTGAACCGAGAGGCCAACATCACCATCCGGCGCAATGTGGGCGACGGCAACGCTGAACGCCCCGCATCGGCAGGGCACTGGTTGCAGGTGAAGGTGCATCAACCCGGGCCGAACGCCAACGCCATCGGCGGATGGCTGCAGGTGAAGGTGGGCGACCGCATCATCGAGCGAGAACTCACCATCGGCGGTGGTCACGCAGGCGGCAAGCTCGGCTGGATCCATACCGGTCTGGGCGATGCCGTCAGCACCGAGGTGCGGATGCAATGGCCCGACGGCGAACTCGGCCCGTGGATGCCCGCCGCGGCCGACACGTTCATCACCATCGACCGAGCGTCGGACCAGCCCACCATGTTCGTTCCGAAGGACTGAACTGGCATCACCCGCTCGAACCGGCCGCGCGCTGCGCCCCTTTAGTTCGGATACTGTACTAACTCGTGAGGAACGCATCCCGACCCACCATGGATCTGTCGGATGTGCGCCGCCATCACCTCTCCGTGGTGCTCGAGCACCTCGTGTGTAGCGGCCCGCGATCGCGAGCCGCGATCGCTCAGGAGACCGGGCTCACCAAGGCCACCGTGTCGACGCTGATCACCGACCTACTCGACCGCGGCCTGGTGCAGGAACTCGACACCCCCACCGCCGGCCGCGTCGGACGGCCCGCCACCGATGTGGGCGCCGCCGGACACTCGGTGGGTGCACTGGGCCTGGAGATCGATGTCGACGAGGTGGCCGCATGCGTGGTCGACCTCACCGGCACCGTGCGCACCGTGCACCGTCACACCGCCGGCAACCGCGACGTCACCGCCCGCACCGTCATCCACCGTCTTCGCGACGCAACTCAGCGCGCCATGGCCGATGCCGCCCACATGGGTATCGACTGCATCGGCGCAACACTCGCGCTGCCCGGTTTGGTGGACCCGAACGAGCCCACCCTCTTCGTGGCACCGAACCTGCACTGGTTCGACGCCGACCTTCGATCACTGGCCACACAACTCCGCCTGCCCGAGCACTTCCCCATCACGATGGACAACGAGGCGAACCTCGGCGCGCTCGCCGAACTCCGCCACGGTGCCGGGCAACAGTTCGACTCGTTCGTGTTCGTGTCGGCTGCCGGCGGCCTCGGCGCCGGCATCGTCCTCGACGGGCGCCTCCTGCGCGGTGCCCACGGCTTCGCCGGCGAGTTGGGCCACGTGGTGGTGGACCCCAGCGGCAAACCCTGCGCCTGCGGTGCGCGCGGCTGCTTGGAGACGTTGCTGCACAGCGATGTGAACCCCGACGAACTGGCCCGACATCTGGCCGACGCGTTGCGCACCGTCGTGCATCTCATCGACCCCGAGGCCGTCGTACTGGGCGGTTCGTTGGCTGCGTTCGGCGACGAGTTTGCCCTCGCCGTCGCCGACCACCTGCACGCCGACACGCTCGGCGCCAGGTGGCACCCGTGCGCAGTTCGCCGCTCCACCCTCGGCGCCGATGCTGCGCTGGTGGGAGCCGCCACCGCCGCGCTCGACCGAATCATCTCCGACCCGACCATTGTCCCCACCCGCGCACTCGCGCACTGATCACGCAACAAGGAACCACCATGACCGATCAACTCACTCCCCGCCCCGAGCACAAGTTCACCTTCGGACTCTGGACCGTGGGCAACACCGGCCGCGACCCGTTCGGGCACGAGGTGCGCCCGGCACTCGACCCCGTGGAGAGCGTGCACCGCCTCGCCGAACTCGGCGCCTACGGCGTGAACTTCCACGACGACGACCTGGTGCCGTTCGACAGCACACCCACCGAGCGCGAAGCCATCGTGAAGCGGTTCCGCACGGCGCTCGACGAGACCGGCATGAAGGTGCCGATGGCCACCACCAACCTGTTCAGCCGACCGGTCTTCAAGGAAGGCGCGTTCACCGCCAACGACCCGAACGTGCGGCGCTTCGCCGTCCGCAAGACGTTCGACGCCATCGACCTGGGCGCCGAATTGGGCGCCGAGGTGTACGTGATGTGGGGCGGCCGCGAGGGTCTGGAAGTGGAGGCCGCCAAAGATGTGCGCCACGCACTCGACCGCTACAAGGAAGCCGTCGACCTGTGCTGTGAATACATCCGTGAGCGCGGCTACAACCTGCGCATCGCCCTCGAGCCGAAGCCGAACGAGCCCCGCGGCGACATGTTCCTTCCCACGGTCGGCCATGCGCTCGCGTTCATCAATGAACTCCAGTGGCCCGAGATGGTGGGCCTGAACCCCGAGTTCGCCCACGAAACCATGAGCGGCCTGTCGTTCACCCAGGCCGTGGCACAAACGATGTGGCACGGGAAGCTCTTCCACATCGACCTCAACGCGCAGCGCATCGGCAAGTTCGACCAAGACTTCCGCTTCGGGTCCGAAGGCATTCGCGACGCGTTCTATCTGGTGCGTCTGCTGGAAGACAGCGGCTGGGACGGCATGCGCCACTTCGACGCCCACCCGTATCGCACCGAGAACGCTGCAGGCGTGTGGGACTTCGCACTCGGATGCATGCGCACCTACCTGATCCTGAAGGAGAAGGCCGAGCGCATGCGTACCGACCCCGAGATCCAGGAAGCCCTTCGCGCAGCGAAGGTCGACCAGCTCGCCACCCCCACCGGCCCGATGGCAGCGGTGCGTGCCGCTGAACTGGACGAGTCAGCACTCGCGGAGCAGGGCTACGGCCTCGAGCGCCTGGATCAGCTCGTGACGGAACTGTTGCTCGGAGTGCGCTGATGTCGTTGGTCGTGGGCGTCGACTCGTCCACATCGGCGTGCAAGGTGGAAGTGCGCGACCTCGACACGGGTGGCATCGTCGCCACGGGTCGAGCACCGCATCCCACCACCACCCCGCCGCGCAGCGAACAGGCTCCGGGCGACTGGTGGAGCGCGTTCGAGCACGCCTGCCACACCGCCGGTGTGTCGGCCAACGGGCCCAAGGCTCCTGCTGCGATCGCCATCGGCGCACAGCAGCACGGCATGGTGGCGAGCGCTCACGACGGCAGCGTGTTGCGGCCGGCGAAGCTGTGGAACGACACCGAGTCCGCCTCCGACGCCGACGCATTGGTGGCGGCCCTCGGTGGGCCGCGAGCGTGGGCCGAGGCGTGCGGCAGCGTGCCGGTGGCTGCCTTCACCATCACCAAGCTGCATTGGTTGCGGCGCAACGAGCCCGACCTGTTTGCCCGCCTCGGTTCGGTGCTACTGCCGCACGATTGGCTCACGGGTCAGCTCACAGGCCGACGAACCACCGACCGCGGCGATGCCTCAGGCACCGGATGGTGGTCGCCTGCAGAGGATCGCTACCGCCTGGACCTGTTGGCGCTCGTCGATGACAACATCGACTGGGCACCCCTGCTCCCCGAGGTGCTCGGGCCACGTCAACAAGCCGGCTCGTGGGGCGATGGAACCACCGTGGTGGCACCCGGTACCGGCGACAACATGGCCGCAGCCCTGGGCCTCGGATTGCGCCCCGGCGACATGGTGCTGAGCCTCGGCACCAGCGGCACGGCGTTCTGCGTGAGCGCCCAGCCGAGCGCCGACCCCACCGGCACCGTGGCCGGGTTCGCCGATGCCACCGGACACTTCCTGCCACTGGTCTGCACCCTCAACGCCACCAAGGTCACCGACGCCGTGGCGCGCCTGTTGGGTGTGAGTGCGCCCGAACTCGATGCGCTGGCAATGGCCGCACCGGCGGGCGCAGGTGGGCTCGTGTTGGTGCCGCACCTCGACGGCGAGCGCACGCCGAATCGTCCCGACGCCACCGGAACGCTCACCGGCATGCGGTCCGACGTGACGCGCGAACAGTTGGCCCGCGCTGCCGTGGAAGGCGTGCTGTGCAACCTGATCGCTGGCGCCGACGAGTTGGCAACGTGGGCACCCGGCATCCGCGAGGGACGCGTGTTCCTCATCGGCGGCGGTGCGCACAGCACGGCCTACCGCCAGATCGCTGCCGACCTGCTCGGCCGGCCGGTCACCATTCCGAGCACCGAGGAACTTGTGGCATGCGGCGCAGCGGTGCAAGCGGCCGTCGCCTACTCGGGTGCGTCATTCGACGACATCGGCGCCGCCTGGAACCTGGGCGCTGGCACCACGGTGGAACCCAGCCCCGGTGCCGACGGTGCAGCGGTGCGGGCGGCGTACGCCGCAGCGTCCAGCTGACGAACGCACGAGCTGACACTCCTCAGGAGTGCAATTCGTCCATCTCGCTCTTGGTGGCTTCACCGGGCTGCTTGCCCATGATGATCATCGCCAGCACTTCGTCCTTGGTGACCTCGTTCTTGTTCACCGTGCCGACGAGCTTGCCCTGCATCATCACGCTGATGCGATCCGACAGATCGAACACGTCGTGAATGTCGTGGCTGATGAGGAAGATGCCGATGCCCTCGGCCTTCAGCTGCGTGATGAGTTCGCGCACCTGTGCGGTCTCTGCCGGGCCGAGCGCCGCAGTGGGCTCGTCCATGATGAGGATCTTGGCGTTGAAGTGCACCGCTCGGGCGATGGCGATGGATTGACGCTGGCCACCGGACAACGACTTCACGGCGGTCTTCAAGTTCTTGAAACGCGGATTCAGTCGGTGCAGCACCTTCTGCGTCGCCGAGTCCATGGCCTCATCGTCGAGTGCACCGGTGCGCGTGCGGAGTTCGCGACCGAGGAACACGTTGCCGGCAGCATCGATGTTGTCGGCCAACGCAAGCTTCTGGTAGATCACCTCGACGCCGTAGTTGCGAGCGTCGCGAGGGTTGTGGATCACCACCGGCTGAC
>CANHST010000079.1 GCA_947463235.1 Acidimicrobiaceae bacterium
GCAGGATGGCGCCAGCCGTAGGCGTCTCGAACCCGGCGATCATGCGCAGCACGGTGGTCTTGCCGCTGCCGCTCGGGCCGAGCAGCGAGAAGAACTCGCCCTCCTGGATCTCCAAGTCGACGCCATCCACTGCGTGCACGGCCTGATCCCCCGCGCCGAACTGCTTGCGCAGCCCAACCAACTGAATGGCAGGCGCGGTGCGGGATTCGTCGTGTCGTGCTGTCAGAGCAACGGGATCACTCACGATGCGCTGCTTCTCCCCGTGGATTTCGTCGCTGCGATACGAGTTCGCAACGGTTCGACGATGCTAGCAAACGCAGCTCAGGCGGAGGTCGAGACCTTCTCCACGATGACCTTCGACGAACCGCCCGGTTGCATGCTGACGCCGAGCAGGCTGTCGCCAGCCTCCATCGTGCGCTTCTGGTGGCTGACGATCAGCAGTTGCGCCTCTTGACGGAACTCGGTGATCAGCCCGAGGAAGCGGTGCAGGTTCACGTCGTCGAGCGCGGCTTCCACTTCGTCCATCACGTAGAACGGCGAAGGGCGGCTGCGGAACACCGCGAAGAGAAACGCCAGCGCCGTGAGGCTGCGCTCGCCGCCCGACAGCAGCGAGAGCTTCTTCACGTTCTTGCCGCTGGGCTTGGCCTCCACCTCGATGCCGGTGTTCAACAAGTCGTCGGGCGCGGTGAGCACCAGCTTGCCGACACCACCGGGGAACAGGTTCCCGAACAGCTGGTTGAAGTGGGTGCTCACGTCGGCGAACGCGGCAGAGAAAACAGTTTGGATCTCGAGGTCCACGGCCTTGATCACCCGCATCAGGTCGCGGCGGGTGTTGCGCACATCCTCGAGCTGTTCTTCCAGGAAGCGGTGTCGCTCCTGCAGTTCGTTGAACTCCTCCAACGCCAATGGGTTGATGGGGCCCATCAGACGCAGCTCTCGCTCGAGGTCGCGCACACGGGCGGCGGCGCTGATGCCCTCGGGCAGCGGCGGCATCTCGGTTGCCACCGCCGCCGCAGGCTCGAGATCGTGATCGCGGCGCAGTGCCTCCACCGCGCCTTCGAGACGCATACGCACCTCGGCCTCATCGATCTCTACACGGCGCATGCGCTCGCGAGATTCCTCGAGTTCCTTCTCGGCAGCGGAACGGCGGCGGCGCAAGCCATCGAGGCGCTGCGCGATGCCGCGCACCTCGTCGCTCTGACGGCGACGGATCTCGAGCAGCTCGTTGTGACGCACCTCGATGACGTGGCGATGGGCCTCCACCACACCGGCCAAGCGCTCCACGGCCGCAAGGCTGCGCTCGACTGCTTCGCGGCGTTGCGCTGCCTCGGCGCGAGCAACCGCGTCCGCTTCGAGCCGACGCTCGGTCTCCGCGAGACGACGCTCGAGGAACGCCTGTCGCTCGTGCAGACCGGCGTTGCGAACTTCCAGATCCTGGCGGCGGCTGGACAGCCGAGCGGTCTGAGCATCGAGTCGAGCACGAGCTTCTCCACGGGCCTTGGCCGCTTCAGCCTCGGCTGCCTCGTCGGCTTCGAGCGCCGGCACCAGCGCCTCGAGTTCGGAGATGCGAACTCGCTCTCGTTCAGTGCGCTCGTCGGCATCGGAGAGCCCACGCTCGAGCGTCTCCATCTCCGACTGGGCATCGCGGCGCTCGGACTGGCTGCGAGCCAGCGCTTCGCTGTTCGCTGAGAAGCCTGCATCGTGGGCATCGAGCTTGCGGCTGAGGTCGTTCTCCTGCTGGCGAGCTGCCTGCAGTTCGGCCTTTGCACCGGCGAGCGCTGTCTCCAGCCGTGACAATTCGGCCTGGGCTGTGCCCTGTCGTTCCTGTGCTTCCTCCAGCGCCGCCGCGGTGGCGCCGCCTCCAGCGGCGCCGATGCGCCATCCCGTGGGGCCGAACCGATCGCCGTCGGCGGTGACCACCACGGCAGCGGGGTTACCGATGGCAAGGTCGACGGCAGCATTCCAATTCGCCACCCGAACTGCCCCGCCGAGTACCGCGTCGAGCAGATCAGGCACGCCCTCGTGACGGCTGCGGACATGCGGTCGCACCGCTTCCCCACCACCGGCCGACGGTGCAGCAGTGGCTCCACGCGCGCCGAGCGCCAACACGGCACCCGCCACGTTGTTCGACTGCAGTGATTGCAACGCCGAACGACCCGTGCTGGGCGACGCCACCACGACGGCCTGGAGCGCCTCGCCCAAGGCTGCCTCCACCGCGCTCTCCCATCCGGCGTCGATCTCGATGAGATCCAGCAGGGTGCCGAGTACCCCGTCCACACCTGCGAGGTGCTCGGCACCGGCACGGGCGCGAGCGCTCTCCAGCGCGAGATGCAGGGCCTCGGCTCGCGCCCGCCAGCGGCTGAACTCTTCGGCCGCAGCCTGACGCGACCCGACGAGCGTGTCGTGGGCCGCATCGGCAGCGATGCGGCGAGCTTCGGCTGCCTCCACACCGGTGACAAGTTCGGCCTCGATGGTCTGCGCCGACTCGATCTCGTTCTTCAGGCGCTCGCACTCGGCGTCGAGCCGCGCCGCACGCTGCTGCAACGACTCCAGTCGGTTGCGTTGGCGGCGCAGTTCGGCATCCGCACGCTCCACACCAGCCCGCATGGACCGCAATTCGCCGCGCACCTCGGCTGCGGCCGAAGCGGCCGACGTGCTGCCGCCGAGCTGCTCGATGGCATCCAGCGTCTCGCGGCGTTCACGAGCGAATTGCTGCTCGTCGGCCTCGAGCGTCTCGGTGTCGGGACCAAGACCGGCAAGATCGGTCTCCACTCCGGCGAGCTCATCGCGAAGACGGCCGGCCTCGGCTTCGAGGTTCGCAACCACGCCGGAATCCATGAGCTGGCCACGATCGCGTTCCATGGAACGGCGGCGCTCCACCAGCACTGCTGCAATGCCACGGGCCCGTTCGCGGAGTTGCTCCACCCGCACCATCTCGTCGCCGAGATCGGTGTCGCCGCGAGCCGTGAGTTCGGCCTCGGCAGCCATCACATCGGTGTCGAGCGACGCAAGTTCGGTTCGTAGCGTCTGCTCGGCTTCGCCGAAGGTGATCTTCTCGCCGGCAAGCGCGGTGAGGCGAGCCCGCTGCGACGCGATCTCACGGCCCGCCAGGAACACTTGCAGCGCGCTGAGCTCGGCCACCAGGTCGCCGTGGCGGCGGGCAGCATCGGCCTGCCGCTCCAGCGGGCGCAGTTGGCGACGAACCTCGCGCAGCAGGTCCTGCACGCGCAGCAGGCTGGCCTCGGTGGCATCGAGACGACGCTCGGCCTTCTCTTTGCGCTTGCGGTACTTCAGCACGCCAGCGGCTTCTTCGATGATGCCGCGGCGATCTTCCGGTCGAGCGTTCAGCACGGCATCGATCTGGCCCTGGCTCACGATGACGTGCTGCTGTCGACCCACGCCAGCGTCGCTCAGCAGTTCCTGTACGTCGAGCAGACGGCACGACACGCCATTGATGGCGTACTCGCTCTCACCCGTACGGAACAGAATGCGCGACACCGTGACCTCGGTGAACTCGATGGGCAGCAGCCCGGCCGAGTTGTCGATGGTGAGCGTCACTTCGGCGCGGCCCAGGGCCGGCCGCTTCGCGGTACCGGCGAAGATGACGTCGTCCATCTTCTGGCTCCGCACGGCGCTGGGCGCCTGCGCACCGAGCACCCAGGCGATGGCGTCGACCACGTTCGACTTGCCCGACCCGTTCGGACCGACCACGACGGTGACCCCAGGCTCGAGCTGGAGCACGGTGGAGTCGGCGAACGACTTGAAGCCTTTGAGGGTGAGCGATTTCAGGAACACGGCGTTCGAGACCCTAACGGATGTGCCGACACCGCCCCAACAGCGAGCCCACGGGGGCGATCAACGCTGGCAGCGCGGGCAGAAACACGTGGAGCGGCCAGCCGAGACGATCCGAACGATGTCGGCCTTGCCGCAGGTGATGCACCGCTGCCCGGCCCGGTCGTACACCCGGTGGTGCACCTGGAACCAGCCGCCCTGCCCCTCGATGTCCACGTACTGGGTGTCGGCGAGCGTGCTGCCGCCGGCGTCGATGGCGGCAGTGAGCGTGCCGATGATGGCCTCGTGCAAGCGGCCAACCTCGCGAACGGTGAGGCTGTCGCTGATGCGGTCGGGACGCAGTTTGGCCTGGTGCAGACTTTCGTCGCAGTAGATGTTGCCGATGCCCGCAACCACGTGTTGATCCAGCAGCAATGCCTTCAGCTGTCGACGGCGGCCTGCCAGCAAACCCGCCAACTGGCCGCGCGACATTCCGTCGGTGATGGGGTCGATGCCGAGCTTGGCGAGTTCGGGCATCTCCACAGCGATGTTGCCAGGGTCGAAGACCACCACTTCGCCGAACGTGCGCGGGTCGACGAACCACAGCTCCTGCGCTGGTTCGCCGAAGAACTCCATCCGCACATGGGTGTGGGGCGGAGGTTCCGTGCCTGCATCGGCCACCAGAAGGCGGCCGCTCATTCGCAGGTGCACCATCAGTTCGTCGCCCGTGTCGAGCGGGCAGAGCAGATACTTTCCGCGCCGATTGGCAGCCGTGATCGTGGCATCCGTGAGGCCGTCGATCAGCGCCTGACGCGATGTTCGCCGAACCGTGCGCTCCCGGCCCACGTGCACGCGACGTACCCGCCGGCCCACCACCTGCACCTCGATGCCGCGGCGGACGGTCTCCACCTCGGGAAGTTCGGGCACCGCTATCCCACCGACTGGGCGTCGAGCGCGAGCCAGGCCTGTTCCGCCGCAGCCTGCTCGGCGGTCTTCTTCGACCGACCTTCGCCTGTGCCCACCGCCACGCCCTGCACGATGACCGTGGCGAAGAACCGCTTGTCGTGATCGGGGCCGGTGTCGGAGATGACGTACACCGGAGCGGTGTCGTGCTGGCGGGCCGTGAGTTCCTGGAGCACCGTCTTGTAATCGAGCCGGTCGAGTCGCTGCGCCGCCACCGCCATACGTTCGGTGAAGAGTCGCTCGACCAATGCAAACGCCTGCCCGTTGCCGCCGTCCAGGTAGACGGCGCCCAGCACGGCCTCGAACGCGTCGCTGAGGATCGAGGGCTTCGACCGCCCACCCGCTGCATCTTCGCCCTTGCCGAGGCGCAAGTACGCGCCCAGGCCGATCTCCAGCGCCACCTCGGCCAACGCCGACGCGTTCACGACGCTTTTCCTGAGGTCGGTGAGCTTTCCCTCCGGAAGTTCGCCATGGTGCCGGTAGGCCAGGTCGGCCACCACCAAGCCCAGCACGGCGTCGCCCAGAAACTCGAGTCGTTCGTTGCTCGGCTGGCCACCCACCTCGGCGCACCAACTGCGGTGCGATAGGGCGCGACTCAAGATGCCAAGGTCGAGGAACTCGTAACCAAGCCGTTGAGAGAGCTCGGTGAGGTCGGGCTCTGGCAGAAGGGTGATGTCAGGCTTCCTGAACTTTGGCGAACACGTAGTCGACCGCGTCGCGAACGGTCTTGAGGTCGACGAGGTCTTCGTCTTCGATTCGGAAGCCAACCGAGCGCTCGCCGAGTTCTTCCTCGAGCGCTTCGACGAGTTCGATCAGCGCCAACGAGTCGGCGTCGAGGTCGTCGGTGAACGACTGACCTTCGCTGATGGAGGCCGGGTCGATCTCGAGGATGTCGGCGAGGTTCGCGCGCACGATCTCGAAGACACCGTTCCGATCGAGGGGACCTTGTTCGACATGGGTTTCTGCGGGCACCGGACTTCTCCTGACAATTGCGGGTCGGCGGCCACCGAGACTAGCCCCGTCGCAGCGGCTCAGCCCGCGCGGACGATGGGGCGTTTCGGATCACTCGACGCGAAGGACCTGCTCCGCGGCTGATGCAGCCCGAACCAGTCGCGGCCGGAGCACCAGCGTTGGCGGTACGCCCGCGACAAGAACGACGACAGGGCACGGAAGGTGGGTACCCTCAGCGTCCGTGCCAGACGTGCCCGACCTCGCCGAGCAGTTGCGTGCTGCCACCGCACTGCTGGAGGCCGTCGTGGCCAACCGGTCGTTGCTGGCCGACCTGTCGCTGGAGGAACGCACCCGATTGCTCAACGCGGCGGGCGATGTGTACGAACCGGATGTGGTGGCGCGCCGGCGACAGATCAAGGCCGAGCGGCGGCAGCAGAAGCAGGCGAAGGCCAACCGCGACCAGGAAGCGCTGAACGAAACCGGCATTCGCAGCCTGCGCGCCAAGCCGGTGTTCACCACACCGAACGTGGCACTGCCTCCTGCGGTGGGCAGTCACGAAGCCGACGACATCGACGACAGCGACGACGCTGCAGCCGAGCGCGAATCGCTCCTGCCGATGCACTGCTACGTGTGCAAGCAGAAGTACACCCAGATCCACCCGTTCTACGACCAGATGTGCCCCGAGTGCGGCGACTTCAACTTCGCAAAGCGCAGCGAGACCGCCGACCTCCACGGTCGTGTGGCGCTGCTCACCGGGGGCCGGGTGAAGATCGGCTACCAGGCCGGCATCAAGTTGCTGCGCGCAGGGGCCAAGCTCATCGTCACCACCCGGTTTCCTCGCGATTCGGCGCTGCGCTACTCGCAGGAACCCGACTACGCCGAGTGGGGCCACCGCGTACAGATCTACGGTCTCGATCTGCGCCACACGCCGAGCGTGGAGGCGTTCTGCCATCACCTCCTAGAGACCGAGGATCGGCTCGACTTCATCGTCAACAACGCGTGCCAGACCGTGCGTCGCCCGCCGGCGTTCTATCGGCACATGATGGACGCCGAACTTGGCGCGCTGGCCGACCTTCCGGCCGACGCCGCTCGGCTGCTCGGGGCCTACGAAGGGCTCCGCGGGCCCGAGATGCTCACTTCGGGCAAGGATGCCGGTGCACCGCCCACGTCACCGCTACCGATCGGCGTGTCGCGGGCGGCAGCGCTGTCGCAGGCCGAGTTGCTGCCCGACGATCACGTGGCGGGGGCCGACCTGTTTCCCGAAGGCCGACTGGATCAGGACCTCCAGCAGATCGACCTTCGCGAACGGAACTCGTGGCGTCTCACGCTGGCCGAGGTGTCGTCGGTGGAGTTACTCGAAACCCAGTTGGTGAACGCCGTTGCGCCGTTCGTGCTGAATGCTCGGCTCAAGCCGCTGATGATGCGCACTCCCGGCGACGACAAGCACATCGTGAACGTGTCGGCGGTGGAGGGGCAGTTCTACCGACGGTTCAAGACCACCCGCCACCCGCACACCAACATGGCCAAGGCGGCGCTGAACATGATGACCCGTACGTCGGCGGCCGACTACCACGCCGACGGCATCCACATGAACAGCGTCGACACCGGTTGGGTGAGCGACGAAGACCCGGCACACATTGCCGATCGGAAGACCACCGATCATCACTTTCACCCGCCGCTCGACATCGTCGACGGCGCGGCTCGCATCGTGGACCCCATCATCAACGGCATGCTCACCGGCGAGCATGTGTGGGGCCAGTTCCTGAAGGACTACCGCATCACCGACTGGTGACGAAGCTCAGTCGGTTGCCGGTGCTGCGAACGCAGCGGTGATCTCGGCCACCATGCCGCTGTTGGCCAACTCTTCGGCCACCTTGATGGCGTTGAGCATGGCCTTCTGGCCCGACGAGCCATGGCTGATGATGCAGATGCCATCGACGCCCAGCAGCACTGCACCGCCATAGGTGTCGGGGCTCATCTGCTCGTACAGCGGCAGAATGGCCGGGAACAACGCGTCGGCGTGTTCCTTGTACTCCGGCTTGGCAGCGAATGCGTCGAGCAGCGCGGCGAACAGCGTCTTGAGGCCACCTTCGAGCGTCTTCAGTGCCACATTGCCGGTGAATCCGTCGGTGACGATGACATCGGCCGTCTTGTTCATCAGGTCGCGACCCTCGACATTGCCGACGAAGTGGATCCCCGGCGCCGCCGACAGCAATTCGAAGGCTTCCTTCCGCAGCGTGTCGCCCTTGCCGGGTTCCTCGCCGATGGACAGCAGGCCCACCTTGGGTGCCTCGATACCAAACCGGAGTCGGGCGTAGATCGAACCCATCTGAGCGAACTGCACCAACCACTCCGCCGACACCTCGGCATTGGCGCCGGCGTCGAGCAAGATGTTGGGCAGGAAGCCGGGCACCGGGATGGGCGTCGCAATGGCCGGGCGATTGACGCCCTTCACGCGACCCATGCGGAGCAACGCCGAGGCCATCGTGGCCCCCGTGTTCCCTGCCGACACCATGGCGCTGGCCTTGCCGTCGCGCACCGCCTCGGCAGCGCGGACGAGCGTGGAGTCCTTCTTGCGGCGCACGCCAGCGGCCGGGTCGTCATCCATGGCGATGACTTCCGAAGCGTGGATGAGCGGCAGGTCGCCAACTCCGTCGAGTCCCTCAGGACCGACGAGCACAACAGGAATACCCAGGGCTGCGGCGGCATGCGCTCCAGCGAGAATGTCGCCCGGCGCTTTGTCGCCACCCATCGCGTCGACAGCGATCGGCAGCATGTGCAGCGTCAGCCTCAGCCGACTTCGATGGCGACGCGGTCCTTGTACCAACCGCAGGCCGGGCACACGGTGTGCGGCAACTTGGCGGCGGCGCAACGCGGGCAGATGCTGCGCGAAGGGGCAGCGAGACGCATGTTGGCCGTCTTGCGGCTGTGCGTCTTCATCTTCGACTTCTTCTTCTTGGGAACAGCCATGTTGACTCCCGGCACCGGCGAGGGCAGGTTCCCTCGGCATACGAACCACGAGAGGTTAGCGGTGGATGCGGCCCGGTTGCTACCTGCCGGCGGGTGGAATCAGGTGTCGCCGCCCGGATCGTCGACGCCTTTCAGGCCGTCGAGCGCTGCCCAACGAGGGTCGACAGGGGGACCTGCACAGGCACAGGTGGCATCGTTGAGGTTCGTGCCGCACGTGGGGCACAGCCCGGCGCAGTCTGGCCGGCACAGCGGAGTGGACGGCGTGTCGAGCAACACCACTTCGCGGGCGATCGCCCGCATATCCAGTTGGTCGCCCACGATCTCGAACGCGTCGGGATCGGTGAGTACCCGCTGATAGAGCTCGTCGATGTCGCTCACCGATACACCACCGGTGGGTTCCAGGCAGCGGCGGCAGGTGCCGTGCCACGGCACGCTGACGGTGCCGTTCACCACGATGCCGTCGTTCAGCGATTCCAGCTCGAGCTGCACGGCCACCTCTGCCCCATCCGGGAACCGGGGGTCGTCGATGACGTCGAGATCGGTGATGGGCACCTCGACGGAGATCGTCTTCTGGGTGCCCGCACGTCGCAGCAGTTCGGCTGCGTTCACCAGCAGCAGGTTCGCCATCTCGTCGGCCTCAGCGATCCTGGTCGAAGAAGCCCTTCGTGGGGTCTTCCTCTTCCTCTTCGACCATCTCGCGGTGTGCGCCGATGTTCAGACGGCTGCGACCGGCGTGGACGGTCTTGTTCAGCTTGTCGAGCAGGATCTCGAAACTGGCGAGCCGTTGATCGAGGAAATCCTCGGTCTCGTGGCGCAGACGGCGAGCATCGGCATCTGCGGCCTCGGAGATCTGGCGGGCTCGAGCCTCGGCGGCGCGAACCACCTCCGTGCGCTGCACCATCCGCTCGGCCTGCACTCGCGCTGCTTCGAGCAACTCGTCGGCCTCGCGACGGGTCTTGGCCACGAAGTCTTGGCGTTCTTTCACCATCCAGCGCGCGTGGCGCATTTCCTCGGGCAGCCGACGCAGTGCCTCGTCGAGCAGCTCGATGATCTCGTCGCCGTCGATGCGCGGCGATGACGACAGCGGCATCTTCGGGGCGTTGGCGATGATGTCGATGACCCGCTGCAGCATCGTTTCGGCATCACCCACATAGCCGTTGGTGGTGCGCACGAACGCGTCGGAGTCGTCGATCTCGGGGTCGTAGTCGTCGTACTGGTCGTCGTGGGTCATCGCATCTGCCTCGTTCAGGAGGTGCCCTTGCGGGGGAACTGTGTGGCCAATCCGGAGGCGACCGGAGCGGGCACCAACGAAGTGACGTCGCCACCGTACTGCGCGATCTCCCGGATGAACCGGCTACTGATCGAGACGAGTGCCGGTTTGCAGGGCAGATAGACCGTGCGCACACCGCTCACGGCGTGGTTCGTGTGGGCCATCTGCTGCTCCACCTCGAAGTCGCCGCCGGTGCGAAGGCCCTTCACGATGAAGGCCGCCTTCACCTGCTTCACCGCATCGACAGCAAGACCTTCGAATGCCACGACCTTCACCGACGGCATGTAGGAGATGCTCTCCTTGATCATGCTGACGCGCTGCTCGAGCGTGAACATGCCGCTGGGCTTGGTGGGGTTGTGCATCACACCAACGATCACCTTGCCGAACAACGCCACCGACTGCTCGATGACATCGATGTGGCCGAGGTGCAGTGGGTCGAAACTGCCGGGGTAGAGAACGGTCGCCATGTGACGGTTCACGCTAGCCGTTCGAGCATCGTCACCCAGGTGCGGCCGTACCGTTTGGACCGGGCGACCTCCCAGCCCTCGGGTGCTTCCACGGGATCGTCGGCTTCCGCCACGACCATGCCGACATCCACCAGTGGCAGCAGGTTGGCCCACGCGTCGAACGCATATGGAGGGTCGATGAACGCGATATCCACGTTGCGCATGGCCGGCACCCAGGCCATCACGTCGGTGGCGTGCACGCTGGCCCGATCGGCGAGACCCAACGCCGAGATGTTCTCGCGAAGCGCCTGCAGGGCCGAGCGATCGCGCTCCACGAAGATGCAGCGCTCGGCCCCACGCGACAGGGCTTCGATACCCAACGCGCCCGACCCGGCATAGAGGTCGGCCACCACGGCACCCTCGATGACACCCATGCTGCCCAGCGAGTTGAACACCGCCTGGCGCACCTTGTCGGTGGTGGGGCGCGTCGTGTCGCCAGCGGGTGCCACGAGCTTGCGCCCACCGAGTTCACCAGAGATCACACGCATGCCCACATCCTTCGTATTGCGGCCAGACTAGGGGCGTGCTCACGCCTGAACCCACCATCATCTGTGTCGATTGCGGTGGCCGCTGCCACCTGCTGTCGATGCCTCGCGAAGACGGTGTGTGGCTGCCGGGCGACATCGTGGCCTACCGCTGCGAGGACTGCCGAGATCGCTGGGACCTGGTGATGCCCGACGACGAGGACGAGCCGGGCGCGCCCGACCCCACCTACTGATCAGCCAACCGTGTCGGCCACACCCTGGGCACACGGTGTGTTGGTTTCGGGGGTCTGCGGGCCATCGTCGAAGTACTGCACAAACTGCACGAGCTTCGGATCATCGGCCGCCTGGAACGTGAGCTGCTTGCCCCACGCGGTCGCGACGATGGGCGTAGGCAGACCCTCGTACGGGGTCACGAGCACTTCGTTACCCGCCGCCTGGAGTGCCTTGAGGATGTCGAGCTGAGCAGCGGGAAGGCCGGGCGTGTAGGTGATCCAGACCGCTCCGTGCTCCATCGAGTGCACGCCGCGTTCTTTCATGATCGGCTTGTCGTAGAACGCACAGGTCTGCCATTGCGGGTTGTGCGGGCCGCCGACCGGTGGCGTCTGCGGGTACTCCACGGGCGTGTCGACATGGGTCTGCTCCAGCCCGGTGAAGGTCTGCACACCTTCGGGCTCGACCACCTGCGACGGCGGCGGGATGATCGCGCCGGGGTTCTCGGTGGGCATCGTTGCGGCGTCGGTGGTGACCGCTCCTCCCCCATCGCTGGAACACGCGGCGAGCAGAGTGAGACCTACGAGCAAAACGGCGGCGAGTCGGCGCATCCCGCCATTCTGGCCGATGGACGCCACCAGCGACGCGTCAGCCGGCGAACATCACCGCAACGTCGTAGCTCCGGAAGGCTTCGTCGGCCGTGACCACAGTGACGTGCTCCACCTGCGCCTGACCGATGAGCATTCGATCGAACGGATCGGCGTGGTGCGCCGGCAGGGCACCGGCCGCCACCGCATGCTCGAAGGTGATGTCGAGCGCATCGAACCCCCGTTGGCGGCACAGTTCGCCGAATCCTTCCGGCGCTCGCAGTTTCCCGATCGCCCGCTTGATCTCCACCTCCCACACCGACGCAGCCGATACGAACACTGCGTTGCGCGGATCGACGATCTCGCGACGAACTGCTGGCCGCAGTCGTTCAGGA
>CANHST010000080.1 GCA_947463235.1 Acidimicrobiaceae bacterium
AAGTCGATGTCGTGCACCCAGCGATGCCACATGTCCTGTGGCAGATCTGCGATGCGATGACCCTCGAAGGGCCCGTACGCAACCTCCAGCCAACGGTCGTCGATGGTGGGCTCGAGGCCGAACACCGACGCGGTCTGACGGGCACGCGACAGCGGCGAACAGATCACCCGGTCGATGTCGGTGACCAGCGACGGCAGCAACGCCGCCTGCGCCAATCCCACGTCGTCGAGCGGCAGGTCGAGCCGACCCTGGAGTCGGCCGCCTGCGTTGGCCTCGGTACGAGCGTGGCGGACGATGGAGAGCATTCGCGTCAGTGAATCACACGCGCGGCCCGCGCGTGGCCGTGGGACCCATGTCGGTGAACGTGCCCTGGTGGAGGAACTGCGTGCGACGCGACGGGTCGGAAAGATCGAAACGTCGATACGCCCACCCCAACATGGCCAGCCCGGCCAACTCCATCAGCACGTTCAGCCACAGCGCCCGCTCCAGCGATGGCACCTGCACGTCGCCCCACGAGCCACTGAACGGCCACCAGAACACCTTCGTGCTGGCGAACGCACCATCGAAGACCAGGTGCAACAGCATGCCGATGGGCAACCCCAGCAGCAGACGGCGAATGGGTTTGCGACCAGCCGTGACCAGCATCACCAACGCCAGTGTTCCCACCGCAACGGTGAGGCTGTGCGCCCAGCGCGCCTGCCCACCGGGAACGTCGATGAGGTCGGGCAACACGGCACCGACGAACAGCAGTCGATAGTCGAAGCGCGGGTCGGTGAACACGTACCACACGGTCACCAGGGCCGTGCCGATGAACCAGAAGAGCATGCGGGTCAGCGCACCAGGTAGCGGCCGCACTGCGGGCACTCGGGCACCGCGCCCTCAGGGGTGGCCTTCACCTGATCCATCTCGGCCGCCGAAAGGTCGAGGTGGCAGCCCTGGCAGCGGTGACCTTCGAGACGGGCGATGGCCACGCCATCGAAGTGCTGCTTGGCACGCTCGTAGGCGGCGATCTCTGCGTCGTTGAGTGTGGCGGCGAACTCGGGGCGACGTGACCGCAGGTCGGCTTCCTCCGCATCGAGCACGGCGGTCACCTTCGCCAGTTCGGCCTCGGCGTCAGCGGCCTGTGCTTCCAACGCCGGTAGTGCCTGGCCGAGCGCAGCGAGGTCGGACTCGGCGATGCCCTGATCGTCGAGGGCTGCCAGTTCCTGATCGTCGAGTTCGCCGCGCTGGTCGTTGAGGGTGGCGATCTGGTGCATCAGTGCCTCGGCTTCGCGTGGCGCAATGACGGTCTTCAGTTGCGCCTCCAGCCGGGTGCGCTTGGTGGTGATCTCCGTGGCGGCGTGCTCGGCCGCCTCGATGGAGGCCTGCGCTGCGTCGATGCGCGCTTGCGCCTCGGCCATCGAGCGGACGTGGGCATCCACCGCGGCCGTGGCGGCGCGATGCGCGGCGAGTTCGGAAAGTCGGGGGCGACGGTTCGCCACCGCAACGAGTGCGGAGTCGATGTCCTGCAGGGCGAGGAGTGCGGTGGCGTTCATGGAGACTGCCCTTGTAGCACAACATTCGGCGGTAGCTGCGCACAGGAGTAGACGTAGGTGTCGAGTTTCACCGATGGCATGGGCGCTCTTGGGTCGAGCACGTTGTCGGGCACCATGGTGCCATTGGTGATCGGCACCAATACGGCTTGCGCCTGCGTCGTGGTGGTGACCACCGCCGTGTCGCCTGCGCTGGTCACCGGTGCGGCCGTGGTGGCCGGTGCGTCGGTGCTGCTGGTGGATGCGCCGGGCAACGTGCCGCCGACGAGCCGAGCGAGGCATTCCTCACCCGGCCAGTAGATGCGTGCACGCTGGCGTGTGGCCTGCGGCGGGGCCGGCCAATCGAGGTCGGGTTGATCGCTCAGGGCGGCCGCCATGTAGGCACCCCAGATGCGCGCCGGGTAGTCGGCGCCTTGCACTTTGCCGTTACGACCCATTTCGGCGGCGAACTCCGGGATGCCGTTCATCGGCGTGTAGCCGTTGGGGTCGCCCACCCACACTGCGGTGGCGAGTTGCGGCGTGCCACCGACGAACCAGGCGTTGGTGTTCTCGAACTGGGTGCCCGTCTTGCCGGCGGCGGTGCGCGGGAAGTCGGACAGGTTGCGTGCTCCGGTGCCGTAACGCAGCACACCCTTCAGCGACTGCACGGTCTTCAACGCCGCGGCGACGTCGAGCACCTGCACGCCCGGGTCGGTGTGCGTGTAGGTGCGCTTGCCATCGGGACCGTCGATCCATTCCACATAGAACGGGTCGTGGTGCAACCCCTGGTTGAGGATGGTCTGCATACCTGTCGCCATGTCGATCGGCGCCATCACATTGTTGCCGGTTGCCGTCAGCGGCAGCGGCAGGAAGGCCTCACGTTCTTTCGTGGTCTGGCCTTGGAAGAAGTACGCCGAGTGCGCCATGCGGTACACCGAATCCACCACGCGATGCAGGCCCACGGCATAGCTGAGACGGATGAAACCGCAATCGGTGGACGACCACGTGTTCTTGCCGTCCAGCGGACCCAACTCACCCGTGGTGTTCTCCACCACCTTCAGCGACGGCCGTCCATCGGTGAAGTCGGGCACCGTGCACGGCCCTGGCCCGTTGATGATGTCGTTGGTCTGTGCCCCAGCCTCATAGGCGGTGGCAAGGATCATCGACTTGATGCTGGAGCCCGTCTGCCGCGGCACCAACGACATGTTCACCTGACCACCCGGCTCGTTGGGCCGCAGACCGCGACCGCCGACCATGGCTCGAATGGCGCCAGATGTCGTGTCGACCGAGAGCACCGCCGCATCGAACCCCTGCTGGTTGACCGGCAGGATGTCGCGAGCGTTCTCGGCGTGCTCCTGCATCGCAGGGTCCAGCGTCGTGTGGATCTGCAAACCGCCGCGATACAGCACGTTCGCCCGCTCCTGTTCGGTGGCGCCGAGAATGTTGGAGCGATTGAGCAGATAGTCGCGCAGGGCGATCGTGAAGTAGGTGGGCTTGGTGGAGATCGATGCCAGCGTGCGCACTCGTGCAGGAATGGGCCATTCCTTGCCCTGCTGCGTCGCCTCCGCTTCGCTGACCAGCCCCACGGCGGCGAGGCGATCCATCACTTGGATGAAACGCCGGCGCGACGGCTCGGGGTTGTTGATCGGGTCGTAGCCGGATGGCGACCGCACCAGGCCGGCGAGGAAGGCACCCTCGATCAGCGTCAGCTGCGTCGCTTCCTTGCCGAAGTACACCTCAGCCGCGGCCTGCAGCCCGTAGGCGTTGTTGCCGAAGAACACCGTGTTGAGATAGCGCTCGAGGATCTGGTCCTTCGTGGTGGTCTTCTCCAGCATGGTGGCGTAGTGCGCCTGCAGCGCCTTGTACCGACCGTCACGCGGGAGTCCGGCCAGGAACTCGTTCTTCACCACCTGCTGGGTGATCGTGGACGCTCCCTGGGTGGGTCCGTCGCTGGCGAAGTTCGACAACAGCGCTCGGAAGAAGCCGCGAACGTTCACCCCATGGTGTTGGTAGTACTCGGTGTCCTCCACGGCCAGCAGCGCCGAGATCACCTCCGGCGGTACCTGCGACAGCTTGATCGGCTGGCTGTTCTCTCGCTCGAACACGGCGATCACGTTGTTGGCCCGGTCGTACACCACCGTGCGCTGAGAGAGCGGCTGGAAGTCGGGCAACTTCACCGCCGACTCGTCGTGCGCATTCGCAATGCGCCACAGGCGCGGCGCGAGGCCCAGGGTGACGCCCGTGAGCAACAGGGCGCCCGCCGCCACGATGGCGGCAAATCGGATGGGCCAGACGAGACGATTCACTTCCGATCCAACCTACTTGCGAGGCGACCGACGACGGCATCACCCCCTACCATGCCTTCATGACCTCCTCGCATCCCTTCCGCTTCGGCATCCAGGCATCCACCGCTACCGACCGCGCGAGCTGGGTGTCGCTGGCACAGCGCACCGAAGCACTCGGCTACAGCACGCTCACGATGCCCGATCACTTCGGCGATCAATTGGCTCCCTTGCCCGCGATGATGACGGCACTGGATGTCACCACGGACCTGCGCGTCTGCGCCCTGGTCTTCGACAACGATTACAAGCATCCGGTGGTGTTGGCGAAGGAACTCGCCACGATGGATGTGCTCAGCGATGGTCGCATGGAGATCGGCCTCGGTGCCGGATGGATGATCTCCGACTACGAGCAGGCCGGCATGCAGTACGACTCGCCCGGCGTGCGCGTGGATCGCTTTGTGGAGGGCCTGCATGTCATTCGCAAGTGCATGGAGCCCGGTGCGTTCTCGTTCGAGGGCACCCACTACACCATCACCAATTACGACGGTCTGCCCAAGCCGGTGCAGGCACGCCCGAAGGTGCTCATCGGTGGCGGCGGCAAGCGCGTGCTCGGCATCGCCGCCCGTGAGGCCGACATCGTCGGCATCAACCCCAGCCTGCACACCGGCGTCGTCAACGCCGAGACGTTCGGCCACATGTCGGCAGAGTCCGTCGACGAGAAGGTGGCCATCGTTCACGCGGCAGCCGGCGACCGAATGGCCGACATCGAAATGAACGTGCGCGCCTTCCTGGTGAACGTCACCGACGACGGTGCTGGTGCACGCGAGCGCCTCGCTGGCGGTCTCGGGGTACCCGCCGACTTCCTGGCTGCGTCGCCGTTCGCCCTCATCGGCCCGCCCGAGGAACTGATCGAGCGCCTGCTCGAGCGCCGCGAGCGCTGGGGTTTCACCTACGTCATCGTCGGTCAAGAAGACGTGGAGAAGTTCGCTCCGGTCGTGGCTGCGCTCGCCGGGAAGTGACCATGAAATTTGCGCTGCACGGGGCCGGAATGATCGCCCTCGCTCACGCTGCGTCCACGGTGGTGCAGGGCCACGAACTGGTTGCAGTCGCATCGCGCACCCCCGAACGAGCCTCCGACCTGGCCGCCCGTTTCGGTGCACCCACCGCCACCTACGACGAACTACCGGGAACCGCCGACATCGTGGTGGTGTCGTCACCTCCGCAGTGCCACGCCGACGATGCCATTCGCTATCTCGACGCCGGAGTGGCGGTGGTGCTGGAGAAGCCACTGTGCCGCACGCTCGACGAAGCCGACCGCCTAGTGGCCGCCGCCGCCCGCAACCACGGCCGCCTGCTGTATGCGGAAAACCTCGCCTACGCCCCCGTCGTGCAGCGCATGGTGGCCGATGCCCGACTCGTCGGTCCGCTCACCAACCTCGAGGTCCGCTCGCTGCAAGGGCTGCCCACGTGGGGTGCGTTCACCACCGACGAATGGGGCGGCGGAGCCTTGTTCGACTTGGGCGTGCATCCGCTGTCGGTGGCGATGCTGCTGGCCAACGCTGCCGGTGAGGGCCACCCCACCTCGGTGCGCGCAACGCTGCGCGGCGGGGCTGGCCACGGCAGCGACGAACACGCCGAGGTTCGTCTGTCGTTCACATCCGGCTTCACGGCACACGTGGTGTCGAGTTGGCAGGCCGGGCCCGAGCCCTTGTGGGATGCGCAACTCGCCGGTGAATCGGGCGTACTCCGCGCCGAACTGCAGCCGGTGCAGCGGCTGGAATACAACGGTGAAGAGGTGGCCATTCCGGTAGCCACCGGGCCGATGGCGGTGCTCGATCAACTCGGCTATTCAGGTCAACTGCGCGCCTTCATCGACGACGTACAGGCCGGCCGCGAACCGGTGATGAGCGCCACCTTCGGACGCAACGTGCTCCAGGTGGTACTGGCCTGCTACGAGAGCGCGGCGATGGACGGCGAAGCAGTCGCCCTCCCCTTCAGTGGGTCTCGCGACCGCACCCCGCTGCAGTTGTGGCGAGGCGCCTGAGGCGCCAGGCCGAGGTCAGACGACGCGAACCTTCAGGGCTTCGTCGCCCTTGCGGCCCTGGCCGACTTCGAACTCCACGGTCTGGCCTTCTTCGAGGCTGCGGTACCCGCTGCCATCGATGTTCGAGAAGTGCACGAACACGTCGGCACCACCTTCCCGAGAGATGAAGCCGTAGCCCTTCTGAGCATTGAAGAACTTCACGGTGCCGATGGTCATTGCCTTCTCCACTTTCCGCGTCGCCTGTATGGCCCACGCTGGGCAGCACGATATCTCACCTGAAACGCCTACATGTGCAGGGTGCGCAGGTCACGGTTTCGACGGGTCGTTCGTCACTGGCCCGAATGGCGCTGCGCGTTCACACTGAGGGCATGTTCCGACCGATGAACGAGGCCGTCGCCGCCATCCGCACCACCGACACTTTGGCCGTGCCGCTGGGCCCGGGCGTGCCGGGCGGCTTCCTGCACGCACTGGGCGAGCGAGACGACTTCGAGCAACTCGAAGTGTTCGGTGCGCTACTCCCCGACCTCTACCAAGTGTTCATGCGCAAGGGCGTGCACTTTCGCAGCGGGTTCTTCGGCCCCGCCGAACGGTTCCTGCGCGACGCCGGCGCCTCGGTGGATTTTGTGCCCGCCGACTTCCGCCGCTTCGAGCCGGTGCTGCACCACCTCAAGCCTCGCGTGATGGCGTGCTCAGCGGCGATGCCGGTGGATGGTTGGGTGAGCCTCAGCGTGCATGCCGGCGCATTCGTGGATGAGTTGCACGCCGCAGGCGCCGACCCCGACCGCCTGCTGGTGGTGGAATGCAGCCCGCACTTCCCGCGTACCTTCGGCGTGGAGCCCGAGCACACGCACCGACTGCACGTCGACGAGATCGACATCATGCTGGAGACCGACCGATCGCCGCTGAACCTCGCTGACACGCCACCCACCGACGAAGAGAAGGCGATCGCCGAGTTCGCGATGCAGTTCATGCACGACGGTTGCACCGTGCAGACCGGCATCGGCGGCATTCCCAGCCAAGTGGCGAAACTGATGGCCGATGGGCCGCTCGGCGACTTCGGCGTGCACTCGGAGATGTTCACCACGGGCCTCATGCACCTGCACAAGGCTGGCAAGGTGACCAACCGCAAAGGCGGCCGTTTCGACGGCTACTCGGTCACCACGTTCGCTGCGGGTGTACCCGAGTTGTACGAGTGGCTGCACGAGAACCACGAGGTGCGATTCCTCCCGGTGCGGTTGGTGAACTCGCCCGAACTGATCTCGCAGAACCGGAGCATGGTCACCATTAACGGCGCGCTGGCGGTGGACTTGGCGGGCCAGGTGGTTGCCGACACCATCGGCGGCATGCAGTTCTCCGGCGTGGGCGGGCACGAAGACTTCGTCAGTGGCCCCGGCCTCAGTGCCGACGGCCGCAGCCTCATCTGTCTGCCGTCATCCAGCATCGTGCAGGGTCAACTGGTGACGCGCATTCTGCCGATGCTGCCTGCGGGTTCGGTGGTCAGCACCCCACGCCATCAGGTGGATGTCATCATCACCGAGTACGGCGTGGCCGAACTGGCCGGCCGCACCATTCGCGAACGAGCAATCGCCCTCGCCGCGATCGGTCACCCTGAGGTGCGCGACGAGCTACTCGCCGTCGCCCACAACTGGCCCAAGGACTGAGCCCGTCGGTCAGGCGATGGTGCGCACCGGAATCGTGCGCGGGCCGCGCACCTGACCGCCGGCCCACGTAACGCCGGCGTGGTCGCTCACCTCGAACTCGGGCATCACGGCCAACCACTCCTCCACCGCCACGCGCAACTCCATGCGGGCGAGGTTCGAGCCGGCGCACCGGTGGATACCCGCACCGAATGCGAGGTGACGGTTGTGCTCGCGATCGAGGATCACCTTGTCGGCATCCACGAACACCTCAGGGTCGCGGTTGGCGCCGGGGAAGTTCATGAGGATGCGCTCGCCGGCCTTCATCGGGCAGCCGTTGTACTCGGTGTCCTCGGTGAGGCGGCGGGCCATGGTGACCGGGGCATAGGCCCGCAGGAACTCTTCGATGGCCGTGGGCATGAGCGTGGGCTCGTTCACCAGGCGAGCACGGTCGTCGGGGTGGGTGGCGAGGTGCCACATCGTGGAGCCGATGGACGACCACGTGGTGTCGATGCCAGCAATCAGCAACAGTGCGCACATGCCCATCACCACGGGCAGCCCGATGGGCTCGCCGTCGTGCTCGGACTGCAGCAACTCGGTGATGAAGTCGTCTTTCGGTTCGGCCTGACGCTCGGCGATGGCGACCTGCAGATAGCCGAGGATGCCGACGATGCCGCCACGACGACGCTCTTCGTCGTGGGCGAACTCCAACACGTCGCGCACCCACTCGGTGAACGTTGCCGACATGTCTTCCGGCACCCCAAGGATGTGGCCGATGACGCGCACGGGAATCTGCTGGGCGTATCCGACGGCGGCATCGCCCTCGCCGCGCTCGTGGATTTCGGCGGCCAGACGACGGCACAGTTCGCGAGTGAACACCTCGTACTCGGCCACACGAGCCGGGCTCATGGTGGGAAGCACCAGGCGACGGGTCCAGGTGTGCAGCGGCGGGTCGGCGCTGATGGGCGGCAAGCCAGACGAGAGAAGGGGCCCTTGCACCGCCTCGCCATTCCCGCCCGGCGGGATGAGCGGCACCACGCTGATGCCGTTACCGGAGGGGAACCGCTCGATGTCGTGGGCGATGGCGCTGACGTCTTCGTAACGCGTCGGCAACCAGGAACCACCCCAGCGGTCGGTGTGTGCCATCGGGCAGCGCTCGCGCAGGTCGTCCCAGATGGTGAAGGGGTCGGCGAGGTACTGCGGGTCGAAGATGTCGTAGTCGGTAGCCCAATCGGCCACCGGTGCCGTCACTGGCATTCCATTCGCCATCTCGCTCGTCATCTCACTCGTCATGGGCACATTCTGTCAGCCCTTCTGCCACGACCTACATTGCAGCCAAGGATTCCGCAAAGGAGCCGCTATGTCCGACACACCTGCACCCCGCCTGCCCCTTCCGCCCTTCGACGAGGCTGGCGCCCGTCAGAAGGTGTTGATGGCCGAGAACGCCTGGAACACCAAGGACCCCGAGCGCGTCGCCGGGGCCTACACGGTGGACTCCGTGTGGCGGAACCGCAGCGAGTTCGTCCAAGGCCGCGACGCGATTCAGGCATTCCTCACCCGCAAGTGGGAGCGCGAGCACGAGTACGTGCTGCGCAAGGACCTGTGGGCGTTCAGCGGCAACCACATCGCCGTGCGCTTCCAGTACGAATGGCACGACGATGCCGGGCAGTGGTTCCGCTCGTACGGCAATGAGAACTGGGAGTTCGACAACCTCGGTTACATGGCTCGTCGCGAGGCGAGCATCAACGATCTGCCCATTCAGGAATCCGAGCGGCGCATTGTCGGGCCGCGAACCGACGGCGACACCAGCGGCATCCCGCTCGAGTAACCACAGGTGCACCTTGTGGCACCTTGTCTGCCACAATCGATGCATGAGTGACGACGTCTCCATCACCGAGGCCCACCGCCTCGAACTGCGCGCCGAACACGCCAAGGCAGCCGAGTACTGGGGCGGCTTCCAGCCGCGCCTCGTGCTGACATTCCTCGTGTTCGCCGCCGCATGGATCACCGTGATCGTGCTGGGCACGAACGGCACCATTCCGCTGTGGCTGGGATTCATCCTGAACACCGTGCTCGCCTGCACCTTCTACATGCCGATGCACGAAGCCGTACACAAGAACATCTGGGGCCACGAGATGCGCGCCCGCTGGGCCGAAGACCTCATCGGCACGCTGTGCTCGATTCCGCTGTTGATGAGCTTCAAGAACCATCGGCCATCGCACATGCGCCATCACGCCTTCACCAACGACTCCAGCCGCGACCCCGACCACTTCACCGAAGGCAGGCTGCGCGAACTCCCCGTGAAGGCCATCTCGATCATCGCGGTCAACGCCCTGCTGCCATTGTTCGCTCTCGTACCGGCAGCCCGGCGTGTGCTGCCGGCCAAGTTGCGGGCCGTCCTCGCCGCAGGTGGCGACCGCAAGGAGGGCCTCCTGCAAGTGCGGTTCTGGGCCATCAGCCATCTCGTGCTGCTCGTTGCGTTCCTCACCGGGTTCGGCTGGCCCGCACTGCTGCTGTGGTACCTCCCGGCCCGAATGCAGTTGGCGTGGCTGATCTTCATCTTCGCCTGGTACCCGCACCATCCGGCCACCGCCGAGGGCCGCTACGCCGACACTCGAGTGGCCGTGTTCCCCGGCTCTCGTCTCCTCATCCGCGGCCACGACCACCATGCGATGCACCACATGTTCCCGCGGGTGCCGCACTACCGCCTGCGGGCGCTGTGGGCCGACGTTGCCGAGGAGATGGTGGCCAAGGGTGTGCGCGCCGAAGGCTCAGCGGTCGCCGCCACCGGGCCAGTGGTGTGGTGACCGGCGCCGCCGGTACTCGCTGAAGCGCCACACGAACTCGTCGGTCTGCTCGGCCGACCACGCGACAGTCGACCAACCCGACAGGGCCGCACAACGCTGATGATGGGCGGTCACTGCGGCAGGCATCACCGCAGTGAGACCCAAACGGCGCAAACCATCGAGCCGCACATACACGGCCACCATCAGCGCTTCACAGAGTGAAGGCGCGTCGCCGGACAACCAATCGACTCCATCGAGCCATGTGCCCACCTCTGCCATGGCGTCGCCGAAGCGTTCACTCGCCACTGCAATGTCGTCGGGCTCGGTGCCGTAGTACACGCCGATCATCGGCCGATACACGTGGCGATCGATCCACGCCATGCGCTCGCGCAGAGCGTCCTCACCGCCGGCGGGCACCAGCGAGTGCGCGGTGAAGCATTCCTCCAGCCACCACAGGATGGGCATGGAGTCGGCGAGGTACTCGCCAGCGATGCGCACCATCGGAATCTCGAGCCTCGGACTGTTTGCCGCGAACTCGTCGGGCACCACGAAGCCCTTTGGCCGCACCGCCGACGGCGGCACATCGACCACCTCGTAGGCAATCCCCCGCTGGGCCAACGCAAACTCCACGCGCACCGAGAACGGGCAGATCCAGTGCCCGAACAATGCAACGGGGTCGGCGGTCGTCACGCGAACAGCGCCTCGCAACCGGTGCCGGCCAGCATGCCGTCGACCACGGCTCGGTCGGCGTCCGACAGCGCGGCCCGCTCGGCACGCAACCACGCCAGACACTTCACCTGATACGGGAACGTGCCCTGCCGGTACTCCATGCCGTCGATGGTGCAGCTCATCTCTTCCTCGCCGGCCTGCGCCGCTCGGTCGTTGCCCAGCATGAACGGCACGTAGGTGCGGCCGATTTCCGAGAGCAGTTCCACCGCCACCGTGGGAAGAGTGCCGCGGGTACACCAGCCCTCATCACCATCGACCTGCCACCACGACAGGTCGTCGACGCGCTCCACCCAGTTCACCACTCGGGGCGCCTGCGCCACGGCGATACGGGCCGACACTGGGTCCCAGCCGATGAGCTCGCGCAACTGGCCGAAGAGGCCGAAGTCGCCGCGACCCGGCCGATCACCCAACAGGAATGGGCGTTCGGAAACGCTGCGCTGCAGCAGCGCCAGCAGTCGCTCGTAGGACGACTCGATGACGGGCCGGTTCTGCTCGGTGGAACCCACCAGCGCCCGGCGGGAGATCTGGCGCTTGGTGATGAACCGCTTGGCCTTCTCCCACTGCTCGTCGGACATCTGCTGATCCATGTCGAGCGGCAGCAGTGAACCGGCCTTCTCGATGGCCTCGTCGTAGTACCAGCGGTAGTGGTACATCGCCTTGGTGA
>CANHST010000081.1 GCA_947463235.1 Acidimicrobiaceae bacterium
GAATGATCGTGCGGGTGGAGCCGGCGACTTCCTTCAGCGACTCCTTCATCGGCGACACCGCAGCGTCGGCCTTGGCATCGAGCGTGTAGGTGATGCCGATGAGGTCTTGCACCGGGCCGTCGTGCACACCCGCCGAAATACGGCGACGCTCAGCGTCGGAGGCAGTGATCACCCGTTCCAGCAGCCGCTCGCGCTCTCGGGTGGACTTGCTCAGTCGGCGCGCCAGCAGAAACGCCAGGGGCACCTGAGCGAGCGTGAGAATGGCAAGACCGCCGATCAGCAGCGGCATGAACCGCGAGCGCAGCTCATCGGCTCGATTCGTGACCAGCGAGTAGGGGTAATAGGTCTCCACCAACACCCGATCCTGGCGATCGGCCGTGGTGGCACCGAAGTAGACCTCCACGAGCTTGGTGTTGCCCTGCGCCACTTCCAGCTGATTCTCGATCTTGCTGAGGTCGCTCACGTCCACTTCCGCACCCAGCGTCTCGAACAACTCGTACTCGTCGGGCTGTAGATCGAACTGCTGGCCGATGAGCTGATGCTCGTCGGACCACAGCACCACGCCATCCTGCGACCAGATCTTCAAGCGCACCATGTGCCCGGTACTGAACAGCAGCGGTTCGGCTTCATCGAGCGCAGCGATGGCTTCCGGTTCCCCCGCGAGCAGTTCTTCCGTGAGCAGCGGGGCCAGCGCCACGCGAGCCGTCAGTTCGCCAGCATCACCGGCCTCGTGCAAGGCCTCGCTGACAGCACCGCGCTCGGTGGCATAGAACAGGCCGATCGCAATGGCGATAAATGCCAACAGTGAGCCGATGATGGACAGCACCACGGGCACGGTGAGGCCACGCGTGCCAAGACGCTCACGCGTCTCGGTCGCCTCCGCCTGCACCAGCGGTTGCTCGCTCAGCAACTCCACGCAGGGACTATACGTCCTAGGTCTCGCGTCCGGTGGGAACATCGGGCGCACCACCACCTGGCTACTCCATCGAGCCGATGACCTCGTCAGGTTCGCGACTACGGTGCCCGTACTCATGGGGATGTACGCCGACGACGACACTGCCCTGAGATGGGCCAGACCCGACGACCGCGATGCGTTGTACGAGGTGTGCCTGCGCACGGGTGATGCCGGCAACGACGCACGCCACCTGCTGCAGCATGGCCGGCTGTACGGGCACCTCTACGCGGCCCAGTACCTGGAGTTCGAACCATCCTGCGCGCTCGTGGCCGAGTTCGAGGGCTCGGTGGCCGGGTACGCGCTCGGCGCCGTGGACACCGAAGCGTTCGAGACCCGGTTGGAGCGGGAATGGTGGCCGCCGCTCCGCCTCGCGCACCCACTTCCCGGCGACGGCACCGACCTCGACCGACATCTGATCGGCCAGTTGCACCGACCGGTTCGGACGCCGCCAACGGTGACCGATCGGTACCCGTCGCATCTGCACATGAACCTCCTGCCGCCCCTGCAGGGACGCGGCATCGGCCGGACGATGATGACCACCCTGCTGGAACGCCTGGCTGACAACGGCTCCACCGGCGTGCACCTAGGGGTGGATCCCCGGAACCATCGCGCCATCGGCTTCTACGAGCACCTCGACTTCACCCGCCACGGCGACGACCGCATCGTGCTCTTCACCCGCCGCCTCTGAGCCCCCTCACGGCCCACGCGGGGCAGGAATTCCTGCCCCAGGCGCAGCATTTCCCACCCACGTCAGGGAAACGCGTACGGATACGACAAACGCCCGGCCTGAAGGCCGGGCGTTTCACATTGGAGCGGACGACGAGAACCGTCCTCGCTTCGCTCGTCCTCCCGAATGAGCGGTCTTCCCGCAACGTGAAACGCCCCGACCTGCGGCCGGGGCGTTTCACATTGGAGCGGACGACGAGATTCGAACTCGCGACCCTCACCTTGGCAAGGTGATGCTCTACCAGCTGAGCCACGTCCGCAATGTGCGGAGAGCAATCTAGCGATGCGACCCCGCGAATGACAACCGACTACCCGCGCTGATCCGGTGGACGCAGGTCGACGCGCAGCACGAGGAAGCCATCTTCGATGGTGCCCGCGGCATCGCCGAGCATCGCGAAATCGCGGAAATCGGTCTGTGCCTGGCGAACGAAGTTGGCCCGCTCGTCGCCCGCCACCGGGGGCAGCGGGCGCTGCTTCACGGCGTGAGCACGCTCACGAAAGCGAGCGGTCATCGCGTCGACATCGAAGGAATCTGCCATGGCCCCACCGTAGCGGCAGTGACCACGGGAGCGAACTAGTCGATTCGGGGTCGCAACAACGGATCGAAGTGGGTCGGCGTGTCGTCGACCTTGGTGGCTTCGACATGCTCGACCGGCGCCAAGATCGGGACCACCGCTGCGGCCGGGGCGGTGTCGATGACCACGATCGGCATGGCCAACTGCACCGGAGATTCGGCCACAGGGGCTTCGTCGGCGACGGCAGGCTGGGGCGTTGCGGCTTCCACGAGGGCGGCCGGTGCTGCTGGCGATGATGCCGGCGCTGAGGTCGGCGCTGAGGTCTCCCCCACTGGCTCCAGCACCGCGACCGCAGTTGCCACTGGCATGTCGAAGAGTTGCGACGCATCGTCGGCCGCGGTGGACACCGTCGCTGGTTCGGCTGCGTCCTCCGAGCCTGCGATCGGGCGCTCCTCGACCAGCGGTTCTTCGACCACCGGTTGCTCGCCCACCGGTTCCACCACCGCCGGTTCCTCCACCGCAGACTCCAAGACCGCCGGTTCCGGCGTGGCGGTCGGCTCCGCGAGGTCGTCGAAGTGCGGCGGATCGTCGCGGTCGAGGACACGTTCGAGGTCGACCGGTTCTGCGGGCGAGGATGCAGCGTCGCCCAGATCGGCTCCCGCCGCCCTCACGTCGTCGAGTTGCCGCTGTTGTTCGGTGAAGTCGGCCTTCTCGAACTTTCGGGTGCTCATCACCTCGAGCGGGGCCAGCACCGGGTGCTCCACTTTGGCGCTGCGCCACCACCACCATGTACCCACGCCCAGCAGCACAGCGAGCAGTAGCAGACCACCAACAGCCAGATAGATGACGCGAGCGTTCGCGGGGTCTTCGAAAGTTCCTGTCGCAACACGATGCGCCGTCGTCCACACGCTCACAGGTGCCAGTGTCGCACGCGACGGCGGTGTTCCCCATGCCACGTCGTGCGAAAACACTTCGAATCGGCAACACTGTCGAAATGGACATCGTCTGGTTCGTCGGCTTCGCAGCCTTCATGGCTGGGCTGTGGTGGTTCGCGTATCGCATGGATCCGCACTACTCGTCGAAGGACGGCACCCGATTCCTGTGCAACGGGCAGGACCTCGTCGATGGCCAACCCTTCGGCCGCAAGCGCGAGACCCGCGTCACCATCGACCATGACGGTGTGTTGGTGGTATCGCAGAAGAAGCTCGTGCGTCGCACCACAGCCAGGTGGGCGTTGGTGGGCAAGTCGCCCGAACCCCCCAAGGGCAAGGCGGTCTATGTGGTGCGCCAATTCGATGGCGGAAAGTGGCTCGACGACACCATGACCTTGAGCATGCCCTCGAAGAGCCGCGTGGTCGGCGTGCTCGATGCGTTGCTCGAACGGCGCAACGCCCCGGCGAACTGACGGAACGGTGAACTGACGGCCCTAGGCCCCGACGCGGTCGAGGAAGGTGCGCAGATGCTGCCCCACCTGATCGAGGTCGATGAGGAACGCATCGTGACCGTGAGGTGACTCGATCTCCACGTAGTCGCTCTTGGTGCCACCCGAGAGCAGCAGATCGTGAATCTGTCGCTGCTGATACGTGGGATAGAGGATGTCGCTGGAGATGCCCATGACGAGAGCCTGCGCATCGATACGCGCCATGGCAGGCAGCAGACCACCGCGAGCGCGGCCCACATCGTGCAGATCCATCGCCTTGCCGATGATGAGATAGCTGTTCGTGTCGAAACGGCGAACCAGTTTGTCGCCGTGGTAGTCGAGATAGCGCTCCACCTCGAAGCGTTGCCACAGGTCGAGTCCATCGTGCAGCGTGGCGCCATCGGCGATCTCGCGACCGAAACGATCGGTGAACACGTTGTCGCTGCGGAACGTCACCTGCGCCACCATGCGGGCAGTGGCGAGGCCTTCCCACGGACCGTCATCCGGGCCGGCGTCGTAGTAGTCGCCGCCACGCCACTTCGGGTCCATGCGGATGGCTCGACGGCCGATGGCCCCCCACGCAATCTGCTGCGCGCTGGCCTGCGTGCAGGTGGCGATGGGCACGATGGAGCCCACGCGATCGGGGAACGTGATCGCCCACTCCAGCACCTGCATGCCGCCCATCGAACCGCCGACCACGGCATGCCAACGGCGGACACCAAGGTGATCGGCCACCCTGCTCTGAGCCCGAACCATGTCGCGGATGGTGATGACCGGGAAGCGACTGCCGTACGGCTTGCCGTCGTCGGGGTGGAGCGATGACGGGCCGGTGCTGCCCTGGCAGCCGCCGAGCACGTTGACGCACACCACGAACCAACGATCGGTGTCGATCGCAAGGCCCGACCCCACCGCGCCCTCCCACCAACCAGGTGCGCTGTGCCCGGCATCGGCAGACCCCGCAGCGTGGCTGTCGCCAGTCCATGCATGGCACAGCAGCACCGCATTGCTGGCATCCGCATTCAGCGTGCCCCATGTCTCGTACGCAAGGGTGACGTCGCGCAAGGTGGCGCCGCCCTCCAGCGCGAAGGGACGATCGAAGCTGAAGAACTGACGGGAACCGGCTGGATGGCTGGGCATCCACGCACCCGTCGCTGGGTGCGGGCGAGCGGGCGGTACGTAGCCGTTCATCGGTTCCTCCTTCATGCGGTCGTGGTGGTGATTCGACGCTGCACGAGGGAAGCTGGGTTGCCAGACATATGCCTGGCCACATCCCCTCCGACGCCGAAGCGCTGTTGGGAAGGCACCGTGGGGCTTCCACCCCGGTTGCCGGACCCCGCTGCCCCGACGAATCGGTTGGGCGGGTTCACTCGTGATGCGTGATCAAGGCCAACACTAGCAACGATCAGGGGCGGAAGCGTTGTTCCATTTCGATGTGACGGGGCAACTCCACGATCTCGCCGAACTCATCGAAGTCGACCAGATAGCCGAGGTGGTCGCGCAGACTGCCTTCGTCGCGCAGCACTTCGAGTGAACGCTGCATTGCCTTGGCCATCGTGAACAGCGCCGACAGCGGCGACACGACCAGCAGGAAACCGAGGTCGGCGAGCTCCTTCGGCGTGAGGAGCGGGGTGCGGCCGGTCTCCACCATGTTCGCCACCAGCGTGATGTCGGGCAGCGCGGCAGCAATCTGCTCGAGTTCGGCAATGGACTCCGGTGCCTCCACGAAGAGCGCGTCCACGCCAGTGTCGCGAGCCATCTTCGCCCGCTCGATGGCCTCGGTCATGCCAATGGCTGACCGCGCATCGGTGCGCGCCGTCACGTGCAAATCGGTGGCGACGTGCACGGCGGCACGCAGCTTCGCCAGCCAGTCGTCGCGCTCGATCACCTGCTTGCCGGCCATGTGACCGCAGCGCTTCGGCCACACCTGATCTTCCAGGAACATTCCCGATGCTCCCGCCTGCTGCCAGAGCTCAACGGTGCGCATGGTGTTCAGCGCGTTGCCGTATCCGGTGTCGGCATCCACCACCACTTCGAGGTTGGGGTTGGCGGTGCACACACGCCGCGCCACCTCGGCCATCTCGGCCTGGGTGAGATACCCGTAGTCGGGCATACCCAACAGGGTGCCGCTCACGGCGTATCCGCTGAGGAACACCGTGCCGAAACCGGCTTGGTCGGCGAGCCGCGCCGAGAGCGCATCCCACACCCCCGGCATCAGGACGGACTCCGCCGCCGACAGTCGCCAGCGCAACGTGGTGCCACTCATTCCCGACACCGTAGTCGCCGCTCGAGTCGTGCCGCCCAGCGACGTCTGACGGATCGAACAGGCTGACTGATTCACCGGTCAGAACGGCTGATGCATCAGAGAGTAGACGTATGGAACCTGCACCGACAGGATGACGGGGATGGGTGTCTGCTACCTCACTCCGAAAGCGCGCATCGCGTCGCTGGGCCTCGAAGGCCACGGCGCGGTCGCTACCGAGTTCATCGTCGCCGGCGAGGTGATCGCCGCCTTCGGCGGCCGTTGTGTCACACGCGAGGAACTCGATCTGCTGCCCATCGAGCAGCAGGCGCGCAGCCTTCAGGTGGAGAACGATCTCTTTCTGGCTGCCGGCACGGAACCCGAACCGGCCGACTTCATTCGCCACTCGTGCGAACCGAACTGCGGGATGCACGGCAACAGCGTGCTCATCGCACTGCGCGACATCGCGGCAGGCGAGACCGTTGCGTACGACTACGCCATGAGCGACGGGTGTGATTACGACGAGTTCGAGTGCACGTGCGGCAGCCCAGAGTGCCGCCGCAAGGTGACAGGGCACGACTGGATGCTGCCCGAACTGCAGCTTCGTTACCGTGGGGCGTTCAGCCCCTATCTGGCTCAGCGGATCGCCGTCCTCGCGGGCGTCGGGGCGGAGCGCCGAGCGTTCTCCTACTGACCTCGGCTGCGCTCATCGCGGCTCCCGCCGTGGGCTACCTTGCAGCCTCATGCGCATTCTGGTGATCGGGGCAGGAGGTGTCGGATCCTCCATCGTGTCGATCGCGGCACGACGAGATGTGTTCGAACAGATCGTGGTTGCCGATGTCGATGCCGCTCGGGCCGCTCACGCAGCGGCCCGCACCAATAGCACCAAGGTGGTCGGTACCCAGGTGGACGCCAGCAATGTGATCGACCTGGTGGAACTGGCTCGCTCCTCGAAGGCCGATGTCATCGTGAACGCCTGCGACCCGCGGTTCAACCCGCCCATCTTCGAGGCTGCCTTCGCTGCGGGATGCCACTACCTCGACATGGCGATGAACCTGTCGGTGCCCCACCCCACCGATCCCTACAACACGCCGGGCGTGATGCTCGGTGAAGCCCAGTGGGCCGCAGCGTCGAAGTGGGAGGACAACGACCTTCTGGCATTGGTGGGCATGGGCGTGGAACCCGGATTCAGCGATGTGGCTGCCCGCTACGCCGCCGACCATCTGTTCTCCCGGATCGATGAAGTGGGCGTGCGCGACGGCGCTGATCTGGAGATCAGCGGGTTCAAGTTCGCTCCCACGTTCAGCATCTGGACCACGATCGAGGAGTGCCTGAACCCGCCGATCATCTGGGAGAAGGACCGCGGATGGTTCACCACTGCGCCGTTCAGCGAGCCCGAGACGTTCGTGTTCCCCGAGGGAATCGGCGCGCTCGGCTGCGTCAACGTGGAACACGAAGAAGTGCTGCTGATGCCGCGCTGGATCGACGTGGGCCGCGTCACGTTCAAGTACGGCCTCGGCGACGAATTCATCGACGTGCTCAAGACCATCCATCTCCTCGGCCTCGACTCCACCAAGCCGGTCACCGTGCGCGGCGTGGAAGTGTCGCCGCGCGATGTGGTGGCGGCGGTGCTGCCGAACCCAGCCGAACTGGGCGACAAGATGACCGGCCGTACCTGCGCCGGTTCGCTGGTGACGGGCCTCGGCCTCGATGGCAAACCGCGCCGCACCTACCTGTACCAAGTGGTCGACAACGACTGGACGATGCGTGAGTACGGCCACCAGGCAGTGGTGTGGCAGACCGCCGTGCACCCCGTGGTGGCGTTGGAACTGATGGCACTCGGCGTGTGGAAGGGCAACGGCGTGAAGGGCCCCGAGGCGTTCGACGCCGTTCCGTTCCTCGAACTGCTGAACGAGCACGGCGCCCCCTGGGCCATGGAAGAGCGCCCGATCTAGCGACGTCGCATGCCGCACGGGTCGAGTGCGGGCACACTGGTGCCCACATGGCAGCGCTGCGCGACTTCCTCCCGGCAACGGGCTCCGACCCCACCGAGGTGGCCGACGCATTCAGCGCGTGGGCAGCCGATGGCGGGCGGCCGCTGTACCCACATCAGGAGGATGCCATCCTGTCGCTCGCGTTGGGTGACCATGTGGTGCTCGCCACTCCCACAGGGTCGGGCAAGAGCCTGGTTGCGATGGCCGGCATCGCGCTGGCGTTGAACGCCGGCAAGCGAGCAGTGTGGACCGCACCGATCAAGGCATTGGTGGCTGAGAAGTTCTTCGACCTCGTCGACCTGCTGGGCGCCGAGCACGTGGGCTTGGCCACAGGTGATGCATCCATCAATCCCGATGCGCCGGTGTTGGTGTGTACGGCCGAGGTGCTGGCAAACCACGCGCTCACCACCGGCGATGCCAGCGAGTACGGGTTCGCCTGTCTCGACGAGTTCCACTACTACGCCGAACGCGACCGCGGGTGGGCCTGGCAGATTCCGCTATTGGAACTGACCGGATGCCAGATGCTGCTGGCCTCGGCCACGCTCGGCGACATGACCGCCATCACCACCGATCTCGCCGAACGGTCGGGGCGTTCGGTCACCGCCGTCACCTCCGTCGACCGGCCGACTCCGCTGTACCACCAGTGGCGCATGACCCATGTGGCCGACAGCGTGCTCGATGCCGTTCGCGACGGGCTCACCCCCGTGTACGTCGTGCACGCCACACAGAACAACGCGATCGAACGGGCGCAGGGGTTGGTGAGCCTCGCCGTCACCACTCGCCCACAGCGCGAAGCCATTGCCGAAGCGTTGAAGGCCGAGAAGACCACCAAGGGGTTCGGCGAGACGCTCGACCGTCTGTTGCGCAACGGCGTAGGCGTGCACCATGCGGGCATGCTCCCCCGCCACCGGCGACTCGTGGAACGCCTCGCCGGCGCCGGCCTCCTGCCGGTGATCTGCGGTACCGACACGCTCGGCGTGGGCGTGAACATTCCGATCCGAACGGTGTTGATGACGGCGCTCACCAAGTTCGACGGGTCCAAGGTGCGCGTGTTCACCGTGCGCGAGTTCCGCCAACTCTCCGGTCGCGCCGGGCGACCCGGCTTCGATCCCGATGGCCACGTGTGGGTGCAGGCGCCCGAGCACGTCATCGAGAACGCCAAAGCCCTCAGCCGGGCGGGCGACGACCCCAAGGCGCGCAAGAAGGCCACGAAGGCGAAGCCGCCCGAGGGTGCAGTCCACTACGACGAAGCCACGATGCAGCGCTTGATGACGGCTCAGCCCGAGGCACTGGTGTCGCGATTCAAGGTGACCGCCGACATGGTGGCGAACGTGCTCGGGCGATCTGATGGCCCCAGCGCGTTGAAGCGACTGTTGAACACCAACCACGATGCGCCACCCAGGCGGCGTCTGCACAAGAAGCGCGCGATTGCGCTCTATCGCAGTCTGGAGGCCGCCGGCGTGGCCGAACGACGGCGCGACGAACACGGCCGATGCGCCGGTGTGCGCGTGGGGTCGTTGGTGGAGGGAAGCGACGAGCGAGCCGCCCTGCGGTTCTCTGCGCCACTCATGCCGTTCGCCATCGAGTTGGTGGCGTCGTTCGATCGCAACGATCCCGGCTACGTGCTCGACGTGGTGAGCGTCGTGGAAGCTGTGCTCGACGACCCGCGCCAGATCCTGTACGCCCAGCAGCATGCTGCGAAGGGCGCCGAGGTGGCGCGCATGAAGAGCGAAGGCATCGAGTACGAGGAGCGCATGGAGCGCCTCGAAGCCGTCACCTGGCCGATGCCGCTGAAGGAACTGCTCGAGTCGTGCATCCAGCCCTACCGCGAGCGCCACCCCTGGGTGGCCGAGGGTCCGTCGCCAAAGAGCATCCTGCGCGAGATGCTCGAGACCGGCGACACCTTCGCGTCATTCATTCGTCGATATCGGCTGGACCGCAGCGAAGGCCTGCTGCTGCGATACCTCACCGACGCATGGCGAACGCTCGACCGATCGCTGCCCGACGACGTGTACAACGACGACCTCGAAGACATCGTCGACTGGCTGGGCGCACTCATCCGCGCCACCGACGCCACGCTGCTCGACGAGTGGGCTCGCCTTGCCGGTCAACCGGTGCACGGCCACGAGGCACCCGAGGCGCTCACGTCGCTGCAGTCGGGCCCGCCCGCCGCGTGGCGCACCGCCGTGCGCACCACGGCCTTCGCATGGGTGGAACTGTTGGCCCGTCGCGCCTATCCGGCTCTGGCCGAACGGTGGGGCTGGGAAGACTGGCGTATTCGCGACACCATGGCCCCCTATTGGCGTGAATACGACACCATCGGCATCGACGGCGACGCTCGTAACGCGCAGTACTTCCGGCTCACGGAAGAGGCCGGCACGTGGCGCATCGAGCAGCAGATCGTCGACCCGGCCGGCGACGGCGAGTGGCGCTTCACCGCCACCGTCGACATCGAGGCCGCCCTCGCCGACGGCGCTCCCACGCTGGTACTGGAATCGCTCGGCTCACTAGGCTCGGCTCTGTGACCCAGCTTCGCAAACGCGACGTGGAAGCACTGCTCCAGCAGTACGACCTCGACCCTGTGGCTGCCCTCACCACGGCGCTGCGCACCACGCTCGACCAACCCGATCTCGACTTCACGGCGCTGGTGAAACTGGCCGGCTTCGACTGCGCCCGCCGCATTCGACTGCAGGCGCACGACACCACTGCCATGGACGAACTGGTGGCCGAGTTGAACGAGTTGCGAACGGTCAGTGGCGGTCGCTGAGGCTGCACGCCGGTGTACCGCCGGGCAACCGGTAGCGGTTCTTCGCGATCCAGCGATACGCCACACCACTCAACCAGTGAATGCCGGGCACCCGCTCCAGCGAGCCCAGTAGCCACCACCCGCGGCCTGCGTCGCGCAGTAGCGCCCCCACTGCGTCGTGCGCGGCGAACAGCGTGCCGTCGGCGTCCACGTAACGCACCGACTCCGAGCATTGCTGCTCGGTGAGGCCCACCGCCGACAGGTCGGCGGTCTGGTACGGCACCGCAGCGGGCATCCGGCGCATCCAACGCTGCAGCGTTCGCACCGAAGTACTGCAGAACGCACAGTCGCCGTCGAAGATCAACGTTGGCGGCACGAGCGCTGTTGCCATGGCTTCAGCGTACGTCGGCCACCACCGGTTGGGCCAACGACATGCGGCGATCGAAACCTGGCTCGGTGGGCAGGAACCCGTTGCGGTCGGGCCAGAGCAACTGCACTGCGTTGAACGCAGCGCCCTTTCGCCACGCCACCGCCGTGCCGAGCAACTCGCCGACCACGTCGTTGCCGAGCGGGGCGAACACGCAGCGCAGGTCGTTGTCGAACAGACCCACCAGTTCGGCATCCACCGGAATCTCAGTGCCACCACGGAGCATGTCGGCGATCATGTCGAACAGGCCGCGTGCCGTAGCGGGCGTCAGCCCGAACACCACCACCTCGGGAAAGCCGAACGCCTCCGGGTAACCGATGGTGTACACGTAGCCAGCCAACGGCGGGTCGGTGTCGGTGCGTGCCGCCACGGGCTCCATCGCCCAACCATGCGTCTCGATCATCCACTCGATCTTCTCCGCGTGGGGAATGTGGAAGTCGGGCAACTCCACCGTCAGATCAGGCTTTCGCTGTCGAGGTCGAGCGCGTGGATGGTGTGGCGGGTGGCCATGGCGGCGAACATCGC
>CANHST010000082.1 GCA_947463235.1 Acidimicrobiaceae bacterium
AGGCCCAATGCCGTGGCGCGCTCGCGCACCTCGGCCTTGGTGAGGTGGCCGATGGGGAACATGGTGCGGGCCAGTTCGCGCTGAGGCAGCATGTGCACCACGTAACTCTGATCCTTCGCCGTGTCCTCACCGCGAGCGATGCGCCACACACCGTCGTGCTGCACGATGCGAGCGTGGTGCCCGGTGGCCACCGCGTCGAAGCCGAGAAGGTCGGCTCGTTCGCTGAGCCGATGGAACTTCAAGTGGCGGTTGCACTCGATGCACGGGTTCGGGGTGATGCCATCGCGATGCGCCTGCACATAGGGCTCCACCACGTGTCGATCGAAGTCGTCGGTGAAGTTGAACACCAGATGATCGATGCCCAACTGCTGCGCGACGCGGCGAGCATCATCGACATCGGCAATGGAGCAGCATCCGGTGTCGCTGTCGCCACCCCATAGCCGCATGGTGATACCCACCACCTCGTGGCCGTCGCGCAGCAACTCCGCCGCAGCCACCGACGAATCCACGCCACCGCTGAGCGCCATCAACACCTTCATGCCGTTGCCTTCCGGAGACGCCGCACGCTGGCGACCACTGCTTCGACGCCCCGCTGCACGTCGGCCTCGGTGGTGGTTCGGCCGAGCGTGAGCCGCAGCGCCCCGAGCCCAAGCCGACGATCCACCCCCATCGCAGCCAGTACGTGCGATGGCTCCATCGCGCCGGCTGCGCACGCCGACGCTGCACTGGCGCAGACGCCGGCCTCGTCGAGCAGGAACAGCAGTGCCTCGTTCTCGATGTCGTCGATGCAGACGTGCGCTGAGCCCGCCACCTTCTGCGACCTCGGCACGGTCTCGTGCACGCCCGGCAGCGACGCGCACAACGAATCCACCAACTGGTCGCGAAGGCTCGCGAGTCGCGGTACCTCCGAGGGACGCTCGGCATCGGTGAGCCGCAGCGCCTCGGCCAAGGCCACGATGCCCGCCACGTTGTGCGTGCCGCTTCGACGCTCTCGTTCCTGGCCACCACCGATGAGCATCGGCGCGTAGCGGACGCTCGGCTTTGCCACCAGAACACCGACGCCCTTTGGCCCACCGAACTTGTGGGCCGAGAGCGACAGCATGTCGACCAGTGGGGTGATGGTGCGCAGGTCGAGCCAGCACGGCGCCTGCACCGCATCGGTGTGCAACACGGCCATTGGCGAGCACTCGCGCACGACGGCCGCCACCGCAGCCAGATCGGTGATCGAACCGACCTCGTTGTTCACCGCCATCACACTGACGACGCTGACATAGGGAGTGCTCCGCAATACCTCGGCCAACCTCGACGCTTCCACCGCGCCGGTTGGACCCACAGGTACTTCCACGCCGTGCAGTTGCTCCACCGGGGCCAGCACCGCGTGATGCTCCGCAGCCGGACACACAGCGACTCCGCCGCGTCGCGCCACCGTGCCGGCCACCGCGGTGTTGTCGCCCTCCGTGCCGCCACTCGTGAACACCACGTCGCCCGGATCGCAACCGATCACCTCGGCCACCACCTCTCGCGCATCGTCCACGGCCTTGCGTGCTTCGCGTGCGAACCGGTGCGAACCCGACGGGTTGGCGAACTGCTCGCTGAGATACGGCAGCATGGCGTCCACAGCCTCGCGACGCATCGGCGTGGTGGCCGCATGGTCGAGGTAGGTGAACGCGCTCATGGGTTCCAGCCTACGAGCGCGTACAGTGCGGACAATGCGGGGCTACGACGATCGGAGCTACGGCGATGGATTCGCCGATGTGTACGACGACTGGTACGCCGACATCACCGATGTGGGCGCTACGACCGCGACCCTGGCCGACCTTGCAGCGGGTGGCGCCGTCCTGGAGCTCGGCGTGGGCACGGGGCGATTGGCGCTGCCGCTCGCTGCCGCTGGCGTTGAGGTGTTCGGCGTGGACAGCAGCGCTGCGATGCTCGATCGACTGCGTGGCAAGCCCGATGGCCACACCGTGCATGCCACCGTGGCCGACATGGTGGACGGCCTGCCACCGGGCCCGTTCTCATTGATCTTCGTCGCCTACAACACCTTCTTCTCGCTGCTCACCCCGACACGTCAACGGGACTGCCTCCAGGCGGTGGCATCTCGCCTGAGCCCCGGCGGCACCTTCGCCATCGAGGCATTCGTACCCGAGGTCGAGGGCGGCCCCACTTCCAGCGTCACCGTGAAGTCCGTTGCGGCGGATCGGGTGGTGCTCAGCGTGAGCACGGCGGATCCCGACCGGCAATTGGCGGAAGGACAGTACGTGGACATCACCGAGACAGGTGGCGTCCGGCTTCGCCCCTGGAGCATCCGCTGGGCCACCCCGGCACAACTCGACGAGATGGCTGCCGAGGCCGGTCTGCGGCTCACCGATCGCTGGTCGGGGTTCGATCGCACACCCTTCGGGCCCGACAGCGCGCGCCACGTGAGCGTCTACCGTCACGAATGATCAAGTTGCGCGCCTGTCCGCCCTCGACCGCACAATCCGACCTAGGCTGACCGTGCTGTGAGTCGTCTCCGTCTGAATCCCCTCACCGGCCGGTGGGTCACCATCGTCGCCGATCGAGCCAAGCGTCCGACCGACTTCGCCCCACGGGCCGCCCAGGTGGAGGCCGAACCGGACCGTCCGTGTCCGTTCTGTGCGGGTAACGAAGAAGCCACTCTGCCTGCGCTCGAGACGCTCGACGACGGCGGCCAGTGGCGGATGCGCCTCATCCCGAACCTGTACCCGGCCTTCGACGGCGACGAGCCGTTTGCGGTGCACCACCTCGGCCCGGTCCACGTGGAGGCCGAAGCCAGCGGCATCCACGAAGTGTTCGTCTACACCCCTGATCACGACGGTGGCGCCCACGAACTCACCGACGACGATGCCGCACAGATGATGTACATGCTCAGCCGTCGGCTGGAGCAACACTCGGCCACCGCGAACGTGCGGTATACCCAGGCCATCATCAACCACGGTCGCGAAGCCGGCGCCTCGCTCGCCCACCCGCACGGACAACTCCTCGGACTTCCGTTCGTACCGGGCGAGATTCTCGAGGAGCAACGAGCCTTCTCCCGGTTCGAGGGCGGCTGCATCCTGTGCGCCACCATCGAGGCCGAACTGGTCGGCGGCGAGCGAGTGCTCTTCTCCACGGACGAAGTGGTCTGCGTCAGCCCGTTCTGGGCCGGTTCACCGTACGAGTTGCTGATCATTCCGCGCAGCCACGATCTGCATCTCACCGATAGCAGCGCCGGCACCTTGAAGGCCATGGGCATGGCGGTGCGCGATTCGCTGATCGCGCTCCGCGAGATTCACGGCGATGTTGCGTACAACCTCGTCTTCCACACGGCACCGCACCACTACTCGGGCGCCTACCACTGGCATGTGCATCTGTTCCCGAAGTTGGTCACCACGGCAGGCTTCGAACGCGGCACCGGCGTGATGATCAACATCGTGCCACCCGAGCTCGCCGCCGAGCAGCTCCGCAAAGTCGCCGTCGAAGCCTGACGGGCATTCCATGGGCATCATCGTCGGTATCGAAATCGATGCGACCCCCGCCCGAGTGTGGGAGGTCGTCGAACCCGTCGAGCAGCACGTCGACTGGATGCACGACGCCGTCGCCATCCGTTTCACCACCGAGCAGACCCGCGGGGTGGGCACCGAGTTCCTGTGCGACACCAAGGTAGGCCCCATCTCCCTCGTCGACAAGATGGAGATCACCGAATGGGTGCCCGGCGAAGTGATGGGTGTGCGCCACATCGGTCTCGTCACCGGCGTCGGCCGGTTCACCATCGAGCCCATCGATCTCGGCCGACGCACTCGGTTCACCTGGGCCGAAGACCTCACGTTTCCCTGGTGGATGGGTGGTCCCATCGGCGCATGGATCGGCGGCAAGGTGGCGCTCGGCCCCATCTGGCGGCGCAACCTGAAGAACCTGCGCCGCTTGGTCGAACAGCCCTCCTGATCCCACTGGCCTTGCGATCCGCGAGCGGGGGTGGTTGACTCCCGAGCATGAGCGACACCCCCGAAGCCGAGATCACCAGCGTCACCGAGACCGAGTACATCGACATCGATGGCGACGGCACCGTCGACGCGGTGCGCGAGACCACCACCACGCTGGTCGACGTCGACGGCGACGGCACGATCGACATCGTGCAGCAGACCATCGTCACTGCGGTCGATGTCGATGGCGACGGCGAGGCCGACATCATCGAGTCCACCACCGTCACCGCTGTCGATGTCGATGGCGACGGCGAATTCAGCGACGACGAGATCGCTGCCGAGGGCGCGATCATCGTGCGCGAGGACCTCGCCGAAGGCTGATCCCTCGCGCTGTCAGCCGATGACGCGCACGGCAGCGGTGACCGCTGCACCGATGACGATGACCCCGATCAGCGGCACCTTGCGCCAGGCTGCGAGGGCAGCCGCAGCGACACCCGCCGCCCGGGCATCGATCACCAGGTCTCGACCCACGCTGAAAGTGTCCTTCACCACGATGGCCGCCAACAGCGCTGCGGGAATCAGCGCAAGACACCGCGACAGCATCGGCGGCAGCGCGCGGTCGCCCACCACCACCAGGCCCAGCACCTTGAAGAAGTACGCGGTACCTGCCAGCACGAACACGAGCGTCCAACTCATGCGGTGCGCCCCGCTGCGTCGCCGTCCGGGGCGGGAATGCCGAACAGCACCCCCACCGTGGCGGCCAGGATGGGAATGCCGACCGGCACGAACGGAATCAGTGCCAGGCACACCACGGCACCGGTGATGGCCGCCCACCGAGCTACGCGGTCCTTCAACACGGGGAACAGGATGGCCACAAAGGCTGCGGGGAAGGCGGCGTCGAGGCCGTACTTCGTCGGGTCGATCGCCGTGCCGAGTTCGGCGCCGATGAACGTGCCGACGTTCCAGAACAGGTACACACTCATACCGGTCACCCAGAACGCTGCCCGGCGATGAGCCGGGTCGTCCTGGGCAACCGCCATGGCGGTCGATTCGTCGATGGTGAGTTGCGCCGCCACGAGGCGCTTCCCCAACGAACCTTCGAGGTGCGGTGCCATGGCGAGGCCGTACACCCCGTTGCGTGCAGCCAGTAGCGCTGCGCCGCCGAACGCCGACGCAGCGGTGCCTCCCGACCCGATCACGCTGACGAGCGAGAACTGCGACGCTCCGGTGAACACCAACAACGACATCGCACAGGCCTGCGCGACCGAAGCGCCCGCGCTGACCGCGCTGACACCGAAGGAGACGGCGAACACCCCCACCGCAAACCCCAGCGTGATGCATGCGCTGATCACCTGGCGCATGCGCGGATCGCGCAGCATGTGCTTCACGAGCGTCGCGACCCCAGCCACACGACCGACAATGGTGGCAGGTCGACCACTACCGAAGCAGGTTGGTCCTGCCAGGAGATGTCGGTGCCCGCAGCGATCATCGTGCCCTCCAACGAGTAGCCGCTGAAGCCGCTTCCTCCCCACGCAGGCGAGTCGGTGTCCACCAAGAGTTCCCACTGCCCCGCCCACGGCACCCCGACGCGATGCGCTGCCCGCGGGATGGGTGTGAAGTTCGCGATGCATGCCACGGCACTGGCACCGGCGTGGCCCCAACGCAGGAACGAGAACGTCGAGTTGTCGGCATCATCGGCGTCGAGCCATTGGAACCCCATCGGGTCGTGGTCGCGTTCGTACAGCGCCGGCCACGCACCGCACCGACGATTGATCTCGGTCAGGAGATCGCGAACCCCGCGGTGCGCGGCATGGTCGAGCAGGTGCCACGGGAGGCTGGCGTTCTCGGCCCATTCCGTGAACGGGGCGAGTTCAGCCCCCATGAACAACAACTTGGCTCCGGGCAACGCCCACATCCAGGCATAGAGCGCCCGAAGGTTGGCGAAGCGCTGCCAGTCGTCACCCGGCATCTTGTTGAGCAGGCTCCCCTTGCCGTGCACCACCTCGTCGTGGCTCAGCGGCAGCACGAATCGCTCGGAGAACGCATAGAGCAGGCCGAAGGTGAGCTCGTGGTGATGCCACTTCCGGTGGATGGACTCGTGCCGCATGTAGCTGAGGGTGTCGTGCATCCAGCCCATGTTCCACTTGTGGGTGAAACCCAGCCCGCCATGCTCCACCTGCGCGGTGACCTGCGGCCACGCAGTGCTCTCTTCGGCAATCACCATCGCCGTGGGATGCTCCGCCGCAACCACCGATGTCATCTCGCGGAGAAAGTCGACCGCATCGAGGTTCTCGCGTCCGCCGTACTTGTTCGGCACCCATTCGCCGGCGCCTCGCGAGTAGTCGAGGTACAGCATGCTCGCCACGGCATCCACGCGCAGCCCGTCCATGTGGAATTCGTCGAGCCAGTAGAGAGCGTTCGACACGAGGAAGTTCCGCACTTCGGTTCGGCCGTAGTTGAAGACATAGGTACCCCAGTCGGGGTGCTCACCCTGTCGTGGATCGGCGTGCTCGTAGAGGGCCGTGCCATCGAATCGGGCAAGGCTCCAATCGTCCTTGGGGAAGTGAGCCGGCACCCAGTCCATCAGCACACCGATGCTGCGCGCGTGCAGTGCGTCGACGAACGCACGCAGGTCGTCGGGGCTGCCGAAGCGCGCCGTGGGAGAGAAGTACCCGGTGACCTGATACCCCCACGACGGCGCATACGGGTGTTCTGCGAGCGGCAGCAACTCCACGTGTGTGAAGCCGAGTGCCTGCGCATGCTCGGCCAGTTCCTCCCCGAGTTCGCGGTAGTTGGTGACCCATGGCCGCCATGAGCCCAGGTGCACCTCGTAGATGCGCAGCGGGGAACCATCGGCGCGAGATCGATGGGCCATCCACACGTCATCGGCCCACTGGTGCGAACTCGCTGGGGGCACCACGCTGGCATTCGCCGGTGGCACCTCCGACTGCCGCGCCATCGGGTCGGCTTTCATCGTCGTGCGACCACCGGCCACCACCGCGTACTTGTAACACTGACCTGGCGCGGCATCGGCGCACTCGCCAGCCCAGATACCCGACGCCCCCTGCGGCTGCAATGCCGTGCCGTCGGCCCACCCGTTCCAGTCGCCCAGCGCGAACACCGCCTCGGCGTTGGGTGCCCACACTGCGAAACGAACACCGCCGTCCGGTAGCGGATGCGCCCCGAGGAACTCCCACAGTCGGCGATGGGTCCCTTCACCGAACAGGAAGAGATCGAGTTCCGATAAGAGCACGTGGTGAGGTTACGACACCCGCTGACGCAGAGCGCGATGTCGGCCGGGCGTAGTTGCTACGTTCCGAGATGTGCGAGTGCTGATGCTGTCGTGGGAGTACCCGCCGTTGGTGGTGGGCGGAATTGCCGCACATGTGGAGGGGCTCGCCACGGCGATGCATCGGGCAGGCCACGAGGTGGTGGTGCTCAGCCTGCATCACGAAGGACTCGGCGAACCCTCGCTCGAATCCGACTACACCGCCGACGGCGTGCGAGTGCTGCGCGCCGACCCCACCCTGCCGTGGCTGCCCGCCGACAACCTGGTCGCTCGAATGGCGTCGGCCAACCATCAGCTGGTGCAACTCGCCGCGCATCTCGGTGCGTGGCGACCCGACGTGGTGCACGCGCACGACTGGTTGGTTGCCTGGGCTGGCGACACGCTGAAAGCGCTGTTCGACGCGCCACTGGTGGCCACCGTCCACGCCACCGAGCGCGGACGCCACGGAGGCCATCTGCCACCGGGCCTACCGGGCGAGATCAACTCGGTCGAATGGTGGCTCACCTATCAGGCGCGTGAGGTCATCGCCTGCTCGCGTTTCATGGTGCGCGAAGTGGTGGAAGGTTTCGAACTGCCGCCCGAGAAGGTGCATTTGGTGCCGAATGGCGTCGATGTGGCGCGCTGGGCGGCGGCAGCGCCGATCGATGCGCCCAGGGAACCTCTCGTGGTGGCCTGGGGCCGCGTCCAGTACGAGAAGGGGTTCCAAGTACTTGCCCGCGCCATCGGCGAGTTGCGCCATCGCGTACCCGGGATCCGCTGTGTCATCGCCGGCCGCGGCACGTACCTGCCCGAACTCCAGACACAGGTCGACATGGAGGGCGTGGGCGACCTCGTTCAACTGGCCGGCTTCATGCCCGACGCCGAACTGAAGGCACTGCTGTCGCGTGCGGCGTGCGTGGTGATCCCCTCGTTGTACGAGCCGTTCGGCATCGTGGCGCTGGAGGGCATGGCAGCTGGGGCTCCCACCATCGTGGCCCGCACCGGCGGGCTGGCCGAGATCGTCGACGGCACCGGGGCTGGCGCGCTGTTCGAACCGGGCAATCATCACGAACTCGCCGACCGCATCGCCGAGGTGTGGAACGACCCGGGTGCTGCTGCGCATCTGCGTAGCAATGCCGCTGACCTGCTGCGACTCACCTACACCTGGGATGCCATCGCCGTCGCCACGGTCGACGTGTACCGCGTGGCACTCGGCTGACTATCCTCTCCCGGATGCGATCCGTCCGACAGTTCACCGTGATTCCTGCCGTTCCGGTGGCTCTGCAAACGCTTACAGAGTTGGCGTCGAACCTCCGCTGGACCTGGGATCGCGACACACAGGCGCTGTTCGAACGACTCGACCCCACCACCTGGCGGGCCACCGGACGCGACCCGCTTCGTCTGTTGGCGGCCATCACCGCCGCCCGTTGGGCCGAACTGGCTGCAGATCCGGAGATCGTCGCAGCCGCTGACGCGGCGATCGCCCGCCTCCGCGACGCCGTCGAATCCCCCCGGTGGTTTCAGGGCCGAGCACAGTCGCCCCTCGATCTCATCGCGTACTTCTCTCCCGAGTTCGGGATCTCCGAAACGCTGCCGCAGTACTCGGGCGGCCTCGGCGTGCTCGCCGGGGATCATCTGAAGGCTGCGAGCGACCTCGGGCTGCCACTGGTGGCCGTCGGCCTGCTCTACGCCGAGGGCTACTTCCGTCAGCGCCTGAACGCCGATGGCATGCAGGAGGAGCGCTACCCACCGCTCGATCCTCACGGTCTGGCGCTCACCCCCACCGGCATCCAGGTGAGCCTGCACATGGATGGCGACCATGTGAAGGTGAATGTCTGGCGCGTCGATGTCGGACGCATCCAGCTCTATCTGCTCGATACCAACGTCGACGGCAACTCCGATGCCGCCGCTGGCATCACCGACCGGCTGTACGGCGGCGACAAGGAACACCGCCTCCGCCAGGAAATGGTGCTGGGCATCGGTGGCGTGCGCGCACTTCGCGCCCTCGGGCTGGCACCACAGGTGTTCCACACCAACGAGGGCCACGCTGGTTTCCTGTCGTTGGAGCGCATCCGCGAACTCGTGCTCGACGGTGTGCCCTTCGACGCCGCGGTGGAGGCCGTGCGCGCCGGTGGCGTGTTCACCACGCACACGCCGGTACCGGCCGGCATCGATCAGTTTCCACTGGAACTGATGCACCGCTACTTCACCGAGTTCGCAGGGTCGTTGGGCATCAGCATCGAGCAGCTCTGCACCATCGGCAAACCCGACGATGGCCCCGACGACATGTTCAACATGGCGGTGATGGGGCTGCGGCTGGCCGGTCGCAGCAACGGCGTGGCGCAGCTGCACGGCGCCGTCAGCCGCAACATGTTCAATCACCTCTGGCCCGACGTGCCGGAAGACGAAGTGCCGATCGGGGCCATCACGAACGGCGTGCACGCTCACACCTGGGTGGGCGACCACATCGCCAGCCTGCTCGCAAAGGGCGTCGGCCCCGTGTGGGATGGCGCCGACGTCGCCAGCTGGACCGGCGTCGACCACATCGATCCTGCCGAGCTGTGGGCTGCACGCGCCCGGGCACGCTCCGAGCTGGTCGCGTTCGTCCGTCAGCGGTGTGGCGACGCACTACTCGACCCGAAGGCGCTCACCATCGGTTTCGCTCGCCGCTTCGCCACCTACAAGCGAGCCACACTGCTGCTGTCGCAACCCGACCGACTGCGATCGATGCTGCTCTCGGCCGATCGCCCAGTGCAGTTCGTCTTCGCCGGCAAGGCGCATCCGCAAGACCAACCCGGCAAAGACATGATTCGCGACATCGAGATCTTTGCCCGGCAGCTCGACGTGAACCACCGCTTCGTCTTCGTGCCCGACTACGACATGGCCATCGCGCGCATGATGTACCACGGCTGCGATGTCTGGCTGAACAACCCACGCCGGCCATTGGAGGCCTGCGGCACCAGCGGCATGAAGGCTGCGCTCAACGGCGCCCTGAACTGCAGCATCCTCGATGGCTGGTGGGATGAATGCTTCGACGGCAGCAACGGATGGGCCATCAACTCCGCCGACGACGATCCTGATCTCGGACGTCGCGACGCTCGAGAGGCCACCAGCCTCTTCGGTCTGCTGGAGCGCGAGATCGTGCCCCGCTTCTACGACCGGTCCGATGGTGTGCCGTTGGCCTGGATCGACACCATGCGCCACAACTGGCGAACGCTCGGCCCGTTCGTCACCGCAGCCCGCATGGTGCGCAGTTACACCACCGACCTCTACGAACCCGCCGCCGCCAGCTCGCGCACCGCACTGGCCGATCACAGTCGGGTTGCTCGCGACCTTGCGGCGTGGAAGCAGCATGTGCGCCAAGCCTGGCCGGCGGTGAAGGTGGTCGAGATCGACGCCGACACCACACCCGCCCATGAAGGCGACCACCGCCACGTTCGCGCCCAGGTGCACATCGATGGCCTCGAACCCTCTTCCATCACCGTGCAGGCCCTGCACGGGCCGATCGACTCCGAGGGCGACTTCATCGGTAGCCCGCTCATCGTCACGCTCGCCAGCACCGCCGCGGGCGTCTGGGAGGCCGACTACTCCGTCGGCGAGGCCGGCCCGTACGGCATCACCGTGCGAGCCATGCCCTCGCACCCGGAACTCATCTCCCCTGTGGAGATGGGCATCATTGCCTGGGCGAGCTGAGCAGTAGATCCCCGAGGAACCCTGTCACCACCGCATACGCGGCGGCAGGGGCAAGATGCAGCCCATCCGGGCGCCACGTGTCGTCGGCGGGTTCGTGTGTGGTGAGCCATTCGTCGAGTTGCGCCAGTTGCACGCGATCCGGGTGCCGTGATGCCTCGCGTTCGATGGCGCCGACGAAGATCGCCCAATCGCCGCGCGGAATCGGCTTCACCTTGGCCTGCGGCCATCGATCGCTGGGCATGGGCGGAACCACCCACACGATGGCGTGGACGCCCGAAGCGATCAACTGATCGGTGAGGATGTCGTAGTTCGATCGCATCCGGTTGCGGTAGCGCGCATCGGCGGGCCGAAGCGGTCCTTCCTCTGCGCTCCAGGTGCGATCGACCACATCGGGCAACGTCACCATGATGGCGACGATGTCGGGCACCCCACCGCGGATGATGTTCGGCAACTCCACGTCGAAGGCATGGTCACAGTTGGCTCGAAATCGGTCGCCGCCGTCGCCATACATCGACGAGTTGCGCACCAGGCCACAGCCCAAGCG
>CANHST010000083.1 GCA_947463235.1 Acidimicrobiaceae bacterium
GGTCGACCCGGTGGGCGAAGCCGAAGTCACGTCGGCGCACACGCTGGCACTGGTGGCGTCCACGCCCGACGACGAGCCCGTGAACACCTTCGCCGGCCAGATCACGCTCTCGGAGTACCTGGCCACGCGTGTGGTGGAGTTGGGGGTGCACACACTCGACCTGCAACGTGCCACCGGCCAGTTACCTGAACTGCATCCCGACACCTCGGCCATCATCGTGTCGGTGCTCACGTCGTTGGCCTCGCCCGTGCCGTTGATCCTGGCGCTCACGGGCCGCAACCCGTTGGCCGACGGCTACAACGTGCTCGGCTGAACCCCATGGTCGCCGCACCGCTCGCCGACCTGAAAGTGGTCGACATCTCCACCGTCATCGCCGGGCCGAACTGTGCCCGCTACCTGGCCGATTTCGGCGCCGACGTGATCAAGGTGGAGCGACCCGAGGGCGACAGCCTGCGCAACATGGCGTGGCGCGACCCCCGAGATCACAGCGGCCTGTGGTGGAAGATGGTGAACCGCAACAAGCGCACCATTGCTCTCGACTTGAAGGATCCCGACGATCTCGCGGTGTTGCGCGGCCTCCTGGCCGAGGCCGATGTGTTGGTGGAGAACTTCCGACCCGGCGCGCTCGAACGCCTGGGCCTATCGCCCGACACGCTGCACGCCGCCAACCCGCGGCTGGTGGTCACCCGCGTCACCGGCTTCGGACAGACCGGGCCCTACGCCGGTAAGCCCGGGTTTGCCACGATCGCCGAGAGCATGTCGGGCCTGGCCGCGATCAGCGGCGAACCCGATGGGCAACCGCTGTTGCCGCCACTGGCGCTCACCGACGAACTCACCGGTCTGGTGGCCGCATTCGCCACGATGGTGGCGGTGCATAGCGGGGTGGGCCAGGTGGTGGACGTGAGCCTGCTGGAGAGCATGTTCCAGTTGATGAGTCCGCTGGTGAGCCTCTACGGCCTCACCGGCGAGCAACAGCCACGCCTCGGCGCCGGCCTTCCGTACACCGTGCCCCGCGGCACGTACGAGTGCGCCGACGGCCTCTGGGTGGGCCTCTCCGCATCCGCCGATTCGGTGGCCGCTCGCGTGCTGCAGTTGCTGGGCGTGGCAGACGACCCGCGCTTCACGACCTTCGCCGATCGCATGGCGAATCGCGAAGAGCTCGAGGCGCTGATGGTGGAGTTCTGCCGCACCCGCACGCGCAGCGCGGTGATCACCGAGTTCGAAGCCGTGGATGCCGCAATCGGTCCCGTGCTCGACATGGCCGACATTGCCATCGACCCTCACTTCGCCGCTCGCGAGGCCATCGTGCAGTTGGATGGCACACCGATGCAGGGCTTGATTGCCAAACTCAGCGCCACACCCGGGCAACTCAAGTGGCAGGGGCGACCGCTCGACAGCGATGGCGCACACATCCGCGAACGAGGATGGGGCGGATGACTGCCACACCACGCGCCTACCTTGCCGGCCCCCTGTTCGATGAAGGCGAGCGGTGGTGGATCGAGAAGGTGGAGGTGCTGGTGGCAGAGGCGGGGTTCGTCACGTTCCTGCCGCATCGCGACAACCCTCCCAAGGACGAGCACAACGTGCGGGCCATCTTCGAGAACGACAAACGCGGTATCGATGAGTGCGACGTGGTGGTGGCCAACCTGAACGGGGTGCTCACCGACGACGGCACGGCCTGGGAACTGGGCTACGCGTACGCCAAGGGCAAGTACATCATCGGTCTCCATACCGACTGGCGGATGCGGTTCGCCCACGAAGTGGTGAACCTGATGATGGAGTGCTCGATGGATCGGTTGGTGCGATCGCTCGACGAACTGCGTGCCGAACTGGCCGAGTGGACGGCCGAACGCGCCTGACTCAGGCCTGCACGCCGATGGGGCAACTCACGCCGGTGCCGCCGATGCCGCAGTAGCCGTTGGGGTTCTTGGCCAGATACTGCTGGTGGTACGGCTCGGCGTAGAAGAACTCGGTGAGCGCCTTCACTTCGGTGGTGATGTCGGGGTAGCGCGCCGCGCGCAGACGCTCCTGGTACATCGCGAGGCTGCTCTGCACCGCGGCATCCTGCGACGGATCGGTGGTGTAGATCGCGCTGCGGTACTGCGTGCCCATGTCGTTGCCCTGACGCATGCCCTGCGTGGGGTCGTGGTTCTCCCAGAACACCTTCAGCAACTGCTCGAAGGTGACCTTCGTCGGATCGAAGACCACCAGCACCACTTCGGCGTGGCCGGTGCGACCGCTGCAGGCTTCCTCGTAGGTGGCGTTCGGCGTGTAGCCGCCTGCGTAGCCGACGGCGGTGGAGTACACGCCCTCGGTCTGCCAGAACTTGCGCTCCGCACCCCAGAAGCAGCCGAGGCCGAACACGGCGGTCTGCATGCCCTCGGGCCACGGGCCCAGCAGCGGGGCGTCGAGCACGAAGTGGCGCTCGGGAACGGGCATGGTCTGATCGGTGCGACCCGGCAGTGCTGCGTCGGGGGTCACCATCTCGGTCTTCTGGCGGAACAGCATGGAGCCAGGCTATGCGCGCTCGCCTGAGTAGCGTGATCGGCCGTGCTGATTCGCCCATTCGAACCCGACGACCTGGCCAACGTGGTGGCGCTGAACAACGCGTCCGTGCCCGACGTGAACGAACTCAGCGAGGACGACGTCCTGCGGCTCGTCGGGTTGTCGGATGCGGCATTGGTGGCAGAGGTCGATGGGGCCTTCGCCGGGTTCTGTTGGGTGATGGGTCCCGGTCTCCCGTACGAGAGCCTCAACTACGTCTGGTTCAGCCAGCACTACACCGAGTTCGTGTACCTCGACCGCATTGCAGTGCACCCTCACTACCGGCGCTACGGCATCGGCAGTGCCTTCTACTCGGAGCTGGCGCGAATGTTCGTCGCAACGCGGCCGGTGATGCTGTGCGAAGTGAACCTACGTCCGCGCAACGAGACGTCCTTGCGATTTCACGAACGCGTCGGCTTCCGCGAGGTCGGTCAGCAGGACACCGATGACGGCAAGAAAACCGTCAGTCTGTTGGCCTGGACGTTGTCGGAGGCTCAGCTGGGCTGATCGGGCGCAAACGCCGGCCACACCTGGCCAACGCGGGCGTTCAGGCGACGAGACGGGCGCGACGGCTGCACCGACCGGTCGGACAGCGTCCAGGCGACGTCGTCGGATGGTGGAAAGCGCGAGAACACGTAGGACGCCAGCACGTACACGAGTTCCTGTTCGATATGCGGTCGAAGCTCCGGCGTGGTCGCGTGATACCCGTTCAGCATGCCGAGTGTGATGCCCACCATCGTGCGGGCAACGATCATCGTCTCGATGTCGGGGATGCCGGGAACTCGGTGCTTGACGAGCGCCGCGGCAAAGTCGAGCAGGCGCTCGTGCATCAGACGACCGGCGCCGCCTTCGCCACCGCTGATGCACAGGGACACCGCTGCAGGGTTGTTCTCCACATAGACACACAGGGTCCGAATCGCATGCTGCAACACCATCGAAGTGGCTTCATCGGAATGCATCGTCACGGCCGAAGCGAGGGCATCGGTCATTCGAATCGCGCCTCGTTCCACGAGGGCGGTGATGACAGCAGGGATATCGGGGAACCAGTAGTACACGCGACCGATCGACATGCCCGCTTCGCTGGCGAGCTCGTTCGCGGTGAAGCCGACCTGCCCTTGCTGCGCGATCAAACGCTCGGCGGCATCGAGGATGGCGTCGATGGACTGCTGGCTACGCCGCTGACGCGGTTCAGTCCTGAGTTCCTGCATCGGGCGCACCCTAGGCGGTATGCGGAGCGAGCACTACAGTGAGCTCATGAAAATGGCCGCCATTCAGCACGACATTGTGTGGAACGATCGCGACGCAAACTTCGCCCGATTGGCTCCAATGGTGGCCGCGGCGGCCGCAGGTGGCGCTCGGCTGGTGCTCCTCACCGAGACGTTCTCCACCGGTTTCGCGGTGGACAATCCGCACCTCGGCGAGCCCGAAGGTGGCCCTTCATCGACGTTCCTACGCGAGCAGGCTGAACTCCACGGCGTATGGGTGGGCGGTAGTTGCCCGGAAGTTCCCGCCGACAGTGATCCCTCCGATCACCGACCGGCGAACAGCTTCGTGCTGGCTGGCCCCGACGGCACGGTGCATCGCTATCGCAAGATTCATCCGTTCACCTTCGGCGGAGAGGACGCCCACTTCCGCGCCGGCACCGAGCTGGTGCAGGTGGAGGTGGAGGGCGTCCGAATTTCCCTCTTCGTATGCTATGACCTGCGGTTTGCCGACGAATTCTGGGGTCTGGCGACCACCACCGATCTGTACCTCGTGCCGGCCAACTGGCCCGAAGGTCGGCGTAACCACTGGATGTCGCTGCTGCAGGCGCGGGCCATCGAGAACCAGGCATACGTGGTGGGCTGCAACCGCGTGGGCCAGGGCGGGGGGTTGAACTATGTCGGCGACAGCCGCATCGTCGACCCACTCGGCGAGTTGCTCGCCACCGGTTCGCAGGGCGAAACCATCCTCTTCGCCGACATCGAACCGTCGCGCGTTGCAGCGGTGCGCGACCAGTTCCGGTTCCTGCCCGACCGGCGCTGAGGCCCGCGGCTTCGGCGCAACGTGCCGGGGGCCGCCAGATCCATAGTGTGCAATTAGTTATTGAACACTATTCGATTTCAACCCAATTGCTGGAGTCGCTCCACCGCGTCGTCGAGCACGCTGAGTTGCTTGCAGAAGGCAAACCGCACCAGGTGTCGGCCTTCGTGCTTGTTCGCGTACATCACCTCGGTGGGAATGGCCACCACACCCACGCGATGTGGCAGTGCCCGGCAGAACGCCATGCCATCGCCATCGGGCTGGAGCGGCCGAATATCGACCGTGACGAAGTAGGTGCTCTGGGTGGGGAACACGGTGAACCCGGCCTCCAGCAGGCCAGGCATCAGACGATCGCGTTTGGCCTGGAGGTCGGCGGCCAGATGGTCGTAGAAGGAGTCGGGCAGACCAAGGCCCAGCGCGATGGCTGGCTGGAAGGGCCCGCCGTTCACGTAGGTGAGGAACTGCTTCGCCGTGCGAATGGCGGCCACCACCTCGGCCGGGCCACACACCCAGCCGATCTTCCAACCGGTGGTGTTGAACGTCTTGCCGCCGCTGGAGATCACCACCGTGCGCTCGCGCATGCCCGGCAGCGACGACAGCGCAATGTGCTCGAGCCCGTCGAACACCAGGTGCTCGTAGACCTCGTCCGTCACCACCAGCAGGTCGTGCTCGATGGCGAGGTCGGCAACCAACTGCACCTCCTCGCGGGTGAACACGCGACCGGTGGGGTTGTGCGGCGAGTTGAACAGGATGAGCTTCGTCTTCGGAGTGATCGCTCGGCGCAGTTCCACCGGGTCGATGGCGTAGTGCGGCGGCCGAATGGTGACCGGCTTCGCCACTGCACCCGCCATCGCGATGCACGGCGCGTAACTGTCGAACATCGGCTCCAGCACCACCACTTCGTCGCCGGTGTCGAGCAGCGCCAGCAGCGTGCCGGCGAGTGCCTCGGTTGCACCAGCGGTGACCAGCACCTCCGAGTCGGGGTCGTACTCGATGCCGTAGAAGCGCTGCTGGTGTGCCGCGATGGCCTGCCGCAACACCGGCATCCCCGGCCCGGGCGGGTACTGGTTCAACCCGCCGTTGATGGCATCGATGGCGGCGTCGAGCACCTCGCGCGGGCCGTCGCTGTCGGGGAAGCCCTGCCCCAGATTCACGCTGCCGGTGGCAACGGCCAACGCCGACATCTCGGCGAAGATGGTGGTGCCGAAGCCCTGCAGCTTGGCGGTGAGATGGGGCACGCGAGCAGACATCGTCGCACAGGTTATGCGGCCTCCTAACGTGTGCGACGTGCCCGAACTCGACGCCTCCCCCTACCGGGCAGCGATCCGCCGATCGCTCATCATCGCTGCACTCGCTGCAGTGTCGGTGGCCGTCTTCTACATCGTGTTCGTCCGCACCAAATGGGGACAGGAGATCGACGACCTCGCGTTCGAGGGTCGCTACGCCGCCAAACCGGAATCGACTCGCCGCCTGAACCGCATGCTCAACGCAGTCACCGAGAGTTCGCTCTTCCTGCTCGGTGGCGCCATCGTGCTCATCGCCTTCGCGCAGCGGCGCTTCCGGCTGGTGTTCGTCGTTGGAGCCTGCATGTCGATGGCGGTGCTCACCACTGAAGTGCTGAAACTGAGGTTGCTCACCCGACCGGTGTTCGGCGACGTGCAGGGCATCCCCCAGAACAGCTACCCGAGCGGTCACGCCACCATCGGCATGGTGCTATCGCTGGGCCTGGTGATGGTGAGCACCTCGGGCACGCGCCGCTGGGTCGCGGCGTTCGCTGCGCTCCTGTCCACCGCCTTCGGAACGGCAGTGCTGGCCTCCGGCTGGCATCGGCCGAGCGACTCGCTCGGTGCCTACGGCGTGGCGTTGGCCTGGTTTGCCGCAGGCAACGCCGTGCTGCTGTGGAGCGACTGGCGACATCCGTACGCGCATGGCATGGCCACCGACTCCGACCGTGCACCGTCGCGGGGCCTGCTCGCGGGCGCCGCCGCGGCCCTGCTCGGCTTCCTCGGGTTCGCCCTGTTCCGTTCCCTGCAAGATCAGGGCCTGCACACGGTGGCGTATGCGCGTGCCTACGTGCTGGCGTGCCTCATCATCGACCTGTTGGGAATCGGCGTGGTGCTGCTGTTCAGCGTGATGACCGGACGTCGTGCCCGCCGTCGCCGCGACGAGTGGCCCCAGAGCGCCTGACCCAGGATCCCAAACTCGGGCACCGTGTCGCGGCTCGATCACCATCGATGGCGATGGGGCCGCGACAAGAATGAAGTTGGTGAGCGGGTAGGGCAGGGCGGCAGGGCGGCAGGAGTCAGGTGGGGGTGGCGGTGGCGGTGGCGGTGACTTGGCCGCCCGGGCCGACCTGCACCGTCCAGCCGTCGAACACCTGGGCGTCGCCGGGTTGCAGCAGCGCGGTGAACGGCGCGTCGCCCATCAGCGGTTCGATGTCGACGACGGCACCATCAGCAACGGAGACGCGATGCACGGCAACGCCGGCCCGAGGCAGATGGTCGTTGTACCCATCGTTGGGCACGAACTCGACGGTGAGGAAGTGTGCAGCATCGACGGGCAGCACCAGTAGGCGCATCCCGTCAACGCCATTGCCTGGAGCGAGGGTGGCCGTGACGGCCCCGTCGGCCACCACCACATCAGCTGCAGGAATCCACCCCGCGAGCACGCGATGCAACGCCAGCACATCGGGTGCATCTCGTCGGTCGGGATTCACGTCGCGCGGCGCGGCACTATTGCTCATCACGTCGAGGGCGCTGAGGTAGTCGCCCGCCGACGACACGCCGCTGTGCACCCACCCGAGCGTGTGGCCGAGTTCGTGCTCCACCAGATCCATCGGTGGGTTGTCGCCCCATGTGGCCCGATCGAAGTCGGCACCACCCACATAGGCGTAACGCCGAGTGGATGCAACCGCGGTACGCACTGGCGTGACGGTTCCGCCGCTGCCCACACCACCCGGGGCTGGCGGGGCCTGCTCGGCATCGGCCACAGCGAGTACCACGTGCGCGGTTGCCGATGCTTGCGCTAACGCCGACTCGACGCACTCCTTCGAGCCATCACTCAGGGCCAGCGACACTTCGCCCCCCGCAACGAAGGACGGCGTGTAGGCGCCGTGCGACACACGATCGAAGTAGCGGCTCACCTGCTGCTGGAAGAGGCCCGCGAGTGGTGAGGGCGCGAGTGCGAGACGCAGTGGTAGACCGCCGTACTCCTTCGCCGTACTGCCCGTCGGCACATGGCACACCCACACCTCGACCACGTCGGTGCCGGTGGATCGCCACTGACCGGGCGATGACTTGGCCAGCACTTCGTCGAACAGCACCCTCGCCGCCGACGGCGCCGGCCGCGAGTCGGATCCCGAACAACCCGTCGCCGCAACCAGCATGGCAAGCACCACCGCGCCGCGTGCCACGATGTGGGGCATGGCTGTCAGTCGTTCACGTCGACAACTGCTGGGTAACCCGGTCTCGCGCACGGTGTTGTCCTTCTGGGCATGGTTCGTGCTGGGCATCATCGTCATCATCTGGGTGCCAATGGTGGCGCTCGTCTGGGTGGTCACCGTACCGTTCGACAAGGGCCGCTACTGGCCGGGCTGGTTGTTCCGCAAGCTCTGCGTGGTGCACAACTGGTTCAACCCGCTGTGGCGCTTCCACACCTCCGGCGTCACCATCGACGACCCGCGCCGCCCTTACGTGATCCTCTCGAACCACGAGAGCTTCGTCGACATGCTGCTCCTCTCGCACCTGCCGTGGGAGATGAAGTGGCTCTCGAAGGAAACGGTCTTCAAGATCCCGCTGGTCGGTTGGCTGATGAGCATGGCCGGCGACGTTCGGCTCATTCGCGGCAACAAGGCGAGCATCGTCGAGGCGATGAAGGACTGCAGCGATCGCCTCGGCAAGCGCACCAGCGTGATGCTGTTCCCGGAAGGCACCCGCACCCGCGACGGTTCGCTGGGTCAGTTCAAGGATGGGGCATTCCGACTGGCCATCGAACACCAGGTGCCCATTCTGCCCTTGGTGGTGAACGGCACTCGCGAGGCGCTGCAGGCCGGTAGCTGGAAGATGAACGTCACCGACGCCGAGGTGCGCGTGATGGAGCCCATTTCCACCACGGGCCTCACCACCGACGATGTGCCCGAACTCCGCGAGCGTGTGCGCAACATCATCGCTGCGGAGCTGGAAGCGATGCGGAGCTAACGGTGCCGAAGCTGTTTTCCAGCAACGACGAATCGGATCTCGTGCGCGCCGAACGCGACGTGCGCGAAGCCTTCACCGGCCTCGACCTCGACCTCAGTGCGCTGGCGGCGGTGAGCAACATCTTCCGCGCTGCCACTGCGGTGCGGAATCACATGGAGAACAACATCCTGGCCGAGCACGAGTTGTCGTGGAGTGCCTTCACGGCGCTGTTCGTGCTGCGCGTGTGGGGCGAGATGGATGCACGGTCGCTTGCCTCTGAAGCGGGTGTCACGGCAGCGACGCTGACGGGTGTGATGAAGACCCTCGAGGGTCGCCAGATGCTGAAGCGTCGCAACGACCGCGTGGATGGCCGCCGGGTGATGGTGAGCGTCACCGCAAAGGGCCGCAAGGTGGTCGACGACATCATGCCGAAGTTCAACCGCCACGAAGCCTTGGTCACTCAGGCGCTCGAGACGGAGGAACTCGACGACATGGCACGCTTCCTGCGGGTGGTGCTGCGCACCGTCGACGCCATCGACCTCTGAACCGCGATCTGCCAACCTTGGGTTCCACATGATGGGTCGGCTCACTCGGCTTGTGGCTGCGGGTCAGATGACGATCGGATCGGTCGGCGTCGGTGCCCGCCATGTAGCCAAACTGGTCGAGCGTGTGAGGGGCGACATCGACCCGAAGGCCCCACCGTCAGTCCGTGCTGGCACGGACGAGTCGGTCGACGTTGGTCCAGCGGTAGCGCACCTCTTCGACCGTCGGCGCCCACTCGGCCGGTGCGGAGCCGGTGAGCTCGCCTCCCAGGCGCTCGTAGAACGCCCGAGCCCGCATGTTGCCGGCAACGACGTTCAGTGACAGTTCCGCACAGCCGTGTTCACGGAGTGCTTCGGCGATCGCCCCGAGGAGGCGACGGCCGACGCCGCCGCTGCGGCGGGCCGGCAGCACGTGCAGCGAATCGACATATCCGGTCTGCAGGTCACCAGTGACGAAGCCGATCACCATGCCCTCGCACTCGGCGACTACGACCCGCGTACCTGCCTCCTCGAGGACCGATCGAAAGGCGGCGCTCTGCGCAGCGACGTCGAGGAACGGCGCGAGCGTCTGTTCGTCGACGAGTTCCGTATAGGTGCTGCGCCACCCTTCGACCTTCACGGTGGCGAGTGCCTCGACGTCGTCAGGGTGCGCGTTCCGAAGCGTCGTCGCGTTCTCGTCAGCGGTGCTGGAGGTGTTGACCACCGGCTCAGTATGTCGCAACGGGCAGGCGCGTCGACCACGAGAAATTCTCGTCGATCTGGTTGGTTGATCGAACATATGTTCGTATCATGGGTTTGTGGATGAGATCCTCGACGCCCTCGAAACGGCCGCCGTTGCCGCTGAGAACCTCGTCGACTACTGCGACGGACCGGTGTCGTTGCGTTCCGCGTTGCTCGCGTTGCAGACGCATCTCGACCGCGTGTCCGTCGTCCAAGCCAAGCTGCTCGCCGCTGCCGAGGCCTCGAAAGCGCACGAGGGAACTGGGGCTCGGAACTCGGCGCGCTGGCTCGCCGGGAAATCGAACTCCTCGTTGGGGTCGGCGCGCAAGAAGGCCGAACTCGGTGAAGCTCTCGCCAAATCCAAGACGCTCGATGACGCGGTGTCGAACGGTGAAGTGTCCCCCGACTCCGCCGCTGCGCTGCATGACGCGGTGACGAACCCGCCCGAGGGTGCGACCGAGGACGACATCGATTCGTTGATCGATTGCGTGAAAGGCGCCGATCCGTTCCAGACGAAACAGGCCGCCGATCGTTGGAAAGAGATCCTGTCCAACGAAACCGAAGAACAAGCCCACGAGCGCCGCTACCAGCAGCGGTCGTTCCGAATGTCCGCACCGTCGGATGGGATGGTCATGTTGAACATCGCGCTCCCTGTCCTCGAGGCTCGACAGATCGCTGCGTCATGCAGCCACATCGCCAGCCGGCAAGGCACCGACGACGGCCGCACCACCGAACAACGCTTGGCTGATGGGCTCATCGAGATGGCTTCCGCCTACGCGAAAGGTCAGATCTCCGGTGGCCGGGAGAACCCGAACCTGTTGATCACCATCCCCGCCACCTCGTTGACGGGCGACTCGGACGAGCCCGGCTACACGTCATGGGGTGATCGCATCCCCGCATTCGTCGCCCGACGACTCGCCGAGATCGCGAACCTGCAACGCGTCGTCATGGCCGGGTCACATGTGCTCGACCTCGGCCGCAGCGTCAGGTGCGCGACCGAACACCAATACGAAGCCTTGGTCGCCCGCGACGGCGGCTGCCGCGAACCCGGCTGCACCCTGCCACCCGCCTGGTGTCAGATCGACCATTTGCACGACTGGATCCTCGGCGGACTCACCGACCTCGACAATCTCGTCATGTGGTGCACCTTCCACCACCACGAGAAACACCGACCCGGCGTCATCGTCCTCGGTGACGCGAACGACCTCCGCCTGCAGATGCCCGACGGCACCATCAAACACTGCCCACCCAAGGTGCCGCAGAACTCAAGTTCTGCGGCACCAACCCAGGGCGACCTGTTCGGGCAGAGTCCACCCGGACGACCTACCCAGGCGGCGGCCTGAGATCACGCGCCACGCACACCGACCCACACCAGTCGGCGATGCAACACCCACACCGGGAAC
>CANHST010000084.1 GCA_947463235.1 Acidimicrobiaceae bacterium
CTCGCCGCCGGCAACAGCCCGCGCAGCGACACCATCCCGTCCTCGGACGGCCCGAAGTTCAGCGACCGCGCCTGATGCCGCCGATCGGCAGCCTCTTCCTCAGTTTCGGGGGTGAAGGTGGTGGCGAACAGGTTCGCCGCGTCGCGGGCATCGGCAGGTGACGCACCTTTGCACGCGTCGACCAGATCGTCGAGATGACGATCGTCCGCTCCCGACGGTGGCTGGTTGATCGTGCCGGCCAACTGCTCCGCGGCGTCGGGTGACACTTCGCCCTTCTCGACGGCGTCCTTCAGTTTCTTGTTCTTCCCGAGCGCGGAACCGAGCTTGGTCTTGCGTTTCGCGTCGCCATACGACGAGTTCGTTTTCCCGGCCAACCAGTCAGCCATGTTGCGCGCACCCGTGCCCACCCATGCCTCGCGCGATTCAGCGACCGCCAACAGTTCGGCCTCCACCACCTTCAACTGCGCGGCCGCGGTGTGGACCGCAAGGATCGATGCACGGAGCCGACGGTGGTCCGTGGCAGCAGCCGGCAACCCTCGACCGAGCGCCAGCGCTGCCTCAGCAGCGGCCTGGAAATCGACGACGGGTGTATCCATGAGTCGAGTGTAGCGAACATGTGTTCGATTGTCAACAACGAATCGGACCCAGATTTCTGCGATATCGATACCCCCTGCCTGCCAGGCAGAGGGGTACGGTGGGAGTGCATGTTCGTCAAAGTCTGCGGCATCACCAACGAGGACGACGCCCTCTTCGCCGTCGCCATGGGCGCCGACGCAGTGGGGTTCGTCTTCGCCCCATCGCCCCGCCAAGTGGCTGCTCAGCAGGTGTACGACATCACCCGTCGTCTGCCACCCGAGATCCTCACCGTGGGCGTGTTCCGCGACGAAGCGCCGTCGCGGGTGATCGACACCATGAACCGCGCCGGCCTGAAGGCTGCGCAGCTGCACGGGCACGAGACCCCCGACATGGTGGCGGAGGTGGCCCAGCAGATCCGTTGGGTGATCAAGGCCGTGGCCGCCGGCTCGGTGGATGCCCGTCGAGCGGATGCGTTCGGGACCGACATGGTGCTGGTGGATGCCGCCCAGCCGGGCTCGGGCCAGGTATTCGACTGGACCCTGATGGACGACGTGGCCGATGGCCCGCGCATCATCCTCGCCGGTGGGCTGAACCCCGACAACGTGGCCGAAGCGGTGCGCCTGGTGCGACCGTGGGGTGTCGATGTGTCGTCGGGTGTGGAGCGCTCGCCCGGCCGCAAGGACGCGTTGAAGGTGAAGGCATTCATCGAACGGGCACGTGCCGCCGAACCGGCCAGGCACCTCGGACCCGACGTGATGCCCTACGACTGGGCCGACGACGAGGAATAACCCCGCATTCCATGCAACCCCCCATGAAGGCAACAAGGAGAATGAGCAAATGTCGCTGATGGCAGAGCCGTCGGCCGCTGGGCGTTTTGGCGAGTTCGGTGGACGCTTCGTCCCCGAAACGCTGGTGCCCGCGTGCCAAGAACTGGAAGCCGCATTCGCCGACGCATGGGCCGACCCCGTGTTCCGCGCCGAACTGGACCACGTGCTGCGCACCTACGCAGGTCGTCCCTCGATGCTCACCGAGTGCAAGAACCTCAGTGAGCAACTGGGCATTCGCCTCGTGCTGAAGCGCGAAGACCTGAACCACACCGGCTCGCACAAGATCAACAACGTGCTCGGTCAGACCCTGCTGGCCAAGCGCATGGGCAAGAAGCGCATCGTGGCCGAGACCGGTGCCGGTCAGCACGGCGTGGCCTCGGCCACCGCTGCGGCGCTGATGGGCCTGGAGTGCAAGGTGTACATGGGTGCCGTCGACGTGGCCCGTCAGGAACTGAACGTGTTCCGGATGAAGCTGCTCGGCAGCGAGGTGGAGGCCGTGCACAGCGGCAGCCGCACGCTGAAGGACGCCGTGAACGAGGCGATGCGCGACTGGGTGGCCACCGTGGAGACGTCGCACTACTGCCTCGGCTCGGTGATGGGCCCGCACCCGTACCCGTACATGGTGCGTCAGTTCCACCGGGTCATCGGCGATGAGGCGCGCGCACAGAGCATCGAGATGTTCGGCGACGTGCCCGACGTCGTCGTGGCCTGTGTTGGTGGTGGCTCGAACGCCATCGGCATCTTCAGCGGTTTCGTCGACGAGCGCAGCCGCCTCATCGGAGTCGAGCCCGCTGGTGGTGCCGCCGTCACCCGCGCCCAGCCGGGTGTGGTGCACGGCATGCGCAGCTACCTCATGCAGGACGAGTACGGCCAGGTGCAGGAGGCCCACAGCATCAGCGCCGGCCTCGACTACCCGGGCGTGGGCCCGGAGCACTCGTACCTCGCCTCCATCGGCCGCGCCGAGTACCCCAACGTCGTCGACGCCGAGGTGGTCGACGCGTTCCAGTTGATGGCTCGCACCGAAGGCATCATCCCGGCGCTCGAGTGTGCTCATGCGCTCGCATGGATCGTGCGTGCGGCGCCTGAGATGCAGGGCCAGACCGTGCTGATGAACCTGAGTGGCCGAGGCGACAAGGATGTTGCCCAGATGATGGACGTGCTGAGCAAATGAGCTTCGGCGTGATGGAGACGCAGTTCCGCGAGAAGCGTGCGACCGGACGAAAGCTGCTGGTGCCGTACATCACCGGTGGTCTGCACGGTTGGCAAGACGCAGTGCGCGCCGCTGCGGCTGCAGGTGCCGATGCCATCGAGATCGGCATTCCATTCAGCGACCCGGTGATGGACGGGCCGGTCATCCAGCAGGCATCGCAGATGGCGCTGGAGCAGGGTGCCACGCCCGTGTCGATTCTGCACGAGGCACGCGACCTCGATGTGCAGATCCCGCTCGCGGTGATGTGTTACTACAACACGATTCATCACGCAGGCCACCACCGCTTCGCCACCGAACTGCGCGACGCGGGCATCGTTGCGGCCATCGTGCCCGACCTGCCGCTCGAGGAGAGCGGGCCCTGGTGCGATGGAGCCGATGCGGCCGGCATCGAGACCGTGATGCTCGCTGCGCCGACGGCACCCGACGATCGCCTGCCGCGGGTGTGTGCTCGGTCGCGTGGGTTCGTCTATTCGGTGGGCTTGCTGGGCGTGACGGGCGAGCGTGCCGCTCTGGCCAGCACGGCCACGGCCTTGGCGATTCGCCTGAAGGCGGTGACCGAGGTGCCGGTGTTGGTGGGCGTGGGTGTGTCGAACGCCGAGCAGGCTCACGAGGCATCGCAAGTGGCCGATGGCGTGGTGATGGGCGCGTCGGTGGTGCGCCGTCTTCTCGAAGGTGGTGCCGATGCCGTGGGACAGTTCGTTGGCGAGGTCCGCGCCGCGCTCGACGCATGACCGACGCGTTCGATCCGAACTGCGAGCTCTGCGAAGCCGCTCCGCTCACGGAACGGTTCTACGAGGACGACCTGTGTTGGGTGGCCGAGTGTGAATCCTGCAGCGTGCCGATGGCGGTCTGGAAGCGCCACGACCCGAACCCGCCCGACGATGTGCGTGAGGTGTTGCAGGCCCGACTCACCGAAGTGGTGACCGCGCACTACGAGTTCGAACCATGGTTCGACGCGGTGATGCGCACCATTCCGACGCACTTCCATGTGCACGCTCGCCCCAAGGGCGGCTATTCAGGCTGGGGCCTTCGTCGCCGCTGAGCCCGGAGAGCGCGCTGCGTATGCTGGCCGGATGCTCACACCCGGTCAGCCTGCTCCGCCCATCGAACTGTTGAACCAGCACGGCGACGCCGTCAGCTTGGCGGCGCTGGCGGGCCGTCGGGTGATGGTGTTCTTCTACCCAAAGGCCAACACCCCGGGCTGCACGCAACAGGCGTGTGCTCTGCGCGACATCGCCGCCCAGGTGGGTGACACGGTGATCCTCGGCATCAGTCCCGACAAGCCGTCGGCGCAGTTGAAGTTCGACGAGAAGTACACGCTCGGCTACCCGTTGCTGGCCGACACCGAGCACACGGTGGCCGAGGCGTACGGCGTGTGGCAGGAGAAGAACAACTACGGCAAGAAGTACATGGGCATCGTGCGGTCCGCCTTCCTCGTCGCCGCCGACGGCTCGCTCGAACACGTGTGGTACAAGATCAGCCCGAAGGACACGCCGGTGAAGCTGTTGGAGGCGTTGGGCTGATGAGCGAGTTCCCCCGCCCCGACTCGGTGCTCCCGCACCGGCCACCGTTCCTGTTCGTCGATGAGGTAACCGCGCTCGAGCCTGGCCAGTCAGCCACCGGCCTCTGGCACCTCAGCGGCGACGAATGGTTCTTCGCCGGCCACTTTCCAGGTCGACCGACGCTGCCGGGCGTGCTGATGTGCGAGGCCATCGCTCAGGTGGGTGCCATCGCCGTGCTCTGCGACGAGCGGTTCGCCGGCAAGCTGCCGCTGTTCGGCGGGCTCGACAGCGCCCGCTTCCGGCGTCAGGTTGGCCCCGGCGACACGCTGGAACTCAGTGTGGAACTGGGCCGCATGTCGGCCCGCGCCGGGAAGGGCACCGGCAAAGCGGTGCTCAACGGCCAGGTGGCATGCGAATGTGAATTGATGTTCGTGCTGGTCGACGCCTAGGACGCAGGGCCGAGGATGATCGACCCGTTGTGGCCGCCGAATCCGAGGCTGTTGCTCATGGCGGGGCCGGGGGTCCAGGGGCGAGCGGCGCCCGTGACCAGATCGATCGCGAACCCGTCGTCGAGCACCGTGGTGTTCGCCGTGTAGGGAATGAGCGAGTGCTGCATGCTGAGCAGCACCGCAGCGGCTTCCAGTGCGCCCGCTGCGCCCAGTGCGTGGCCCGTGACACCCTTGGTGGACGTGACGGGTACGGCGCCGGCACCGAACACCGACGTGACGGCCGCAGCCTCGGCTGCGTCGTTCAGCGGTGTGGAGGTGCCGTGGGCGTTGATCTGCTTGATGTCGGCAGGGGCGAGCCCCGCGTCGGCCAAGGCGAGCTGCATGCAGGCGATGGCGCCGGTGCCGCCGGGGGCGGGGGCCGTGATGTGGTGGGCGTCGGCGTTCGACGCAGCACCCAGCACTTCGCCCACGATGTTGGCGCCGCGTGCGACGGCCAGATCCCATTCCTCCAGCATGAACACCGCGGCACCTTCACCGAGCACGAAACCATCGCGGTCGGGGGAGAACGGGGTGCTCTTGCCGGAGCTGCTGAGTGCGGTCATGTTGCCGAACGACGCCACGCCGATGGGGCCGCCGGCGCTTTCGCTACCGCCGGTGACACAGGCATCGATCATGCCCCAGGCGATGAGGCGTGCGGCGTAGCCGATGGCGTGCGTGGATGCCGCGCAGGCGGTGCAGATGGTCTCGTTGGGACCACGCAACCCGTACCGCATGGAGATGGCCGCGCCGGCTGCGTTCGGCATCATCATCGGCACGAGGAACGGCGATACGCGCCGCTCGCCCTTCTCCAGGAGTACGGCGATCTGTTCCTCGGTGGAGCGCAGACCGCCCACGCCGGTGGCGAAGATGGTGCCGATACGCGAGTCGTCCACGTTCGGGCGCCCGGCGTGCTCGAAGCACTCGGCGGCCGCGGCGAGCGCGAACTGCTCGACGCGGTCGGCGCGGCGAGCTTCCTTGGGGTTGGCGAAGTAGGGGGTGGGGTCCCAGTCGGCGATCTCGATGGCGCGGCCCGAGGTGATGCCAGGACCATTCAGGCCCTGCCAGAACTCGTCCTTACCGAGGCCGCACGGCGCGACCACGCCGTAACCGGTGATGGCGACCCGCCGCCCCTGAGACTTCAGGGCGGGGCCGGGCATCAGAGCTTGCCGACGACCAGGTCGTAGGCCTGGCCGACGGTCTCCACGCCCTCGAGATCTTCCTCGGGCACTTCCACGCCGAACTCTTCCTCGAGAGCCATCACCAGCTCGACCAAGTCGAGGCTGTCGGCGTCGAGATCGTCGGCGAACTTGGCGTCGGGGACCACCTTGCTCTCGTCGACGGACAGCACGTCAACGGCGCACTTCTTGAAACGAGCGAACAGTTCCTGATCCACGGGATTCTCCTTCGATGTGTGGTGAACAGATAGTAGTGACGAGTAGTGCTGGGTGACCCAGCAATCAGTGTCCCATACCGAGGCCGCCGTCCACCGGGACCACGGCCCCGGTGATGTAGGCGGCGTCATCGGACGCAAGGAACGCAACGACACCGGCGATTTCGTCGGCGGATGCCATGCGACCAAGCGGCACTGCGGCAGTGAGTTCGGCGAGGCGGGCCTCGCCGAGGGCTGCGGTCATGTCGGTGGCCACCGGGCCGGGTGCCACGACGTTGCAGGTGATACCGCGGGAGCCGAGCTCGCGGGCCACGGATCGGGCGAAGCCCACCAGGCCGGCCTTCGACGCCGCGTAGTTGGTTTGGCCGCCGGAGCCGAGCAGGGCAACCACCGACGACATGAGAATGATGCGGCCACGCCGAGCGCGGAGCATGCCCTGCGATGCTCGCTTGGTGACCCGGAAGGCGGCGGTGAGGTTGGCATCCACCACGGAGGTGAAGTCGGCTTCCTTCATCCGCAGCAGCAGGCCGTCGTGGGTGATGCCGGCGTTGGAGACCAGGATTTCCACGGGGCCGAACTCAGCCTCCACCGCAGCGAAGGCGGCATCCACCGACTCCATCGAGGTGACGTCGCACTGCACGCCGAAGAAGCCCTCGGGGGGTGGCGAACTGTTGTAGGTGACCGCCACCCGGTCGCCGAGCGCAGCAAACCGCTGCGCGCAGGCCAGACCGATGCCTCGCGAACCGCCGGTGATCAGAACGACGCGGCTCATGCCAGCACCGGCGCGTCGGTGCCGCCGCCCCAGCGGAGAATGGCGCTGGCGGCGGTCATACCTGCACCGAAGCCGACCAACAGGACGAGATCGCCCTGTTGTATCCGGCCGTTGTCGAGTGCATCGGCAAGTGCCAGCGGAATGGATGCCGACGACGTGTTCCCGGTGCGGTGCAGCACCGTGGAGGCGCGCTCCATCGGGATGCCGAGCTTGTCGCAGGCCGACTGGATGATGCGCACATTGGCCTGGTGGGGAACCACCAGCGCCACGTCGTCGGCAGTGACACCGGCATGGTTCATGCTCTTCGTGGCCGAGTCCACCATGATGCGCACGGCGCGGCGGAACACTTCCTTACCGTCCATGTGGATGGTGGATCCGATGTCGGAGTACAGGTACTTCTCGGCCGAACCGTCGGCATCGAGGTCCCAGCCCAGCAACTGGCCCGGGCCTTCCACGGCCTCCACCACCACGGCGCCACTGCCGTCGGCGAAGAGGATGGCGGTGTTGCGGTCGGTCCAGTCGGTGATGCGGGCAAGGGTGTCGGTGCCGATGACCAGCACCTTCTTTGCGCCCATGGCGATCATGCCGTGGGCCTGCACCAGTGCGTACACGAAACCACTGCAGGCCGCGTTCACGTCGAAGGCGCCGCAGCGAAGGCCGAGTTCGTGCTGCACTGCTGCAGAACTGGCGGGCACACAACGGTCGGGGGTGGTGGTGGACAGCACCAGCGCATCGATGGATGCCGGGTCGACACCCGACATCTCGAGTGCGGCGCGACCGCTCTGCACCGACAAACCGACGGTGCTGCCGCCGACATGGCGTTGCCTGATGCCGGTGCGTTCGGTGATCCATTCGTCGGAGGTCTCGAACATCTGCTCGAGGTCGTGGTTGGTGAGCACCTTCTCGGGTAGGGCAGTGCCCCATCCGGTGATGACTGCGCCGCGCACGTTGGAGGGAATAGCAGGCATCTAGATGGTCCTCAGCCAGGCGATGGGCTGGCGCAGCGTGACGCGCTCGCCGGCCACGGCGATGTAGCTCTGCAGTACGCCGGCGAAGGCTGAGCGCACCTCGGTGTCGGCGATGTGACCGAGCACGGTGCCCACCTCGATACGGCAGCCATCGGCCAGTCCGTCGACGGGAGTGAAGACACCCGCAGCCGGGCTGACCACCAGGCGCTCGCTCGCAAAGAGGTGCTCGCCCTCGTGCTGCGACGTGATGGGGGAGCCCGCATTCACCCACTCGAGCAGCTTGTCGAGTTCTTCCGGGGTGGCGATCGAGATGGTGCGGGCACCGTCGACGCTGCGCTTGGCCATGCCGGTGAGGACGCCGCCGGGCCCGAGTTCGGCGAAGTCGGTGACGCCCATCTCCGAGAGTGTGAGCAGGCAATGCTTCCAGCGCACCGGGCTGACGAGCTGCGCCGACAGAAGGCTGCTCCATTCGGTGCCGTCGTTGTGCGAGAGCGCATCGACGTTCGAGATGACGGGCACTTCGGTGTCGCGCGGGTTGGCTTCGGCGATGGCCTTACGCAAACGATCGCGGGCGGGCTGCATGAAGGGCGTATGGAAGGCTCCCGAGACCTGCAGCGGCATCACTTTCTTCGCGCCGAGTTCCTTCGCCACCGCACTTGCTGCGGCAACACCCTCCGGCGACCCGGCGATGACCACCTGTCCGGGAGCGTTGAAGTTCGCCACCCACACGTCGCTGTCGGCACGACGGCAGGCCACTTCCACCTGGTCGTCGTCGAGGCCGAGCACGGCGGCCATGGTGCCCAGGTTGGCCGACCCGGCGTCGTGCATGGCGTCGGCGCGTTCGCACACCAGTCGCACGCCCTCGTCGAACCCCAGGGCGCCGGTGGCGGTGAGGGCGGTGTATTCACCGAGACTGTGACCAGCGCAGAAGCTCGGCTCGATACCGAGGCGTTCCACGGCGTCGAGCACCATCAGGCTGGATACGAACGTGGTGAGTTGCGCGTTGCGGGTGTCGCGGAGTTCGTCGGCATCGGCGTCGAGCAGAAGTCGGGCCACGTCGCGCCCGGCGACCTCTGAAGCCTCCTCGACGAGTTCCCAACTGTCGTGGTCGACCCAGGGCCGGCCCATGCCCGGCCGCTGAGAACCCTGGCCGGGAAAGGTGAACGCAAGCATGATGGAACGATCGTAGACGGTGAAGGGTGGGTACTTCCGTTACCGCTGGGTAATGGTCAGCCCGGGCGGGCGACGCCGACCACGCCACCCCACTTCACCGCGACGAGTCGAACCGTGGCACCGGTGTGCGGTGCATCGATCATCATGCCGCCGCCGACGTACATGCCGACGTGGTGGATGGGGTTGTAGAAGAACACGAGATCGCCCGGCTGGGCCTGATCTTTCGACACATGCGGGAACGAGGCGTACTGGGCGCGGGACTGGTGGGGCATGTACACGCCCGCCTGGGCCCACGCCCACGAGGTGAGGCCTGAGCAGTCGAAGCCGCGCGATGGCGATGCCTCGAACGCGACATACGGAACGCCGATCTGGCTGTATGCGGCGGACACGGCGGTGCCGGCCTTGCCGGACGGCGGCGGTACGGGAAGTGAAGGGGTGCCGCCACCGGAGTTCGTGTCGCCGCCACCGCCGCCACGAGGCGGACGTGTGCCGCCGCTGTCGTTGTTGTTGTTGCCGCCGCCGTTGTTGCCGCCGGTGAGGGTTGCCGGGTTGGCGGTGGCAGCGGCCCGTTCGGCGGCTGCGGCTGCCTGGCGGTCGGCTTCCTGCTGCACGAGTTCGCCGTACTTCGCTTTCGCCTCGGCGGACTTCTTCGTGTATTCCTCGATCAGTTGCGCGCCCTGCTCGCGTTGCTGGGCCAGGGTGGCGATGAGTTCGTCGGCCTGCTGCTGCTGAACCTGCAGGGCCTTGGTGTCCTTGTTCACCTTGCGAATCAGCGACTGCAGGTCATCGGCGCTCGCAGCGCCGGCATCGAAGGCGATGCTGGAAAGGGCGTCCTTCTGCTCGCCCGAGCTGTATGCGGCAGCAGACGAGAACAGCGGGCTGAGGTTGTGGGTGTTGTTGCCCACGAACTTCTGGACGGCGATGTCGCTCATGACACCGATCAGCTTGTCCATCTGGGCCTGCTCGACCGCCAGCTCGGCCTGGGCGGCGACGATCTTGGTGTCGAGCTGTTCCTTCTGGTCGAGGGCGGCGCCGTATTCCTCGTCGAGGATGGCGATGCGCTCGTTGAGGTTGGTCAACTCGGCGGCCAACTGCTCGATCTTCTGCTTCTGGTCGCTCACGCCGTCGGCGCGGGCGCCGGGCACGGTGGCGAAGGATCCGAAGAGCCCGAACGTGAGGGCGCTGGCCGTGAGGACGCGCGCGACCGCAGTTCGGGACCGGTTCATGACGGAAAGGATACCATTGTGACAGTTGTGTTGCAGGGCACTGCAGCGATGGGGTGCCGGGTCATGTCAGCAGCGGCACGATGGTGGCGGCCAAGAACGGTGTGAGAAACGCCGCCATCGTGGCCGACACGTGGTTGTTGTCTCGCCACATCACGATGTTGCCCTCGATGACGGGGCAGAACGACGTGCCGCACATCCAGTTCGTCGTGTCCACGTGATGGCCGTCGAACTGGCCGGCAAGTTCCTTCTCCAGCGCGATTCGTGACGTGTTCACGGCCTTGGCCTTCTCCGCCCCGCAGTAGCGCACGTTGGTGGGGAACGCCGTGAGGCAGTTGGGCACCTCGTGAGCGGGCAGGGGAGTGTCGCCGATGATGAGCAGCTGTTTCGCCGACGGGCGCATCGCCGTGAGGGTGTCGGTGAGGCCACGGCGCCACACCTCATCAGAGTCTTGGCCCACGTCGGAGCTGCCCGGGTCGTACTCGGTGGAGGCCATCACGAGCAGGTCGGGCTGTAGTTCGGCCATGCGGGCCGCCACATTGGTGCGCCACTGCACGCACTCAGGGTCGAGGTAGCTCTTCTTGATGCGCACATCAGCGCTGGGGCAACCCGACTTCACGTACACCTCGAGCCGCCAGTGGCGGTCCTGGGCCAGCAACTCCAGTGCCGGGAACCATTGGGCTGCGTGGGAGTCGCCGAACAAGGCCACCTTCACCGTTCCCGCCGGGTCGCCGTAGATACAGCTCTTCAGGCTGGCGTTGCCCTCTTTGAGCATGCATCCGTCGCGATACACGCCCGCTTTGTCGGCTTTCGACGACGCCACCGGCGGCGTGGCGTTCTTGGGCACCTTGATGATGTTGGCAGCCTCGTCGAGCGCTGTCCGTTGGGCGGCCAACAACTCGGCAATCGGGGTGACGGCGATCTTGGGGGCGAGGGTGGAGGTGCTGGCTGGCACGGTGGTGCTGACGCCCGGCAGGGTGGTGGGTGGCACCTGGGTGAGCGTCGTGTCGGTGGCACCCGACTGTCCGGGGAGGGTGGGTGCTGCGGCATCGCCGGCGTCGCTGGCGAACGAACGGGGGAAATGCACCATCAACGTGCCCACCAGTAGGCCGATGACGACTGCTGAACCGCCGAGGGCAAGGCTGCGCGCCGGTAGCCGCGACAGCCAATCGGAGTGACGCACCGGGTTCTCGAGGAAGCGATACGACAGCGC
>CANHST010000085.1 GCA_947463235.1 Acidimicrobiaceae bacterium
CTCGTCATCGACACCACTCGCCCCGAGTTGCTGGCCAGCTGCGTGGCGATGGTGGCCCACCCCGACGACGAACGCTTCCAGCCGTTCTTCGGCACCACGGTGCGCACACCCCTGTTCGAGGTGGAGGTGCCGGTGCTGGCCCATCACCTGGCCGATCCCGAGAAGGGCACCGGCATCGCGATGATCTGCACCTTCGGTGACGTCACCGACGTGACGTGGTGGCGTGAACTGAACCTTCCGTCGCGTGCTCTCATCGGCTTCGACGGCCGCTTCGCCACCGAGTGCCCGGCATGGATCTCCACTGCTGCCGGCCAGCAGGCGTATGCAGAGATCGCCGGCCTCGCACCGAAGCAGGCACAGAAGAAGATGGTGGAGTTGCTGCAGGCATCGGCCGAGATGCTCGGTGATGCGCGGCCCATCACTCATCCGGTGAAGTTCTACGAGCGAGGCTCGCGCCCACTCGAGATCGTCGCCACCCGCCAGTGGTACATCCGCAACGGCGGACGCGACACCGACCTGCGCGACGCGTTGGTGGCTCGCGGCGACAACCTCACGTGGCACCCGTCGTACATGCAGCATCGCTACGACAACTGGGTGGGCGGCCTGAACGGCGACTGGCTGGTGAGCCGTCAGCGCTTCTTCGGCGTGCCGATTCCGCTGTGGTACGCCCTCGATGCCGACGGCAACCCGAAGTACGACCACGTGCTCGTGCCCGCTCACGACCAACTTCCGGTCGACCCCAGCACCGATTGCCCGGCCGGTTACACCGCCGACCAGCGCGGCATGCCGGGCGGATTCATCGGCGACCCCGACGTGATGGACACCTGGGCCACCTCGTCGCTCACGCCGCAGATCGCCGGCGCATGGGAAGAGGCCGAGTCGATGTTCGACAGCGTCTTCCCGTACGACGTGCGCCCGCAAGGCCACGACATCATCCGCACCTGGCTGTTCGCCACCATGGTGCGCAGCCATCACGAGCACGGGCGAGCGCCGTGGCGCAACGCGGCGCTCAGCGGTTGGATCCTCGACCCCGACCGTAAGAAGATGAGCAAGAGCAAGGGCAACGTGGTCACCCCGATGCACCTGCTCGAGCAATACGGCACCGACGCCGTGCGCTACTGGGCTGCCAGCGGACGCCCGGGTGTGGACACTGCGTTCGACGAGGGCCAGATGAAGATCGGCCGCAAGCTCGCCACCAAGCTGCTGAACGCCACGAAGTTCGTCCTCTCCTTCGGCGAGCCGCCGGCCGGCACCGAACCCACCGAGGCCATCGACCTGGCCATGCTGGCTCGCCTCGACGGCGTGATCACCGACGCCACCACCGCATTCGGGGCGTTCGACTACGCCCGGGCGCTGGAGTTGGTGGAGACCTTCTTCTGGTGGTTCTGCGACGACTACGTGGAGATCGTGAAGGGTCGCGCCTACAACCTCCAGGGTGAAGCCGCCCGCGACTCGGCGCTGGCCGCCCTTCGCTCCGCCCTGCACACCGTGCACCGCCTGTTCGCGCCGTTCCTGCCGTTCGTCACCGACGAGGTGTGGAGCTGGTGGCAGCAGGGTTCGGTGCACGCTCAGGCGTGGCCGGTCGCTGGCACCCACGGCGACGACGCCATGCTCCAGCCGGTGAGCGAGGTGATGGCCGCCATCCGTCGCGCCAAGACCGAGGCGAAGACCAGCCAGAAGGCCGCTGTGTCGCTGACCGTGGTCAGCGGCCCATCAGAGATGCTCGGCATGGTGCACGCAGCACAGGCCGACCTTCGCGACGCCGGCACGGTGGCCGAGTTCCAGTGGGTGCAGGCCGACGTGCTCGCCACCGATGTGCGGCTGGCACCGGTGGAGCCCACCGAGCCCGCTGCGGGCTGAGCCCTACAGGTACCACTCGGTCGGGTCGTGATACGGCTCGAGCCGGTCGAACAACTTCTCGTTCTTGCACAGCTGCGGCACATCGCCCAACCGTTGCGGCGTGCCATCACGAAACGCCCATTCGCCGCGCTGCGACGTGGCCCCGTTCACGTAGCTGGAGATGGCGAACGCCCGCTCGTGCACCGATTCGTTCGGCAGCGAGCCGTGCACGGTGAGCAGCCCCCACATCGCCAGATCCCCCGGCTCGAGCTCCACGTGCACGATGTCGGCGGGGTCTAGGCCCACCTGCAGCAGTTCGTCCTCCAACGTGAGACCCTTCATGATGGAGCCTCCTCCGTTGTCGGACAGGCCGAGATAGCCATTGGTGTTGCTGCGCGGGATGATGCGCAGACAGCCGTTCTCGGGAGTGGCCCGGTCGATGGCCAACCCAACGTTCACGGTGTCGCGCACTACATCGTCGTAGGCGTGCTTGGCCTCACGGAACATGAGGTCCTGGTGGAAGCGATAGCCGGTGAGACGAGCGCCCGGAGGCTTCCAGTGCATCTGCTGCGTGACCTGTTTGATGTCGCGCCCGAGCAGCGGCGACAGCAGATCGAAGTAGTGGGGATGGCTGCGCAGTTGGTCGAAGTAGGCATCCGCCCACGAGAACCAGTAGGCCTGGATGACGAAGCGCTGCCCGAAATGCTGCTCGGGCAGCACCTCGTAGGCGAGGTTGCCGTGACGGAACGTGACCGGATGCTCCATCGCAGTGGCGTACAACTCGGCCGTTTTGGCCTGGAGTTCGATCACTTCGTCGGCCGACAGGAACCCGCGCACGATGGCATAGCCATCCCGTTCGTACTGCGCCAACGCATCGGCTACCTGCGCTGCCGACAGCGTCATTCGTCGGGCACCTGGACCGCGGTGTTCACATGGAAGATCGGCGCGGCCAACGATGGAGCGGAGAGGCGGCCGTCTTCGAACGCGTGCAACGCAAGCAACCGCCAACGCCGCTTCACCGCATCGTGCGCACCAACCGACGTGGATGCCACGAGTCGGCATACGAAGCGATCGTCGGTGACATTGGTGACACCCACCACTGACGGCACGCCAACCACGTTCGGACCCGCCTCGGCGTCGGCCACCAGAGCGTCACACAGTTGCTGTGCCACCTCGTCGAGATCTGCCAACGCAGTAGCACGCGACACCTCGAGGTCGAGCACGGCCATCGGAGCCTTCGACAGGTTGGCCACCCGCTGCACACCACCATGGGGAACGTGCCAGATACCGCCCTGCCCGTCGCGCAGCCGCACGGAGCGAAGCGTGATCCGTTCCACCACACCGGCGGCGTGGCCAACATCGACCTGGTCGCCCACGCCGTACTGATCTTCGGACAGCACGAACAGGCCGGCAATGACATCGCGCACGAGTTGCTGCGCACCGAAGGCCACAGCGCCGCCCACCACCGTGGCAGTGGCAACGAACGCACCGATGTTGATGCCGAGTTGGCCGATGACGGTGATGATGGCCAGCGTCCAGATGACACCGATGACGGCACCGCGCAGCGCTCCTGCGAGGGCGTGCTGGCGAGACTCGGCGCGCGCCTTGTCGGCGCCTGGGATCTCGATGGTGCGCCGAACGAATCTGCTGATCCCGCGCTGCACGACCAGCGTGAGCACATAGGCGATCGACAACGCGACAAGAATCCGGAGCGGCACCAACAGGTGATGCTCATCGAGCCATTGCAGCCAAGCAGGTCTCTCGTTCGCCAGCATTCCGCGACGATAACCCGACTCGATGGGGCAGTAACCTGACCCACGAGATGGACACCCCCACCACAGAGCCGCAAGCGGCGCCGTATCGGCCGCGCCACACGACCGCGCAGAAGATCGTGCTCGGCGTGAACATCACGGTGGTCGTCGCGTGCATCGCCGGGGCGTTGGTGCTGCTGTACGGCAAGAACCAACTCGACAACCGGCTACAGACCGCGAAGGTCGACGTGCCCACCACGGTGTTCGTCCCCCAGATCACGAACACCACCGAAGCCGGTGCCAGCAGCACCACACCCGGCACCTTCCCCATTGCCGATCCCGGCGCGAAGAACTTCCTCATCACCGGCGCCGACGCCAACTCGTGCGTCACTCCTGGCTCGCCGTGGGCCAACGCCGCCGACCCGGCCCGCGCCAGCATCGGCAACCGCAGCGACACCATCATGGTGATGCGCGTCGACCCGATCACCCGCCAGGCAGCCGTGCTCTCCTTCCCCCGCGACCTGTGGCTGCAGATCCCCGGTAAGGGCAAGAACCGCATCAACTCGGCCTACGTGAAGGACGACTACTCGAAGCTCGCCGCCACGCTGTACGCGAACTTCGGCATCGTCGTGGATCACTACATCCAGGTCGACTTCTGCGCCTTCAAGCGCATCGTCGATGCAGTGGATGGCGTGGCCGTTCCCTTCGCGACACCCATCAAGGACGCCTACGTCGGTCTCGACATCCAGCAGGCCGGATGCCACACCTTCGGTGGCGACGAGGCGCTGGCCTACGTGCGTTCCCGCCATCTGAAGTGGGTCGACGAGAACGGCAAGGCACACGAAGACCGCCTGTCCGATTTCGGTCGCATCTCGCGCCAGCAAGACTTCCTCCGCCGCGTGCTGCAGTCGGCGTTGCGCAAGGGCATCACCGATCCGGCCATCGCCCAAGCGCTCATCAAGAGCCTGCAGACCGAGATCGTCACGGAGAGCGGCTTCACGGTGAACGACATGATGAAGTTCGCTGGCATCATGCGCGACATCGATCCGAAAGCGATCTCGCAGTATCAGGTGCAGGCAAGCCGATTGATCGTGAGCGGCAACGACGTGCTGCAGGTGGTCGACAACGAGAACATGCGAGCCATCCTGGCGATCTTCCAGGGCAAGGCTCCGCTGGCCGGCGCTCCGGCGCAGACCACCGAGACCACCAGCGTCACCACCACCACGGTGAAGAGCACCACCTCCAGCGCAGCCACCACCACCACGGCATCGCCCGCGCCCACCACGACGGCAGTGGCCCCTGAGGAGATCGTCAAGGGCGACATCCTGCCGGACAAGAACGTCACCTGCTGACGAAGCGAGCGGCAACGCTCAGCTGCGGTCGAGTGCCCGGCCCAATGCTTCTGCCACCTGCGATGGTCCGCTGACGGTGGTGATCCGGGCGCCCACTTGCGCTGCGAAGACTTGGGCCTCCTCGTCGTCGCTCTCCGGGGCGATGATCACGAGTTCGTCGAGGAGTGCGGCGGCGGCCACCGGGTCGCCGTCGACGGTGGAACGGCAGTCGCTCAGCACCACCGTCACCTTTCGACCGGCGCGGCTCCGCGACAACTGCTGCGCCGCCACGTGCAACGCCCCCGCCAGGTCGGTGGTGCCGTAGCCGCGCAACGCCAGAAGGTCGGTGACCACCAGATCGCTGGGCTTCGGAGTGGTCTGCCCCTTGGCCACCACCACGTTCTTGCCGAACGCCAGCACGCTGTAGTCCTGGGGCGAACGCGTGGCGACCGCCGCAGCCGCAACCGCCGCAGTGGCCAATGGCTTGCCGCCCATCGAGCCGCTGCGATCCACCAGCAGGCAGAGCGCCGTCTGCGGCTTCACCCAGCCACGCACCCGAAGACGCTCGGAATCGATGGCGCCGTTGCGGCCTTCGATGATCGCCTCCAAGCTGGCATCGATATCGAGGTCGCCTCCATCGGCGGTGTACGGAAGCTCCTTCAGCGTGCCGATGCCGCGAGGGCGAACCGGGCCGCGTCGAGCGATGTCGAGGAAGAGCTTGCCGGCCAGCCGCTTCGCCAACGCACGCAACTTCTCGTCGGTGGCGCCCACCAGGTCGGCCAACAGCGCCATCGTCTCGTCGGGGTCGTCGCGCAGGCCTTCATCGAGGGCGTCCTCGTTGAGTTCGCCCACCTCGGGCGATACCTGTTCGAAACGCGGGTTGCGAGCGAGGTCGCGCCGCGACGTCGTCTTCTTCTGCCCCTTGGCAACCTCGGCGTCGGCCTCGTCGCCCTCCTTGGTGGAGGGCGGCGGGTTCATCTGCCGCTGTTGGCCCCCGTCGGGGCGTGGGCTTTTCCCTCGCTGTCACCCTCCGCTGCATCGGCAGGGTCGGGTTCGGCGAACACCTCGTTCCAGAGTTCGGTGACGATGGCTTCGGGGCTCCGGTTGCAGCCTTCACGCAGCCGCAGGCGGCCGCTGAGCGCCACGAGCGCAGCGTCGAGACCAACGGCTGCATCGAGCACCGCTGCACTGCGCAACTTGGCCAGCGAGGCGGCCACGGCGACGGTGTCGATGGCACCGCGCACCGATGAACCGATGCGTACATCGGGGTGCACACGAGTGCGGCGCACCACTTCCACCACTCGCCGCAACCATGCCGGGTCGATGCCTGCTTGCGGAAGGGCGGCGCGCACGATGTTGGCTTCATCAGGGGCGTCCTGATAATCGACCGACAGACGACACACGCGGTCGTACACGGCGCTGCTGATGCGGGCTGTGCCGATGGCGTCGAACGGGTTCATCGCCGCCACCAAGCGGAAACCTTGGGCGGCGGCAACCCGGCCGAGGCGCGGCACGTGCAGTTCTCGTTCGCTCATCACCGTGATGAGCACATTCAGTGTCTCTTCCGGGATGCGGTTGATCTCTTCCACGTACAGCAACGAACCGTCGCGCATCGCCGTGACCAGTGGCCCATCCACGAAAACATCGGGGTCGTAGCCGTCGGTGAGCACACGCGCCGGGTCGAAGTGGCCTACGAGTCGCGCCGGGGTGAGTTCGGCGTTGCCCTCCACGAACTCGAAACCCAGACCGAGTTCACCGGCGACGGCGCGGAGCAGCGTGCTCTTGCCGGTGCCCGGAGGGCCTTCCAACAGCACGTGACGATCCGCGGCCAAGGCCGCCACCACCAACTCGATTTCTCGGGCGCGCCCCACCACACGCGAGTGCACCCGCGTGACGAGGCCGGAGTGGTCGATGTCGCTCACTCGTACACGATGACGCCGCGAATGTTCTCTCCTTGGCGCATGGCTTCGTACCCCTCGTTGATCTGGTCGAGGGTGTAGCGGCGGGTAATGAGTTCGTCGAGCTTCAATTGGCCTTCGCGATACAGGCTGAGCAGGTTCGGGATGTCGCTCCGCGGGTTCAGCGAGCCGAAGATCGTGCCCTTGATCTCCTTGTTGTACATCGCCAACTCGAACAGGTTCACCGAGCTCTCGGTTTGGGTGATGGGGGCGATGGCCGTCACCACGATGGTGCCGCCCTTGCCCGCCAGCGCGGTGCCGAGTTGCATCATGTCGCCGTACAGCACACCGGGGGTCATGATCACCTTGTCGGCCATCTGGCCCCAGGTCAGTTCGGTGACCATCGGAAACGCTTCCTCCATGGAGGCAAAGGTGTGAGTGGCACCCATCTCCATCGCCTTCTCACGCTTGAACTCCACCGGGTCGACGGCGATCACGCGCTTGGCACCGGCCATTGCTGCACCCTGCACCGCGTTGATGCCGATACCGCCGATGCCGACCACCACGACGGTGTCGCCGGGGCGCACGTCGGCGCGCTTGGTGGCCGAACCCCAACCAGTGGCCACACCACAGCTCACGAGGGCCACCGCATCCAGTGGCAGGTCGGCATCCACCTTGATGACCGACGCTTCCGCCACGCAGGTGTACTCGGCGAACGTGCCCACCTTGGCCATCAGCTTCACAGGTTCGCCGTTCAGCCAGTGCCGGGTAGCGCCATCCACGATTTGCCCGTTCTGCATGGCGCCGGCACCGGCGTCGCACAGGTTCTGGCGGCCGCTGCTGCAGTAGCGACAACGTCCGCACGACGGGATGAAGCTGGCCGACACGTGGTCGCCCACGGCGACACTCGTGACACCGGGGCCCACCTCCACCACGATGCCCGAGCCTTCATGCCCGGCAATGACCGGGAAGAACGGGGGCATGCCAGCGGCTTCGAGCATCTCGGCCGGCGGCACCATGTCGCCGGTGACGAAGTGCTCGTCGCTGTGGCACAGGCCAGCCACCTTCCACTGCACGACCACTTCACCTGCGACCGGAGGATCGACGGTGAGTTCCTCGATCTGCCACTGCGCACCCACGGCACGCAGTACGGCAGCTCGACACTTCCTGGACTCACCCATCGTTCCCCCGATCGTGGTGTTGTTGTTCGTGCGGCTGGGTTCGTGCCGCTGGGTTCGTGCGGCTCAGTCGTGCTCGTACACGAGCACGCCGCGGATGTTCTCGCCGGCGTTCATGGCGTCGTAGCCGTCGTTGATGCCCTCGAGCGGGTACGTGCGGGTGACGAGGCCGTCGAGGTCGAGCTGACCCTGGGTGTAGAGCTCGAGCAGGCGCGGGATGTCCTTGCGCGGGTTGCCCGAGCCGAACAGCGAGCCGATGAGCTGCTTCTCGAAGACAGTGAGGAACACGGCCGGGATGGCGATGCTGGCCTCGCTGACCGGGTGGATGTTGGTGACGACGATCTTGCTGCGCTTGCCGCCCAGCCAGAACGCTTCGCCGAGCACGTCGCCGCTGCCGACGCCGCAGGTCATGATGACCTTGTCGAAGCCGCGGCTCCAGGTGGTGTCGCCGAGGGCGGCCATGGCGTCCTGGATGGACGCGTGCGTGTGGGTGGCGCCGAATTCCATCGCCTTCTCACGCTTGAACTCGATCGGGTCGATAGCGGCGATGACCGACGCGCCGGCCATCTTGGCGCCCTGGATGGCGTTGCTGCCGATGCCGCCGCAACCCACCACGGCCACCATGTCGCCGGGCTGCACGTCGGCGGCATACACGGCCGAGCCCCAACCGGTGACGACGCCGCAGCCGAGCAGGCAGGCCTTGTCGAGCGGGAGGTCCTTGTCGATCTTGATGCAGCTGGCCTCGTGCACCACGGTGTGGTGGGCGAAGGTACCCAGCGCGCCGATGGCGAGGGTGAGGTCGTTGCCGTCCTTGTCGTGGTGGCGCGACGTGCCGTCGCTGAGCTGCATGCCCGTGGCGGTGATGGCACCCAGGTCGCACAGGTTGCTATGGCCCGAGGCGCAGCTCGGGCAGCGGCCGCATGCCGGCACGAAGCCGAACACCACGTGGTCGCCGGGGGCGACGCTGAACACGCCGGGGCCCACTTCCAGCACCACACCGGCGCCTTCGTGGCCGCCGATCGTGGGCAGCGGAGCGGTGGCGCCCTCGAGATCGCCGGTCATGAGGTGCTCGTCGCTGTGGCACATGCCGCTGGCGACGATCTTCACCAGCACTTCACCGGCCTTGGGCGGGTCGAGTTCGATCTCCTCCACGCTCCACGGCGTATTGCGAGCACGAAGAATGGCTGCCTTGGTCTTCACGGAATCCCCCCACGGAGTCGACGTTGATGAGGGGCACCATAACGCGCTCTCGACGCCGCGCACCATGTCGAAGTGACGGGCCCCTTCAACGGGGCAGGCGCAGACCGATTCCCTTCTCCACCGCGATGTCGAGCACCAGGCGCGCAGCCGCCGCATCTTCCACCGCGTGGCCGGTGCTCTTGTACACCGTGACCTCGTCGTGAGCGGTGCGGCCAGGGTGTTCGCCGTTCACGACGCGACCAATCTCCACCACCAGCGACGGGTCGATGCCCTGCAGTTCCGTGGCGCCAGCCGGCTGCGGGCTCGTGGCCGCACCCATCCATTCCACGAACACCGTGCCGAGCGCAAACGCTGCCGGCAGTTCGGCCTTGTTGCCGACGGACCCCACATGAGCGCCGGGCTTCACCCACGATGGGTCGATCACCGGATGGTCGGCGTCGGTGGTGAGGCACACCACGTCGGCCCCACGCACCGCCTGCTCGAACGACATCGCCTTCGCCGACGGGTGCCGGGCCGCAAGCGCCAACGCCGAGCCCATACTGCGCGAGGCAATGCGGATCTCGGTCCAGGGACGCAGGTCGACGAACGCCGCCAGGTGACTGTGGCCCTGCACTCCCCCACCCACGATGGCCAACACATTGCTCTCGGGGCGAGCAAGTAGGTCGGCAGCCACGGCGGCGCTGGCCGCGGTGCGCAGCGCCGTAATAGAGGCGCCGTCCATCACCGCCAACGGCGTGCCGGTGAGCTCGTCGAACACCAGAATCAGACCCTGGTGCGACGGGATGTCGGTGCCGTGATTCCCATCGAACACGCTGACCGCCTTCAACACCAGGCCAGCACCCTCCAGATAGCCGGGCATCGCCGCGAGCACTCCCTTCGGGGAACGGGCCGCGATCCGCGGCGGCACATCCGCTCGACCGCCAGAAAACGCTCCGAACGCAGCGCGCAGCCGAGTCCGCAGGTCGGGCATGTGCAGCAGTTGCCGCACTTCGGTCTCGTTCAGATAGACGATGTCATCCATGCACTGAGCTTCGCGCGGTGCCCTACGCTCGCTGCATGACTGAAGAGAAGGTGAAGGGTCCGGCGTCGTACTTCCCGTCGATCGAGAAGAAGTACGGCAAGCCGATCGCCGAATGGCTCGCTGTGGTGCGCTCGCACGCCGGCAAGCGACACATGGAAATCGTCGGAATCCTGAAGTCCGAGCACGGGATGGGGCACGGCCACGCCAATGCGATCGTGGCCTACGCACTGGCCGAAGACGCGACCAAGTGAGCCGCGTCGACGACGTGGGCGACCGCGATGGTTGGCGCTGCTGGCTGTGCGACGAACCCGTGGATCCCGCGATGTCGGTGAACGACCAGCGCGGGCCGAGCGTGGACGCCATCGTGACGAAGGCCAAGGCGAAGGCCAAGGGGCCGGCCGAGGAACGCCTGGCACACCGCGGCTGCAACACCCGCAAGGGGGCCGTCGCACCGGTGGTGCCGTGGCCGACCGAGTTGTTCGTGGCCGACCCCGCACCGTTGTTCGAGACCGCCGACGCGCTGCAGCGCAAGGGCGGTCGCATCGTGGTGGGTCGGTGCCTCACCAAGGGCGATGCGAACGACGCCACTGGATGGCTGCTTGATCGGTTCTCCCGCCTGGCACCCGCCCTCAAGCTGAGCGCGGCAGTAGAACCCGGCGGCGGTCAGTTCCTCCTGGTACTCCAGGCCTGACCTGCCGGCTCCACCACCGCCACCGCCAACCACACGACAACCCATCCGAGTCGGGACTCGCACCTCGGGTGCGAGTCCCGACTCGGATGGAGACGAGCGACTCGGATGGAGACCACCGACTCGGATGGAGACGAGCGACTCGGATGGAGCCCACCGACTCGGATGGGGGGTGCTGTGTGGGGGCGTCAGGCCTTGTAGCTCAGCGAGCCGCTGCAGGAATCAGAGCCGTCGATCGCAGCGAACGTGACATCGATCGTGCGATTTCCCTTCGGTGACTGGAAGTTCACCAACGCCGACCAGGCA
>CANHST010000086.1 GCA_947463235.1 Acidimicrobiaceae bacterium
CCACGCTGGCATCCCACAGGATGAGAGCATCCGCGTGCGACGGGCGTGCCGAGATGACGGGACCGAAGACGCCCACTTCCTTGCCGTCGCGGCCGGGAATGCCGATGATCGGCGTGCCGACGTCGTTGCCGACGAGTGCGAGGCCCTCGTGGTGCAGGCGCAGCACCTCGGCATCCCATGTCTCGTCGTCGAACGCGGCAGCGTGCGACACCGGCAGGCCCACTGCCTCCAGCGCCTCGGCCACCGGCCAGTCGTTCTGTCCGTCGTGGTGAATACGCCGGCCGTACTCGATGTAGAGGGACTCGACGGCAGCGTTGCCCTCGGTGCTGCCCACACTCTCCAGTACCCGCAGGAGCCCGAAGCTCCACTTCGCCACGCCGTACCACGGGCTGTCGGTGCCGATCTCGTTCTTCACCAGCAGGCTGATGGGCTGCCAGGTGATCTCGAGGTCACGATCGGAAGCGATGTCGCGCACCCACAGAGCGGTGGTCCAGCAGAACGGGCAGAGTGGATCGATCCAGAAACGTACGGGTGTGCTCATCGGTGGTGGACTCCGGGGGCGATGGGGTGATTGCGATGTCAACGATTCGTCGGCGGATGTATTCCCGCGGTGCGATAGTCGTTGATCTGCGGGAGTACTGGACCGTTGGGAATCAGGCGTCGGCTGCCCACGTGCCGTGGAAGCCGTACGGCACGCGCTGTGGCATCACCACTTCGGCCACCGGGCCCTTGCTCACTGCGGTGGCGTCGAGCACAGCCAACACGGTCTCGTTCACGGCGTCATCGTGTACGAAGCTCAGCAACCAACCGGCGTCGTCGGCACTATCGCCCGGATCCCCGGGGATGAACAGTGGCTCGGTGGCGTGGCGGGTGGGGCCAGGGTTCCAGACGTCGCGGCTGCCGTTGGTGAAGTCGTGCTTGATGATGTCGCCGAGTTCCACGGTGTCGGGGTTCGGTCGGGTGCCCGTGAGATAGCCGAAGCGGTGCTCGATGCCGACGCGGCGCGGATCGCGGCTGGGCAGGTCGCCCGAGTTCTCGGCGTTGAGCACTTCCTGCGTGGCCTTTCCGGTGGCGGTGTTCGCCGTCCAGCGCACGAGGGATGGGTCGCTGCCGCCACCGATGCCCTCACCATCTTTCGAGAACATGCTGTCGAGGCGGCACACGTCGACGATCACCTCGTCGCCCTTGCGGAACGCGTTGACGCTGTGGAAGACGTAGCAGGGGTCGATGTCGAACCATTGGATCTTGTCGGCGCCGCCTGCAAGCGGCATCACACCGATGCGGGCGCCCGCCTCGGGACGCCACGTGTACGGCAGCGGATTGTTCGCAGGGTCGTTGATCCAGACGATGGCCATGTCGAGGTCGAACACCACAGGCAGGTCCCAGAACACGGCGTCGGTGTCGGTGATCTGGAAGTCGTGGATCATCGTGCTGGTGGGAATGCTGACCGGCTCGTTGTGGCTCATGGTGCCGTCGGGCTCGATGATGTAGTAGCTGAGCAGCGGGTCGGCGAAGCCGTACCCAAACGCGTGCATCTTCCCCGTACGTGGGTCGATCTTCGGGTGTGCCGTGAAGGAGGTCTTCAGCTTCCCGTCGAAGTCGAACACACCCTTGGTGCTGATATCGGTGGTGGACAACTCGTAGGGGAAACCCACCTCGCCACTGGTGAGCAGTCGGCCGCCGTGCCAGATGGTGGACACGTTGCTCTGGTTGCCCTCGCCACCGGGAGCCCCTTCGCCGAACCCCACGCCTGCGAGGTGCGGCTGTGTGCCCACGTAGCGGTTGCGGTACCAACTGGCCTTGCCCGCATCGAGTCGGAGGCCGTGCACCATGCCATCGCCGAAGAACCAGTGCGGCGAGTCGGCCTTGGGCGGGTTGGAACCGTTCTTCGCGTACAGGCCGGTGAGCTCGGGCGGAAGGGCGCCACGCACCACCAGGTCGGCGGCTTCCACTTCCTTGAGCACGGGTGCGTAGTTGCCCTGCAGCCACCACGGCACCGTGGGGTCGGTGGGCAGGGTGCTGCCCGGCGCCGTTGACGTCGGGATGGTGGATGCCGGCAGCGTGGTCGATGGCAGCGTGGTCGGGGACGACGTGGTGCTGGCGGCAGGCCCGGCGGTGCCGTCGCTGCTGCACGCTGCGAGAAAGGCCGCTACGGAGGCCGTGCCGGCTCCGAACATCGACCACCGAACGAGATCACGCCGACTGAAATTTTCCCCCATGCTCGAAAGTGTGACACACCTGGCCCGTTCCGTTTCGCAGCACGATCGTCCCGGGATAGTGTCGGAACGATTGTTGATCGAGGTCTGGGGGACAGCATGAGCCGCGTGGTGTACGACGGCACGCCCATCGAGTACGAACCCGGCGACAGCCTGGCCATCGCTGCGCTGCGCGCCGGGCAGCATCCTGCCCGTGGCGGCACGCTGTGCCTGGCGGGTGATTGCGGCAACTGCTCGGCCATCGTGGATGGCACGCCGTGGGTTCGTACCTGCCAGACCGAGGCTCGCCCCGGCGCCATGGTGCAGCGGCACCCGAACGGCTCGCACCCGTCGCCGGGTGGCCCTGAGCACCACACCCAGGTCACCGTGCGGCATCGCAGCGCCGACCATGTGGTGATCGGCAACGGCGACAGCGGCGCCGCTGCGGCTGCCGCGCTGCGATCCGAGGGCCACGACGTGCTGGTACTCGACGAAGCCGATGGCGATGAAGTGGTGGGCGTGTTCGACGGCCCCAGCATCATCGTGCGTCGCAACGACGGCATCGAGCACTTCCACGTGCATCACATCACGCTCGCCACCGGCGCAGCGGAGGTGCACCCGGTGTGCCCGGGCAACCTGTTGGCCGGCATCTTCACCCCGAAGGCTGCAGCGAAGGTGCAGGCCGCCGGCCTGGATCTCGGCAATGTGGTCACTGTTGGGGCAGAACTGAAGGCGTTCCACGGCGAGGGCCGCGTCAGTGAGGTGGAACTGGTCGACGGCAGTCGCGTGTCGTGCGACAACGTGATCGTGAATCTGGGCTCGGCGCCCCGCGACGTGTTGGCGCGCATGGCGCCGTTGGTGCCGGTGCAGATCGTGGGTCCGGCCGCCGAGGCGCATGCACTACCCGCCGCACCGCAGGAAGGCGTGTTGTGCCCGTGCGGCAAGATCACCGTCGAAGATCTCGACGGAGTGTGGAACAAGGGTTTCCACGATCTCGAACTCGTGAAGCGCTCCAGCCTCTGCGGTACGGGCACATGTCAGGGCGCGGTGTGCATGCCGCACCTGCGCTCGTTCGTGGCCGACCGCAGTGGTGTGGAACCCAAGCCGTTCACCGCACGACCTGCTGCCCGCCAGGTCTCGATGGCCGAAGCCGCAGCCGGCTATCACATCGACACGTTCCGGCGCACACCACTGCACGGCGAGCACACCAAGCTCGGCGCCACGCTCGACAAGTTCGGCGGCTGGTTCCGGCCCTGGAACTACGGCGATGCAGTGTCGGAGTATTGGGCAGTCCGCGAGGGCGTATCGCTGGGCGACGTGAGCACCCTCGGCAAGATGATGGTGTCGGGCCCCGATGTGGTGGAAGCGCTGGAGCGCCTCTACCCGAACCACGTGCACGACATCAAGGTCGGACGCTCGCGCTACGTCATCAACCTGAACGAGCGTGGCCATGTGCTCGACGACGGCATGATCTGCCGCGAGGGCGACACCCGCTTCCTGCTCACCTTCACCTCGGGTGGTGCCAGCACCGCCGAGATGTGGGTGCGCGACTGGGTGGAGACCTGGGGCCTGAAGGTGCACGTACTCGACCGCACGGTGTCGCACGGCGCCATCAACGTCACCGGGCCGCTGGCAGGAGAGTTGCTGCGCCGCGCTGGTGTGAGCGATGACGATCGCCCGAAGTTCCTACAGCACCGTCACATCGACGTGGCCGGCATTCCGTGCCACGTGATGCGTCTGTCGTTCACGGGTGAAGCGAGCTTCGAGTTGCACCACCAGATCGACCAGTCGGTGGAGCTATGGCAGGCGCTCATGGAACTCGGTGCCCCACTGGGCATCAAGCCCCACGGCCTGCAGGCGCTGTTTGGTCTGCGTCTGGAGAAGGGCCACGTGATCGTTGGCCAAGACACCGAACTCGACAGCACGCCGCGTCGCATCAACATGGACTGGGCCGTGAAGTTGGAGAAGGACGCCTTCGTCGGCCGCGATGCGCTCATTCGCACGGCCTCGTTGCCCGACGAGCGCCGCCTGTTCGGCTTCACTATGGACGGGCCGGCGCCGCTCGAAGGCAGCGTCATTCGCGTGAACGGCGATGTGGTGGGCCACGTCACGTCGAGCTGGGACTCGCCGATGTATGGCCACGCCGTACTGATGGGTTGGCAGAAGCGTTTGCCGCATGCCGATGTGGTGGAGATCGATGGCCGTGAGGCTCGGGTCAGCGCCGTGCCGTTCTACGACAAGGAGGGCGCACGTGCCCGCATGTGAACCGCCTCGCTTCGAGGGTCTGGTGGGCTGGCGGATCATCGCCGACCCATCGGCACTCGATGCCGCCCCGTGGCCTGCAGGGTCACACGTCGTGCGGATCTCGCCCGACGACGCGTTCGTGATCGGCGCAGCAGAACCAGGCGTGCCCGGCGACGAGCACGCCATCGTCACCCCCGAGCTTGGCTTTGCCGGCGCGGCCGTGAGCGCCGAGCAGGTCGCCGACATCGCCCTGCATCACATCGAGTGGCAGATGCCCACTGGGCCGTGCGTGGCGCAGGGTCAGATCGCCGGGGTGCCATCGAAGCTGGTGCTGCACGCCGACGGCTCGGCATTGCTGCTGGTGGCATGCGCCGCTCGCCACGAACTGGAGGACCGTCTCGGATGAACGAGTTCGTCGAAACACTGCTCGACCTGCCGTGGCAGGTGGGCGACCCGAAACCTGCGTACGACGTCGTGATCATCGGCGCTGGCGGCCACGGCCTGGCCACCGCCTACTACCTGGCCACGCGTCACGGCATCACCAACGTGTGCGTGCTGGATTCGAACTTCATCGGCTCCGGCAACTCCGGCCGCAACACCACCATCATCCGCAGCAACTACGGCATTCCCGAGAGCGTGGCGTTCTACCAGCACAGCCTGGAGATGTACCAGCGACTCGAGGACGAAACCGGCTGCTGGATCATGCACAGCCAGAAGGGTCAGATCTGGCTGGCGCACTCGGTCTCCACGGCTCGCACCGAGCAGACCCGTGCGCTGATGAACCAGGCAATGGGCGCCAAGACCGACTACATCGGGCCGAAGGAAATCAAGGATCTCTGCCCGCAGATCGACCTGTCGGGCGGTGGCCGCTATCCGGTGCACGGTGCCAGCTACCACCACGAAGGTGCCACTGCCCGCCATGACCGCGTGGTGTGGGCGTACGCACAGGGTGCACTGCGCGCTGGCGTGCACGTGCACCAGCACACGCCGGTCACGGGCTTGCTGATGGACGGCGACCGGGTCACCGGCGTGCAGACCTCCAAGGGCAACATCAGCGCTGGCACCGTCATCTCGGCAGTCGGCGGCAATGTCACCACGGTGGCGAACTGGGCTGGCGTTCGCCTGCCCATCCGCACCCACGCGCTGCAGGCGTTCGTCACCAACGCCCATGCCCAGGAGTTCGCTCCCATCGTCAGCAGTAACGACCTCGTCTTCTACGTCAGCCAGACGCCGCGCGGGCAAATGCTCATCGGTGCCGAGTACGACCGGTTCGCCAGCTACCGGCAGGCCACGTCGTTCGCGTACCTGCAGGCATGTTCGAAGAAGAGCATCACGATGTTTCCGTTCCTGTCCAAGCTGCGCATCATGCGTTCCTGGACCGGCATCTGCGACGTGAGCACCGACTTCTCGCCGATCATGGGCGACACCGGCGTGCCGGGTTTCATGATCAGTACCGGCTGGGGCACGTGGGGCTTCAAGGCCATTCCGGCTGGCGGCGAACAGTTGGCTCAACTGGTGGCAACCGGCTCGGCGCCGCTCATCGAACCGTTCGGCCTCGACCGCTTCGCCAAGGAAGCCGCCATGGCCGACCCGAGCTCTGCAGGAACGAGGTAGTCATGCTGTGGGTCGAATGCCCGAACTGCGGATCACGTCCGTTCGAGGAGTACCGATACGGCAACGTGTTCCCGGTAACTCCCGACACGATCACCGATGCCGATGCTCGCAACGTGGACTACGCCTGGATGCAGGACAACATCGCCGGTGTCACGCTGGAACGCTGGTTCCACGAGTCCGGCTGCCGTCGTTGGTTCACCGCCAAACGCGACACCACCAGCGACGAGTTCCTGCCGCTCGACGACTGAGCGAACCCACACCGTTGTCGAATTCGGAGGGCCGAAAGTCCCTTTCGAGCAACCTGCCGTCGGCGCACATTGAGGCTAGGAAAGGGAGGTCGCCACGGAGCTTGCAGACCGTGAGGGCGGCCACAAGTGAAGGGAGTCGGTGATGCGTAAGCAGTTCGTCCTTCTCTTCGCAGTCGCAGGACTGTTGTTCGCCACAGTGGTTGCGGGTGCTTCGATGCTGGTGCTCGACGGGTCGAACTCGGCCCCCGGCTCTGCGAAAACCGAGGCGGCCTGCGCCGGGCCGTTGATCGTGACGCATCCGGTGGAACGGGCCGGGCACGACAACAACCGCATCGTCAACGTGAACATCTCCGGCAACATGACGGCCTGCGGTGGCCAGACCATGCTGGTGGAAGTGGACCTGAGCAATCTCGCCCACGCCTATGCGGTGCACTTCTTCGATGGCACCGAGACGGCATTGACCTTCGTGTTCGATGCCACCACCGGCGACTTCTACGACACCGACCCCACTGCGGTGAGCGGCGCGCTGGTGCCGGCCGGCGTGCAACTCGACCCGATCAAGGTGAAGGACTTCGGGTTGGTGACGGTGACCATCGCCAGCGAATGGGCATGAGCCATGCGTCGCTGGAGGTGGTTGTGGTGGCCACTGTTCCTGGCGGTCTGGTGGGTCGGTTGCGCTCCGGTGGCCGTGGGTGGTTCGGTGAGTTACTCGGTGGTGCAGGGCCGCTCGATGGTGCCCACCTTCCATTCGGGTGACCTCGTGCTCACCCGCTCGGAGGGTGGCCACCAAGCTGGCGACGTGGTGTTGGCTCGTCACGGACACGGTGCGGTGCTGCATCGGTTGGTGAGCCGCGAGCGCACCGGGGTGTGGCGCACGCGAGGTGATGCCAACCACTTCCTCGACGGGTGGCGCATCTGCGACGGCGACATCGTCGGCCGCATGTGGGTGGTGGTACCGGGCGGTGGCACGGCCCTGCGATGGGTGGCGGCGCACCCGTTCTTCACGGGTTGGTGCGCAGCCATGTTGGGCTTGGTGGTGGGTTGGCCGTGGCGGGCTACTTGGCGCGCTTTTGGACGTTGGCCCACTCGTCCTTGAGACCCACCGTGCGATGGAACAGCATGCCGCCTTCGGGGTCGAGCGCGAAGTAGCCAAGCCGCTCGAACTGCACCACTTCGCCCGGCGCAGTGTGCGCCAGCGCTGGCTCCACCTTCGCTGCCACGACTTCTTTGGAGTTGCGGTTCAGGTCGTCGAACGGCTCGCCGGTTGCCTCGCCAGGGATCTCGGCCGTGAACAGTCGCTCGTACAGGCGCACCTCGGCATCGACGGCCTCGTGGGCACTGACCCAGTGGATGGTGGCCTTCACCTTGCGTCCGTCGGGTGCCTGTCCGCCGGTGGTGGCCGGGTCGTACGTGCACAGCACCTCGGTGACGTTGCCGGCATCATCGGTGTTGAAGCCCGTGCACTGCACGAAGTACGCGCCGCGTAGGCGCACCTCGGCGCCAGGCGTGAGGCGGTAGTACTTCGGCGGTGCTTCGGCCTTGAAGTCGTCGTCTTCGATGAACAGTTCGCCGCTGAACGCCACCTGACGGGTGCCGTCGGCCTCGTTCTCGGGGTTGTTCTGCAGCGTCATGTGCTCGACATGCCCCGCGGGCCAGTTGGTGATGACGAGCTTGATCGGTCGCAGCACGGCCATGCGTCGCTGCGCAGTGCGGTTCAGTTCGTTACGGATGAACGACTCCAGCAACTCGATGGCGTGACGACTATTGGTCTTGGCAACGCCGATGAAGCTGCAGAAGTCGGTGATGGCGCTGGCCGGGTAGCCGCGCCGGCGCAACGCCTTGAGGGTGGGCAGGCGCGGGTCGTCCCAGCCCTCCACCACGCCATCTTCGATGAGTTGACGCAGCTTGCGCTTCGAGGTGACCGTGTGCGTGAGTTCGAGGCGGGCGAACTCGGTTTGACGCGGCTGGTCGCCCGGTAGCGGCAGATGCTCGAGATACCAGTCGTACAGGGGGCGGTGGCTGTCGAACTCCAGCGAGCACAGCGAATGCGTGACGCCTTCGATCGCGTCGCTTTGGCCGTGTGCCCAGTCGTAGGTGGGGTAGATGCACCACTGGTCGCCGGTGCGATGGTGGTGCTCGTGGCGGATTCGGTACATCACCGGATCGCGCAACTGCATGTTCTCGTGCTGCATGTCGCCCTTGGCGCGCAGCACGTGGCTGCCATCGGGCAGGCCGCCGGAGCGCATGGCGCGGAACAGCGCCAGGTTCTCCTCGACGGTGCGGGTGCGGAACGGACTCTCGATGCCCGGCTTGCCGTAGCCGCCGCGCTGCTCGCGAATGGTCTCGGCATTCTGGTCGTCGATGTAGGCCAAGCCGTGCATGATCAGGTGTTCCGCCCACTGGTACAGCTGCTCGAAGTAGTCGCTGGCGTAGACGGGCTCGCCGTGCGGCTCGAACCCCAGCCAGCGGATGTCGTCGACGATGGCGTCGACGTACTCGGTGTCTTCGGTGACCGGGTTCGTGTCGTCGAAGCGCAGCTTGCAGATGCCGCCGAAATCCTTGGCGATGCCGAAGTCGACACAGATGGCCTTGGCGTGACCGATGTGCAGGTAGCCGTTGGGTTCCGGTGGGAACCGGGTCTGCACCCGGCCGCCGAACGTGCCCTGTTCGTTGTCGGACTTCACCAGGTCGCGGATGAAGTTCGCCGCGGCAGGTGTGACAGGCGTGGCAGGTGCGTCGGGGGTGTCGGTCATCGTGTGCTCTCCGCGTGCATTCGACCGATGACGGTACCGCCTACGATCGCCGCCGTGCTATCTCGTTTGTTGCGGCTCCGGAAGCGTGAGATGGAACTGGGCACCAGCCTGCTGGTGCTGCCCTTCCGTCTCACTACGCAGGTGGTGGTGCTCGCCATTGTCACCATCGGCCTCGACAACCTGCTGCAAGACCACTACGACCACCTACCTCGCTGGCTGCGCATGTCGGCCGACGATGCCAAGACCATCCTGGCCACGCTCGCCGGGGGTTCGATCACCGTGGTGGCACTGGTGGTGTCGTTGATGATGGTGGTGCTGTCGCTGGTGGCCGCGAACTTCGGGCCGCGCATCATCTTGAACTTCGTGCGTCGTCGCACCACGAAGCTGGCCATCGGTTCGTTCGTGGCGGTGTTTGTCTACTCGTTGGTGACGTTGGCCACCGTGTTCAGCGGCGGCAAGGACAACTTTGCCCCGGTCATCTCCACCTGGACGGCGGTGTTGATGGTGCTGCTGGCCACCGCGTTGCTGGTGGTGTTCGTGCAAGACATCAGCTCGTCGATCCAGGTGGGCAACATGCTCACCGACATCTCCACCGATCTCGATGCGGCCATCGTGCATCAGCGCCGGCTGTCGCAACGAGCATTCGCGACATCGAACATCGAACTCGACACCACGGGCTGGCACGTGCTGTACGCCACCGAGGCTGGATACGTGCAGCAGGTGGACTTCGAATCGCTCATCGAGCTGGGGCGGCGGAACGCTTGTGTCGTGCACCTGCTCTACCGGCCCGGTGGATTCGTGCTGGCGGGTCGTCCCGTCGCCGAGGTGAGCCTGCAGTTGTCGGCGGAGGAGGAGCGCAAGCTCCGCCGCTGCATCGTGCGTGGCGCGCATCGAACGATGGAGCAGGACCTTGAGTATGCGATTGCCGAGTACGTGGAGATTGCGCTTCGTGCGCTCTCGCCCGCCGTGAACGACCCGGCCACGGCCATTTCCTGCCTCGACTGGATCGCCGATTCGCTGGTCGCCTTGGCTGCCGAACCGATCGGCGTGGCCGCCTTCGCCGACAGCGAAGGGGCGATGCGCGTGGTGGTGCCTTCGAACTCGTTCCGGAGGGTCATCGCCGCGGCGTTCAACGAGATCCGCCAGCAGGCCGACACATCGCCCGCGGTCGCCATCAGGGTGATGAGCGCGATCGAGCGGGTTGCCCCGTCGGTCGTGGAGTCGCGAGCGCTCGACGAACTCCGCAGCCAACTCGATGCCATGTTCGCCACATCGCAGGCAGCAGCGAAGGCGCAGCGAGATCGCGACGACCTTGCTGCTGCCCACGCGCGTGCCAGCGCGGCGCTCGACTCGGTGACGCCGACCGATGGCGAGCCATCGGGGATTGCTCCGTAAGCTGACGCGATGGTCACCAACCGGGAACGTTGGGAAGCAGAGTTTGGTTCATCGCGTCTGCGTGACGTCACGTACACGACGATGTCGGGCATTCCGATCGAGCCCGTGTACGGGCCCGATGATGGCGAATTCCCGGGGGAGTATCCCTACACCCGTGGGCCGTACGCATCGATGTACCGCTCGAAGTTGTGGACGATGCGCATGTTCGCGGGGTTCGGCACCGCCGACGACACGAACTGGCGCTTCAAGGAGATCATCAAGGCGGGCGGCGACGGCCTGTCCACGGCGTTCGACATGCCCACGCTGTTGGGCCTCGACAGCGACCATCCGATGTCGCTCGGAGAAGTAGGCCGCTGCGGAGTGGCCATCGATTCGCTGGCCGACATGGAAGACCTGTACGCCGGTATCGACCTCGGCGCCATCACGACGAGCATGACCATCAACTCCCCTGCGGCAGTGGTGTTCGCGATGTTCGTGGCGCAGGCCGAGAAGGCGGGCATTCACCGTTCGCGTCTCGGTGGCACCCTGCAGAACGACATCTTGAAGGAGTACCAAGCGCAGAAGGAGTTCGTGTTCCCTCCGCGGCCCAGCATGCGGCTCGTGCGCGACACCATTGCGTTCACGGCTGCAGAGATGCCTCGCTGGCACAGCATCAGCATCAGCGGCTATCACATTCGCGAGGCCGGCAGCACCGCAGTGGA
>CANHST010000087.1 GCA_947463235.1 Acidimicrobiaceae bacterium
AGCATCGACTGGACCACGTTCAGCGGCGACAAGACCGTACAAACCGCCACCATCGATGTGCCCATCGATCATGCCGACCCCGCGAAGGGCACCTTTCGCCTGGCGCTTGCACGCCACCTGGCCGACCCGAAGCAGCGCATCGGGTCGCTGTTGGTGAACCCCGGTGGACCCGGTTTCGGTGGCACCGACTTCGCCAAGTTCGCCGATCAGATCTACAGCAGCAACCTGCTGTCGCGCTTCGACATCGTTGCGTGGGACCCGCGTGGCACCGGCGACAGCACCCCGGCCATCGACTGCATCGACGACTACGACCGTTACTACACGGGCATGGACATCACTCCCGACACGCCCGAGGAGCGGCAACTTCCCATCGATCTGGCCAAGGAGTTCACCGACCACTGCCTGGAGCAGAACAAGGGCATCTGGCCGTACATCGGCACGAACGCATCCGCCCGCGACATGGACGACATCCGCCAAGCGCTTGGGGAAGCAACGATCAGCTACTTCGGTTTCAGCTACGGCAGCGAACTCGGAGCCACATGGGCAACCCTGTTCCCTTCCACCGTGCGCGCCGCCGTACTCGATGGCGCGGTAGACCCCAACGCCGGCTACATCGATTCCGGCCTACAGCAGGCCGCCGGGTTCGAACAGGCGATCACCAGCTTCCTCGCCGGCTGCAGCGCCACGTCGAGTTGCCCGTTCCACAACGATGGCGATGCCGAGGGCGCCTTCGATCGGCTGATGCTCGACATCGACGACACCCCGATTCCCACGGTGGACGGGCGGCCCGAGCTCACCCGTTCCATGGCGCTCACGGCCGTGGCCGAGGCGATGTACAGCGAGTCGCTGTGGGAGCAGGCGCACCAGGCGCTCGCCGACGCGCAGCAGGGCGACGGTGCCGGGCTGCTGGCGTTGTTCGACGAGTACTTCCGACGCCGCAGCGACGGCACCTGGGACAACTCGCTGGAGGCGTTCCAGGTGATCTCCTGCGCCGACGAGCCGGCGCGGTTGACCGTCGAGGAAGAAGATGCTGCAGCCGTGAAGTTCCAAGAGGTGGCCCCGCGCTACTCGCCCGGCACCATCGGCTCGTACTTCTGCACCTTCTTCCCGCCAAGCCCCGACCCCGAGGTACCGGTGAACGCCAAGGGCGCCGGTCCGATTCTGGTGATGGGCACCACGGGCGACCCCGCGACACCATTGGCCAGCACCCGGCTCATGGCCGACGCGCTCGACGATGGTCGACTGGTGATCGTGCACGCCGAAGGTCACACCGGCTACGCGATCGGTGAGTGCAGTGGCGACGTGGTCGACCGGTACCTCATCGATCCAGCAAAGGACGCTCCCGCCGACGGCGCCGAATGCAAGTGATGGCCGCCAACTCAAGGCACCCCGGCGCGCTGCCGATCACCGTCGTGTGAGGCGCACATCCATTCGTTCGTTGCTCGCGGCCACGGCCGCGCTCGTGGGGTGCACCTTCATCGCCTCCACCCCGGCACCCACCGCTGCCGCCACGTGCACCGCCAACCTCTCGGCAGCGCAGCTGAACACCGTGTTCGCTTCGCCCGGCGTGGGCCGCACCGCCACCACCACGGGCTACGGCGGTGGTGATTACCAGCATGTGTACGACCTCGGCGGCGGCCGACGGTTGTGGTTGTTCCAAGATGTCTTCTTCAGCAACGACAACGACCTGCGCGACAGCATGCAGGACGCCGCCCATAACGCCGGGCTGCTGCAGCGCGGCAACTGCTGGAGCACCGTGGGCGCAGGCCACATGCGAAACTTCATCGGATCGGCGCAGACCACACCGCTGCGCCACTGGTTCTGGCCGATGGACGGTGAGCGGGGCGCCGACGGGAAGCTGTGGATCTTCATGGCCGAGATGGCCAACCCCAACGGCACGGGTGCTACGTGGGGTGCCGCGCCGGTGGGCACGTGGGTGGCGCGCATCGACCCGCTGACGTTGAAGGTGTTGAGCTTCACCAAGGCGCGCGTCGGCGGAACCCGGTTGTACGGATGGTCGGTGGTGAGCGACAGCAAGTGGAGCTACCTCTACGGGCACTGCTACCGCCAGTACATCCACCAGGTGAGCGGCGTAAGCCAGTTCGATGCCACCTGCATGCCGTCCAGCTATCTGGCCCGAGTGCCCAAGGGTCACTTCGATGCGGTGCCCTCGTTCTGGAATGGCAGAGGGTGGTCGGGCAGCGCCAAGTACGCGAAGCCGGTGATGACCCGGGGCAGCGCCAACCCGATGGACGTGCAGAAGTTCGGGAGCGTGTACGTGAACGTCACGAAGATCGACGACTGGTGGGGCGCCTCGGTGTACGTGGATAGAGCGCCAGCACCGCAGGGCCCCTGGACGCGCGCGCAGACCATCGACATCGTGAACCGCCGTAAATGCAGCCAGTGCGGCGTGTACCACGCGGTGATCCTGCCCAGCCTCGGCCCCGATGGGAAGATGATCGTGTCGTGGTCGAACGGCGGGCCGTTCAACCTGTGGCAACGCAACGCTGCGCTGTATCGCCCGACCTTCATGTCGGTGCCCGTACCAACCTGACGGCTCAGCCGGTGGGGCGCTGCAGCAGTTCGTTGATGCGGGAGGCCACCTTCGGATACGCCGAGGCGAGATCGGCCGGCGCCAGCTCGAACCCGTTCCAGTCGAACGGTGGCGCCATCGTGGTGCCGACGAGACTCCAGGCACCCTGCGGCGACGAGCCCTGCCACACACCCTTGGGCACCCGCAGTTGCGGCACCTGCCCCGCCATCACATCGGGGCCGAGCACTGGCTCTTCCACCCTGCCATTCGGGTGCAGCAACAGCAGTCGCAGCGGTGAACCGGCGTAGAAGTGGTACACCTCGTCGCCCATCAGTCGGTGCATCGCTGAGCACATGTCGTGCAGCAGCATGAAGTAGATCGCCGACGAGTGCTCGTCGCGATGGGTCTCGCGGAACAACCCACCCTCGCCGGGCAGTGGGAGCAAACGAAGGCGTTCGGCCAACGCCTGCCCCACCAACAGATCGTCGGTGAACGGGTCGTCGAACGGATCGGCTGGCATGTGCGGAGTGTAGGAGGGCAAAACGACGACACCGCCCTGCACGAGGCGGGCGGTGTCGAATGGCGGAAGGGGTGGGATTTGAACCCACGGAGGCTTTCACCTCGCACGCTTTCGAGGCGTGTCCCTTTGGCCGCTCGGGCACCCTTCCGTCGGAGGAGGCTAGCGGCTCGCGGCAATCGCAACACCGGGTGGTTGCATTCCTCAAGTTCCGATCAGGTGGTGCCGAAACATCGGTGATGCAAGTGGACCTGTTCGAGACCGGCGCCTCGCCCGACACACGCCCGGCGTGGCAGTTGATCGAAGCCGCGCGCCGCCGATATCTCACCGGACGCCTCGAACTCGAGACCAATCCGCCCACGAACGTGTACCTCCGCGACGGTCAGGTCTACTTCGCCGAACGCACCACCGACGGCGGGCTCGGGGTACGACTCCTCGTGGAGGGCGTGGTCACCCGCGAGCAGATGCAGCGATCGATTCTGCAGGTGAGCGGTGTGGAGCACCTTGGTCGAATGTTCGACCGCGACGACTCCATCGACCGTGAGGCCGTGGAGCTGTGCGTGGAGTTGATGACCGACGACGTGCTGATCCATGTGGCCGACGAGGAGGTGCAGAAGTGGCGCATGAAGATGTACCAGCGCCACCCCAGCGGCCTCGACCGATGGCTGCCCACGCGAGTGGAAGTGATCACCCACCTGGTCGATTCGCCCGCCGTTGCCGACCCCGACGCGGAGCCGACACCGGCCCCGGCCCCACGGTCGCGACCGCAGTTGGCGCCACCTCCCGTGACCGGTGAAATGCGCATGCCAACCCCGCTGCCCACTCTCACCGTCCCCGTGATCGAACCCCCGGCGACCACGGTGGAGTCAGCCCCCATGGCCACCACAACGGCCACCCCCGCGGCCACTGCGCCCGCCCCGGCGATGGTCCTCACACCGACCCTCACGTCCGGTTCGCTGAAGGACGAAGTGGCCGAAGCCGTGCGGCAGGCATTGGCCAGCATCGAGGTCTGAGTTCAGTCGAACTCGTCAGCTACGGCGAGCGGCGAAGAATGCCTTGAGCAAGGCGCCACATTCGTCAGCCAACACCCCTACGGTGACCGGCGGACGGTGGTTCAGTCGAGTGTCGCTGCAGACCTGATACAGGCTCGCAACCGCGCCGGCTTTCGGGTCCGTGGCGCCGAACACCACCCGACCGACGCGCGAGTTCACTGTCGCCCCGGCACACATCACGCACGGCTCGAGCGTGACGTAGAGCGTGCAGTCGAGCAGTCGCCAGTGGCCCACCACCGCCGCAGCGTCGCGCAGCGCCAACACCTCGGCATGCGCCGTCGGGTCGCCCGTGAGTTCGCGTTCGTTGTGGCGCGCCGCGATGACCCGACCGTCGCGCACGACGACCGCGCCGATGGGCACATCGCCGTGGGCCTCGGCGGCGACGGCTTCCGCCATCGCCAACCGCATGGCCGCCTCATCGGGCAGTGCAGCGGGCGGCTGATCGGACATGAGCGGAGGGGGTGGGATTCGAACCCACGGAAGGTTGCCCTTCACACGCTTTCCAAGCGTGCCGATTCGGCCGCTCTCGCACCCCTCCCGGGACGGTCGGAAAGGGTAGCGGCACAAGGCCGGATTGTCGCTAGCCTTCCATCAGAACAACACCCGCCGGGTGAGGTGACGGTCGGGCCCTGTGCGACGGGCGTCCGGGAATCAGGTCAGGACCGGAAGGTAGCAGCCTTCAACGGTGCCGCTCGTGTGCCGCAGGCCACCTGGCCGCCACCTCAGTCGGCGGGGTTGCTCGTTTTCCGGGCCAGACGCTCGGCCCGATCGGCCAACTGCGGTGCGCCGATGCCCTCCGCCACCGCCCGGAAGCCGGGCGTGGGGCCACGCCAGCGCCACTGGTCGACCGTACCCACCGGCACATCGAGGGCCACGGTGGCCACCTGCTTGAACAGCAGGGCGAGGTCGTGCTGCTCGGCCAGCGTGCGGGCGAGTTTGTCGGCGCCGCGCAAGCCCGGTACGTCCCAGTCGGCAGCAGCAGCGGGCACCGCCTCGATGGTGCCGTAGCGGCGCAGGACGGCGGCTGCGCTCTTGGCGCCCCATCCGGGCAGCCCCGGGTAACCGTCGGCGCTGTCGCCCACCAGGGCGAGATAGTCGGCGATGGAGCTCGGCGGCACGCCGAACTTCTCGGTGACGGCCGCCTCATCCATCACCTCGTCCTTACGCCGGTCGTACTGCACCACGCGGGTACCCACCACGCACTGCCCGAGATCCTTGTCGGGGGTGACGATCCGCACCTGTTCCACCCGGGGGTCGGCGGCCGCCACCGCGGCGGCCGCGCCGAGCGCATCGTCGGCCTCCCACTGCACCATGCGCCATGTGGTGAACCCGGCGGCCTCCAACAGGTCTTCCATCACCGGAATCTGGGCCAGCAGCACAGGGTCCATGCCCTCGCCGGTCTTGTAGCCCTCGTAGAGATCGTTACGGAAGCTCTCGATCACATGGTCGCTGGCCACGCCTACATGGGTGGCGCCCTTCTGCACCAGTTGCAGCGTGCTGGCCACCACACCGATGGCGGCATCGTTGGGGCCCGGCGACCCGTGCTTGGCAACCATGCCGAAGTGCTGGCGAAACAGCTCGTAGGTGCCGTCGATGAGGTGAACGTTCATTCCGGGAGCCTCGCTCATCTGGCCGCCCGCCGCATGCCCCAGACGGTGGGCGAGCCGGGAACAGCGATCGTGTGGAGTAGTTCGAACCCGCGGCGGGCGTAAAAGGCCAGGTTCTCTTCCTTCTGCGTCTCCAGATAACAGGGCACGCCCTGGGTGTCGGCCTCGGCAAGGGCCGGTTGCAACAGGGCGCTGCCGGCTCCACGGCCCTGCACCACTGGGTCGGCGCCCAACAGGGCCAGGTACCAGTGGGGCTCGGTGGGGTGCACCTTGTCGATTTCGTCGAGCAATTTCAGGCCCACGCGTCGGTTGGTGCCGGTGACCAGCAGTCGACCGATGCGCACCTGCATCATGGCTTCGCGCCGCGAACTGCGCGGCATACCGCCCGGCGGTACCCACACTGCCGCGCCCACCACCCGACCGCCCGAGGTGGCGCCCCACACCTGGTCGAAGGGTGCAGCATCGGCCAAGAAGGCGTGAAAGACCTTCGGCAGCATGGTGTGCTCCTTCAGCTTGTCGGGCTGGAAGAAGCCGAACAGGGGGTCGGGCCAGAAGGCTCGGGCCAGTGCCGCCAGGGCATCATCGTGCCGTTCGGCAGGCAGTCGTTCGATGGAAAAGTCGGCGAACCGGGAATCTGGCACGAGCCCCACCGTACGCGATTCGCGACTTGCGCGTATCTGTCTCTCAAGAGTGTGGCAAGACCAGCCGATGTATCTGCGTGGCGCAGGAGCAGAACCCCCTCGAGGGGATGGCAACAACAGGGAAGGGCACGCAATGAGCACCCCCACCACGAACGCAACCGGGCTGTCGCAATCCGCGACCGAAGTGCTGGCTGCGACCATCGCGGCCGTAGTGGAGCGCCAGCTCCAGCAGTACATGGGTCTCATGTCGCAGCAGGTCGACAGCGCTCGCCAAGCCGCTGAGCAGGCCCAACAGGACCTTCGTTCCGAGTTCACCCAGCAGATCGCCGCAGTGGCGCAGCAGGTGGAGACCGGTCAGCACAACAGCGAGGCGTACCAGAAGGCGCTGCAGACCGCGCTCGAAGACCGCCTTGCCGATTTCGCACAGCACCAGCACCGCCGCCTCGCCGAGGTGGAGAACCGGCTGCTCGACATGCCGACAGGTTCCGGCGAAGGCGTCGACCCGGTCGAACTGGCCAATCTGAAGGATCAAATCGATCAGTCCAGCGCTGCCGCTCACGCGCGTATCGACGACCTGCACAAGGCCACCCGCCGTTTCGACGAGCAGGCCTCAGCACTCGTACAGCACGTGAACGACACCACCATTGCACTCGCCCAGCGCATGGATGAGGGCAACCAGGCCCTCGCGAGCGCCGTGGAAGAGCGACTGGCCTTCGTGAGGACCACCCTGGAATCCGTGGGCCCGGAGGTGCAGCGTCAGCTCACCGAGCACGCCACCATGACGGCGCAGCGCATCGACTTCACCGAGCACAAGGTGACCGATCGCATGCTGGCCATGGAAGACCGCATCAACGAGTCCAACGGCACCAAGATCGCCCACCTCGAGGCCACCGTCGGCCGCATCGGCTCGGGATTCGACGACGCCATCGGTGCGCTGTCGCAGCGCATGCTCGAACTTGAGAACCACTTCATGGAGATCAACGACCGTCTCGGCGTGCTGACCGAGCAGGTCGGCAAGGTCGACGAGCAAGCCATCCACGAAGTCCGCGAGCAGCTGTCCACCGCCGTTGGTGAAGCAATGCTCGTTCGCATCGAGATCGACCGTATGGCGGCCACCACCGACGAGAAGCTCGACAAGGCCACCCTGCGTATGGCGGAGATCGAAGCCCAGCTGTCCGACGAGATGGATGTGAGCGCAGCAGTGCAGCTCGAACGCCTCGAAGAACTCGAGCGGGCAATCGTCGAGATCAACCCCGACCAATTCGTTCGCAAGGACGACGCCGGTTCGCGCCCGTCCTCCCCCACCGTTCCCAACGGTTTCCCGAGCATGTCGCTCGACACCGGTTCACATCCGGGCGTGCCCACCAGCAATGGCGGCGAAACCCCCAACACATCCGAGCACAGCCTGTCGTCATTCTGACGACACGCACCGAGCCCTCCTACGTCGGAGACGGGCACCATGGCACTTTTCAAGAGCAAAGATCAGAGTGTGACTCCCCCCGAGGGTGAGAGCGCGGCCGAATGCATGAAGGCCGGCCAGGTCCTCGTCGAGGGCGGCCACCTCACCCCAGAAGGTCTCGCAGAGGCACTCGGCGCAGCCAACGGCGACCTCCTCGCCTTCGCCGACCATCTCATGACCAGCCACGCGGTGGGTCGCACGGAGTTGGCGCTGGCCATCTCGGCAGCCACCGGCGTGCCCGCCGTCGACACCAAGAACATCGTGGTGACCGACGAGATCAAGGGTGTGTTGAACGAAGCCATGGTGCGCAAGCAGTGCGCTGTGGCACTGGCCTCGGAGGGCGACACGCTGATCGTGCTGCTCGTCGACCCGTCGCCGGCACGCAAGGCTGCCATCGAGGCGGAGGCGAAGCGCCCGGTGAAGTACTTCGTCGCCGACCCGAGCACGGTGCGCACGTTCATCGACTCGATCTATCGAGCCGACGCCGACATCGATCGCATCCTCTCCTCGCTCGACATGAACGACGAGCAGGCCAAGCTGGCCGCTGCTGCGTCGGAAGTGAGCCTCGACGACCAGGCACCGGTCATCCAGTTGGTGAACCGGATCGTCAGCCAGGCCATGCGCGACCGTGCGAGCGACATCCACATCGAACCGCTCGACGACAAGCTCCGCATCCGCTTCCGTATCGACGGCCACCTGGTGGAGGCCTTCAGCCTGCCCCACGCCGTCCACGCTGCGCTCACCAGTCGCTTGAAGATCATGAGCGGCATGAACATCGTGGAGAAGCGCCGCCCGCAGGACGGCCAGTTCTCCACGGTCATCGATGGCAAGGAAGTGGACGTTCGCGTTGCCTCCGTGGCCACCGTGTTCGGCGAGAAGATCGTGATGCGAATCCTCGACAAGTCGCGGTCGATGATCGGTCTGTCGGAGTTGGGCTTCCCCCGCGAGACCTACCTCCACTACTCCAAGATGATCCACTCGCCGTTCGGCATGGTCATCTGCGCCGGCCCCACCGGCGCCGGCAAGACCACCACGCTGTACGCCTCGCTCCTCGAAGTGAACTCCTCGGGCAAGAACATCACCACCGTGGAAGACCCGGTGGAATACGTGTTCCCCGGGATCAACCAGATCCAGACGAACGATCAGGCGGGCCTCACGTTCGCCACCGGCCTCAAGGCCATCCTTCGTCAAGACCCCGACGTCATCCTCGTGGGCGAGATCCGCGACGCCGACACCGCTCGCATCGCCGTGCAGTCCGCACTCACCGGTCACCTCGTGCTGTCGTCGCTGCACGGCACCGACAGCGTGGCCGCACTGCACCGCTTCCTCGACATGGGCATCGAGGCCTTCCTCATCGCATCGTCGGTGGTGGGCGTCATCGGCCAGCGTCTGTTGCGCCGAGTGTGCGACTCCTGCAAGGAGCCCTACACCCCGGGCGCCGACGAACTGGCGGTGTTCCGTCAGCACAGCGGCGGCAGCGAGAAGAGCACGTTCTACCGCGGCGCCGGCTGCAACTTCTGCGCCGGCACCGGATACCGCGACCGCATCGGCGTCTACGAACTGTTGCGCATCACCCCCGAACTCCGCCGCCTCATCGTCGGCTGGGCCACCACTGAAGAACTGCGTCGCCTCGCCGTCGCCCAGGGCATGCGCACGATGTTGCGCGAAGCCATGGCACTGGTCGAGAACGACGTGACCACCATCCCCGAAGTCGTCCGAACTCTGTTCGCCAGCTAGGAGCCACTCATGCCCAGGTTCGCCTACGCCGCCATCGATGCCAACGGTACGTCCGTGGAAGGCATCACGAAGGCCTCCACCGTTGGTGAGGCGCGCACGCACCTGCTCGACAAGAGCCTCTATCCGGTGAAGATCGAGGAGAAGCGCGGTTCGCTGTCCTTCGAACTCACCAAGGAGAAGGTGAAGAAGAAGGAGTTGATGCACTTCACGCGTCAACTCGCGGTGTTCGTGAAGGCGGGCATTCCGCTGACTGAGGCGATGGAGATCATCGGCGACGAAACCACCGACGTGGCGCTGCAGCGCACCATCTCGCACATGGTCGAAGACCTCCGCAACGGCGGCACGCTCTCCGGCGCTGCAGGCAAGCACCCTGAGGCGTTCCCGATGTACTACATCGGCATCCTCGGCTCGGCCGAGCTCACGGGCAAGCTCGACGAAACGCTGGAGAACCTGGCCGGCTACCTCGAGCGTGAGCTCGAGACGCGGTCGAAGGTGGTCTCGGCGCTGTCCTATCCGGGCGTCGTGATGGTGCTCGCCGTCTTCACGGTGGCGGTGCTCGCTGGCTACGTGCTGCCGCAGTTCAAGCCGCTGTTCGAGGAACTCCACGCCGATCTGCCGTTCGCCACGCGCGCCCTGCTGTTCGTCGCGACGCTGTTCACCACGCTCTGGTACATCCCCTTCACCGTGGCCGGACTGTTCATGGCTTGGATGGTCTGGATGTTCAAATCGCCTGCGGGACGAGCGTTCAAGGACCGACTCGTTCTGAAGCTTCCGGTCATCCGCGGCATCATGGAGTACTCGATCCTCGAGCGCTTCTGCCGCATCCTCGGCGCCATGGTTCGCGCCGGTGTGCCGCTGCCCGACGCCATGCGCACCACCACGGAGGCCACGTCCAACATCGTGTTCCGCGAACGTCTCGAAGAGGCCCAGTTGGAGATGATGGAAGGCAGCGGCTTTGCCAAGCCCTTGGCCCGCACCGAACTGTTCCCCGGGGCCGCCCGTCAGATGTTCAAGGTGGGCGAGGAGACCGGCACGCTCGACGAACAGCTCGAGGTGGCCAGCATCTACTTCGACCGTGAGCTCGAAGGGCGCATCAAGAAGTTCACCACCATGTTCGAGCCGTTGATGATCGTGATGGTGGGCCTCATCGTGGGCTTCGTGGCCGTCGCACTCGTGCAGGCAATGTACGGCGTGATGAGTGGCATGAAGGAACAGGCCTAAGCAGAGAGCTTGCTCGGAGTGGCGTACGCTCCGAGCATGGTGGCCAACGATCACGAGGCTCATCCGCTGGTGCCACTTCCGCGACATGTGGAGTGGCATGACGGCGTGTGCGTATTGCCCACCGACGTCACCGTCGTGGCCGACCACCCGGATGCCGCCACGGTGGTCGACGTGTTCATGCACGACCTCGCCACGCAGACCGGCATGCAACCGCGCCGAGCGGCGCAGCCTCAAGGTGTCGACATCGCCGTGCAGCTCCACGCCCACCGCGCCGACCTTGGTGCCGAGGGCTACGAGTTGTTCGCTGCGGCCGATGGGTTGGGCCTTGTGGC
>CANHST010000088.1 GCA_947463235.1 Acidimicrobiaceae bacterium
AGTCGATGCGCCAACCGGAGTCCACGTCGAACGCCTTGCCTCGCCACGACCACCAGGTGTACGGCCCGGCCACCTCGCCCGCATGCACTCGCGTCACGTCGACCCACCCGCTGGCGAACAAGCGGTCGAACCAGGCTCGTTCTTCGGGCCGGAAGCCGGCCTTCTTCAGGTTGCCCTTCCAGTTCTTGATGTCCACCTCGCGATGGCCCACGTTCAGGTCGCCGGTCAGCACCACATGACGGCCGGCCGAATGCAGCGCTGCCAGACGCTCCGCCATGGCATCGAGGAAGGCGAGTTTTTCGCGCATGCGCTCCGGTGTGTCGGCGTCGCCGGTGTGCACGTAGCAACTGATCACCGTGAGCCCGCGGCCATCGGCGGTCGGTAGTTCCGCTTCCACCCAACGGCCGGTGCCGTCGAACTCGCCCGACAACTCGTGGCCGGTGCCCGTACTCGGCTCGCGCGTCACCACCGCGACGCCGGCGCGGCCCTTGGCGGCGCACTCGTGATGGTGCACGTGCCACGGCTCGCCCGCCACGTTGGCGACCAGTCCGGCCACCAGATCGTGTGGTGCCCGCACCTCTTGCATGGCGACCACGTCGGGTCGGCGCTGGTGCCACCAGCCGCCCATGCCGTTGGGAATGGCGGCGCGTAGCCCGTTCACGTTCACGGAGGCGATGGTGAAAGAGCGAGACGGTGGCACGGTTGGTGAGCCTGCCATGACGCCGACTCGTTCGCCCAACTGCGCAGTACTGTGCGCTCCGGAGGGAGTCATGGGCAGCTACTGGTTCCGCAACGGTCAGGTGTACACCATGGACCCGCAACGTCCGTGGGCCACCGCCCTGGTGGTGCACGACGATGTGATTGCTGCGGTGGGCACCGACGACTCCACCCGCGGGGCGATCCGACCGGACACGGTGGAGGTGGACCTCGAAGACGGCTTCCTGATGCCCGGGTTCATCGATGGTCACGACCACCTGGTGGGTGGGGCGCTGTCCAAGATCGGCGTGTCGTTGGAAGGCCTGACCGGCAAGGAAGCAGTGCAGGAAGCCATCCGTCGCTACGCCCTCGACCATCCGCATCACGATGTGATCCGCGGTCATGGCTGGACCCCGTTCACATTCGGCGAAGGCCGGCAACCGCATCGCCATTGGCTCGACGAGGTCACCGATGTGCGGCCGGCGCTCCTGCACACCTACGACGTGCACGACGCTTGGGCGAACACCGCTGCGTTCCTGGCCGCCGGCATCGATGCATCCACCCCCGACCCCAACCCACCGTCGAGCTATTGGCCGCGCGACCCGGACGGCTTTCCGTCGGGCACGTGCTGCGAACCGGAGAGTTGGTTGCCGCTGGCCATCGCGCTCGGCATGTTCAGCATGAACTCGGTGAAGGATGCCATCGCGATGACATTGGACCCTGCGCCGTCGTGGGGCATCACCAGTTACTTCGACGCGAGCCTGGTGGTCGACTCGGCGAAGCTGGTGGGCGAGATCTACGAACACCTTCTGGCACGCGACCGTGCCGAAGGGCTACCGGTGCGAATGGTCGGGTCGCACTCGGTGCGCAGTTCCAACGTGAGCCCCGAGAAGGCCGTGCGGGTTCTGCGGCAACTGAACGCCGACGTGCGTTCGGAACGTCTGAGCGTGACCACGCTGAAGCTGTTCATGGACGGTGTCGGTCCGCAACACACCGCGGCGATGCTCGAACCCTACGCCGACGTGCCGCACCGTGGCGCCTTCCAGACCGACCCGGCGGCGGTGATGGCGCACGTGGAGGCAGCGAACCTCGCCGGGTTCGATGCCCACCTTCACGCATGCGGCGATGCGGGAGTTCGCCGCGCTCTTGATGCCTGTGAACATGTGCGCCGCACCCACCCTCACCTCTCGCCGCGCAACACCGTCTGCCATCTGGAGTTCTGCAACGTCGACGACGTGCCGCGGTTCGCCGAGTTGGGTGTCACTGCCAACGGCACGCCGATCTGGGGCACTGATTACCGCGGCGAGTTTCTCGACAGCTACCCGAGCCTCGTCGGGCAGGAGCGGTTCGATCGCGATTACTGCCCCTATGGCTCAGTGGTGCGCACCGGGGCGAACGTCACCTTCGGGGCCGACTGTCCGGGAACCGAGGTGCACGAGATACCGCCGCTGGGGCAGATCGAGTCGGCCGTCACCCGGCAACGCCCCGGTCGGCCCGACGACCGCATCGCGCAGCCGCACCAGCGTGTTGCCGTGGCCGATGCGCTGCGTTGCTACACCATTAACGGAGCCCGCGCGCTGCGGCTGGAGGGCGTGACTGGCAGCCTGGAGGTGGGCAAACAAGCTGACCTGGTGGTGCTGGCGAACAGTCCGTTCGAAGTGCCGGCCCACCGCATCCATGCCATCGAAGTGCGCCACACCTTCCTCGGTGGCCGCGTCACCCACGGTCCCCTGGCCTGAAGCGCACCAAACCCGTCAGGGGCAGCCGATGCCGTGGAGCGTGGCGCAGGGCGGGCACAGACGTGCCGGACCCTGAGGTGTTGACCACGTGCGGGCCTGGGGTGTGCCACAGGCGGCACACGCAGTGTCGGCCGGTTGTTCCGCCGTGGTGCAGTCGGTAGTGGTGCGGTCAGTCGTTGCGGTCACGAGCGGCTTCGAGGCCCAACTTCACCAAGATCAGCGGCAGCAGGATGACTGCCACCAGCGAGACCAACCACACGATGACGGCAGCGGCGATCCAGGTGGACAGGCCGCTGATGCTCAGTCCGTCGGACACGAGATGGGTGATGATCAGCCCAACCAGGGTGCTGAGCAGTGCGACGGCACCCAGGAGTGGTGCAGCGCTCTTGCGGGCCACGTTGGCCAGGAACGGTGTTCCGATGGCCGTGACCGCGGTGAAGATCAACACGGCCACGATGAATGCGGCACCGCTGATGGTCACCTTGTCGAGCACGACGGCGGCCACGATGAGGCCGACTGCGTTGCCGAGAACAGAGATCAATGTACGAACGACGAGTCTCATGATGGGCCCTCCCCTTGGGTTGTCCAGAACTGTAGTCAGCTGCTCGTTAGCGTCTGGATAATCCACCTGGAAAGGGGCGACTATGAAGGTCGGTTTCATCGGGCTCGGCAACATGGGTGCAGCTGCGGCCCGCAACGTTGCCCGCGCAGGCCACGAGTTGTTCGTGTTCGACATTCGGCGTGAGGCCGGCACTCCGTTGGAGGCCGAGGGCGCCACCTGGTGCGACACCCCGTCGTCGATGGTCGGGCAGGTCGACGTGGTGATGTCGATGGTGTTCGGCCCGGCACAGATCGAGCAGGTCGTGCGCGGCCCGGGTGGAATCCTCGAAGGCGACTGCCGCGGCGTCACCTGGATCGACCTCACCACCAGCACTCCGGCCTTGATGCGCTCGCTCGCTCTCGAGGTCGAGGCCGCTGGTGGCGAAGCGGTCGACGCGCCGGTCACAGGGTCGATCGACTCCTGCATTCGCGGCGACATGATCTTGTTCGTCGGGGGCACCGACGCCGCTGTTGCCCGAGTGCAGAGCGTGCTCGATGCAGTGGGCGACACCCGTCGAGTGGGCGGATACGGCAACGGCTACGTGGCGAAGCTCGTGAACAACCAACTCTGGTTCGTGCACGCCGCAGCCATTGGGGAAGCGATGGTGGCTGCGAAGGTGGCCGGGTTGGAGCCGGATGTGTGGTGGGCGGCAATGAAGGGCGGTGCCGCTGAGAGCTTCGTCATGCAGCACGACGTTCCGTCGATCTTCGCCGGCCACTACGACCCTTCGTTCCGTCTCGCGTTGTGTCTGAAGGATCTGGGTCTCATCGATGAACTCCTGCACGAGACGGGAACTCGTGCGGAGCTCACCAGGGCGACTCACGCCCGATTCGCGGAAGCGGCAGATCGGTACGGTGAGCACGCCGGCGAGATGACGGTGTGCAAAGTCATCGAGGACGACGCTGGTGTGGAACTGCGCGTCGAAGGAGAGTGGGTGGCACCTTGGGAGGTGCAACACCCCTCGGCCTGACGCAACAGCACCAGGCCGGGAGCGCTCCGTGGGAACGGAGCGCCCCAGCCTGCGCCGTGGCTCGGACTTAGATCTTGAAGGAGAGCGAAGCGTCGCAGGCGCTCACGCCGTCGACGTTCGACACCATGTGCACGGTGACGTCGTGCTGGCCCTTGCTGGCCCGGTAGTTCTGGAGGAGCGACCAGTCGCTGCCCACCACGCCACTGTCACCGCTGAGCACGGTGCCGTCCTGGCTGTCGGTGATGGTGACGGTCCACGTGCCGCCGGTGTTGTCGGCCGAGGCGCCAGCGCCCACGGTGACCAGCGAACCGCTGCGGTTGTAGCCGGCGTAGCCGAACGCGTCGGCCGAGCAGGTGGCTGCTGCCATACCGCTGGCCTTCGAGTCGGTGCCAGCTGCGCCGCCACCGCCGCCGCCCTTGGCGGCTGCGCCACCGGCGACTGCTGCGAACAAGCCAACGCTTGCCACCGCGACACCAGCGATGATGCGACTGTTCTTTTGCTTCCTCATGATCGACTTGCTCCCGTCCATTTGCATCTTGCGAGACTTGATGCAATCGGAGTCACGGCGGAAACATCGTTTTGGTTTGGCCTTTTTTGGGTTCTTGACCTGGGAAAATGCAATTTCTCGGAAACGGCGCGGAAGGCCTACGACCAGGGGCAGGGGTGGCGCCGCCGCGGGGTGGACGGAGGTACTAGCACCACTGGCATCTACGGTGTGGGACGTGTTGACTGCCGCCGCCGTTCCATTGTCCGTCCTCGACCTCTCGGTGGTGAACGAAGGGCAGAGCAGTGCCGACACCCTTGGTTCGACGGCACGCGTTGCGCAGCGCGCCGACGAGCTCGGCTATCTGCGCTACTGGGTGGCAGAACACCACAACATGCCGAGCGTCGCCTGCACGGCGCCAACGGTGCTGATGGCGCATCTTGCTGCGATCACCGAGCGCATTCATGTGGGCAGCGGCGGCGTGATGCTGCCCAACCATGCGCCGCTGGTGGCGGCCGAACAATTCGCCATGCTCGAGGCACTGCACCCCGGCAGGGTCGATGTGGGTATCGGCCGGGCGCCCGGCACCGACCAGGCCACTGCGGCGGCCGTTCGCCGCAGCGCCGAACTGCTCGGCGCCGACGACTTTCCGCGGGATCTGCTCGACCTGATGGGTCTGCTGGGCGATCGCCGTGGCGAGTCGGGCCTGTGGGACCGGTTCCGGGCCACGCCGGCGGCCTCGTCGTTCCCGACCGTGTTCCTGCTCGGCTCGAGTGGCTACAGCGCACAGCTTGCTGCGCATCTCGGGCTGCCCTTTGCGTTCGCTCACCACTTCGACATGGGTGGAGCGCTGCAGGCCACCGAGCTCTACCACCGTGGCTTTCAACCGTCGGCGGTGCTCGCCGAACCGCACATGATCATCACGGCCAACGTGTTGGTGGCCGACACGGAGGACGACGCGCAATGGCATGCGGCACCGGGGCGCATCACCGCACTCGGCCGTCGCACAGGCCGCTTCATTGCATTGCCGTCGCCGGTGGATGCCGCTGCCCACCCACAGCTCGATGAAGCGAACCGGCTTCCCACCGGTCGCGTGATCGGCACGCCCGAGCAGGTGGTGCCGGTGTTGCGGAGCCTGGTGGAGCGAACGGGGGCCAGCGAACTCATGGTCACCTCGGTGGCGTACGACGTGACGGCTCGCATCCGCAGCATCGAGCTGCTCGCCGAACACTGGGCAGCGTAAGCGTCAGTCGAGCGGTACGGGTGCAGCGTCCCAGGTAGCCACTCGCCAACCGGCGCAGGGCCCGCGGAGCACGTTGCGGATGCGGCCATACTCGCTCGTGTCCATCGACAGCTGCCACCGAGCCTTGATGGTTACCCAATCGCCGACGTAACGGCACACGTCGTCGGCGTTCGGTGGCAACCAGTTCGATGGGTCCTTGTCGCTCTTCGATCGATTGGTATGGCTGCTGACGGCGCGCAGCGAACGCACGTCGTCGATGTCGTTGGCGAAGGCCTCGAGTCGAGCGATGTTCCATTGCCATGCGCCGGAGTCCCAGGCTTCCTTGAGGGCCACCACGTGGTCGATCTCCAACTCGGACGGCTGGTCGTAGGTGACGCCGTCGTAGACCGAGTACCAGTCGCCGGCCACGACCGTGCAGCCGGCTGCGTCGATCTGGGCGGGGGAGAGGGAGTCGCGCTGCAGCACCATTGCCCGCGTGTCGCAACCACCGCCGAACGACGCCGGGTATCCGAACAGATCTCGGTCGTAGCCACCGCGGTGCTCCTTGGCCTGTTCGATACCGCCGAGCACGTCGAGCGCCAGCACCGTGCCGTCCGGTGCTGCCGTTGCGGGGACGGTGACGGGGGCAGTGGCGATCGGGAGCGTCGTGACCGGCATGGTGGTGACCGGGATGGTGGTGACCGGGATGGTGGTGACCGGGATGGTGGTGACCGGGATGGTGGTGACCGGGATGGTTGCGGCGGGCATCGTGAGCGAACTCGTCTGCGCCGGGCCGCACGCCACCAGTGCAGCGGTGCAGCACGCCAGGAGCGCAGCGGCCCGTGCGGTCATCCTGCCGGGCACGCAGTCACCATCGAGGTGACCTGGCCGCCGGCGACGACGATCCAGCTGTCCATGAAGCGCCACGGTGCATCGGCGTCGGTCGGATCGGAAGGCGCGGTGGGGCATGGTGACGTACCGATGGCTCCTACCCCGTACTGAAGGTCTGCCGCCACGGGCATCGTGCGCAATCTGCCGTTCGCATTCACGATGTACCAGTCGGGGGACTGGCTCTGGCAGGTGTCGCTCTGCGGCGCTGCAGTGCAGGCTGCATTCCAGAGTTGCTGTCCGCCGACGCCGGAGTAGATACAGCGCATGTCGACCGTGAGTCGCGACGACGTGAAGAATGCGTCGCTCCCGGATCCATCGCCGACCAGCACGTTCCACACGCCGTCGGGTATGACCTCGGGAATGCCGCCGGTGCTGCCGCAACCCGTGCCGCGCACCGACTCGCTGCCCAACTGCGGCACCTCGTAGTAGGGCCAGCCACCCCACTCGCCTGCCGTCGGTGGTAACGAGGATCCGGGTAACCCCTCCAGCGAGGTGGTGGTGGTGGCCGTCGCGGCGATGGTGGTGGGCGCTGGAGTGGTGGGTGGCGCCGAGAATGGTCCTGGTTGCAGCGGTGGCAGCGTGCCGTCGCTCAGTGTGTGTGGCGTGCTGCACGAGACCAACGCGGTGAGCACGACGAGCAGCATGCTCACAGGAAGCCGACGAACGATGGTCACCACCACATGTTGCTGCGGTACGGCCCCCGCCACAAGCCTCCCTGCGTTTGGGTGCCGGGCATCAGCGGGGAGGTGGCGCCAGTCGGATCCAGACCACGTGGTCGCCGAGCGGGCCATCGGGGTGTGCTTCCCAGCGTGCTTCCCATCGTTCGCCGGGGTGCATACCCCGAACCCGGATCGTGTCGGGGTTCCGATGTTCGGCATTCACGATGTCGGAAGCGAGTTGTGCCGCAGTGGATTGGGTGTAGAGACGCTGCACCATCACCCAGTCGCCGGATCGCCTGGCCGCATCGAAGGTACGCGTCCAGAACGACGTGCGACGGACGTCGCTGCCGCTTGATGGCTTGTTCTCGGACGGTCCCATCAGATTCATTCGGCATGAATCTATCGCGTAAGTTCGCGTCTATGTCGAATATTGCGGTCAGGAAATGAGACCGATATTTCGTGCCATGACCACGATTTGCGCCGTGTTGTTGGCGCCCAATTTCCGCTGCAGTCGCATCTTGTGGGTGCTGGCGGTTTTCACGCTGACGCCCATGGCGGATGCCACGTCGGTGATCCGCTGACCTGCGGCGAGTCGACGCAACACCTCTGCTTCGCGTGGCGACAGCATCACCCGCGTTGGCCGTTCGGCGCTTGCGGCGAGCACCGATTCGGAGAAATGCCGTCCGCCGTCGGCAACAGTGAGAATTGCATTGCGAATCTCGGAAGGAGTGGCGCTCTTCGACACGAACCCGTCGGCGCCGTGCTGTGCGCAGGCAGGGGCATGTGTTGCTTCGGGGTGCACGGTGAGAATCAGCACCTTCGCGGCAGGCCAGCGGGAGCGAATCATGCCCATGCCTTCCAGGCCACCGATACCGGGCAATGCGAGATCCAGGGTGACCACGTCGACGTGATCGAGAGCAAGATCGAGCGCGGTCTCGATGGACTCGGCCTCCGCAACGACGCGGAGTTCGTCGGCAGCAGCGAGCACGCGGCCGAGCCCTTCCCGCACCAGTGGATGGTCGTCGATGATGAGCATCGAGACGCGGGATGCATCGTCGGCGGCGGAGGGATCCATGTGTGGTGTCAGTGTCGCACGTTATGAAACTGTTCGTTGGTTTGCCATGATGATTCTGTGGCGGCGATCGACGATGGTGGGCTGGCTGCCGCTCTCGCACAGATGGGTGTGGAGTGGTGGCGGGTGGATCTGCTCTCGAAGCAGGTCGAGATGTCGGCGAATGTCCGTGGGCTGCTCGGCGTGGGCGACGAGGATCACGTCGATGCGGACCTGCTCCTCGCGTTGCGGCCGTTTCCGCCGGGCGTGTGGCGAACGTTCGAATCGGTGCGTCGGGGCCGACACGGCCGCGTTCGATCGAGGTTGACGAGCAGGCTCGACCAGCATGGTCGTCTGATCGGTGTTTTCGGTCTCGAGGCGCCCGACGGCGACCATCGCGACGAAGCCTCCGTGTCGAGCGCACCGACGGCCGACGAGCATCTACTCGGCGACATCATGGCGGTGCAGACGGCATGGGCGTCGCGCTACACCCTGGATGGTCATCTGGTGTGGTGCAACGAGCAGTACGCAGCGCATCTCCGGAGCAGTCCCGAGGAGTTGCTGGGTGTCTCGTGGTTGGACCGCGCCGCGTTCATGGGCTTCGACACCCAGGAGAATCTCGCGACCCTGTTGTCGCGACTGGTAGAGGCGACTGCCGATGGGGCCATCAGCACGGTGGTCGCCCCGATGTGGCAGAGCGATGCGCCGCGCTGGATCCAGTGGACGAATCGGCGCGTCGTGAACCCTGATGGCGGAGAGGAACTGCTCCAGGCCATCGGGGTGGAAGTGACCGAACTTCGCGCCACTCGCGACGCGCTCGCCCATCTCACCCACCACTTGGTGCGTGGACGCGTTGACGAACGACGCGCGCTAGCGCGACGCATTCACGACGATGTCATCCAGGTGTTGGTCTCTGCCGGTTGGTTGATGGCACCAGATGCGGACGGCGTGGTTCCCACCGAGGTCGCGGAACGGTCGGTGGAACTGGTGCAGTTGGCGGTCGAGCAGTTGCGCGAACTGCTCGGTGAACTCACCGCTCCTCCGGTGCTACTCGGTTCACTGACTGAAGCGGTTCAGGCTGAAGCGGAATCCATGCGCGCTGCTGGAGTGGAAGTGCTGGTGCACCTGGAGGAGTTGCTCGATGAGGAGCTTCGCACGGTCTGCACTCGTGTGTTGATGGAGGGAATGCGGAATGTTGCGCGGCGCGATGCGGCGACGCGGGTCGAGGTGACGTTGCGCCACGTAGGCGACGAGGTGGTGGGACAGATCACTGACAATGGTGTCGGCATCATCGATGACGATCTCACTGCCGCCTTGGCGGCCGGGCACGTCGGCTTGATGATGGCCCGCGCCATGGTGGAGTCCATAGGTGGCACGCTCGAAATGGTGAATACGAGCAGGTCAGAGGGTGCAAGGCTGATGTTTCGGATTCCTTCCCGAGTCCGCGCCGTGCGGTTGGAGCCGGCTCGCTCCCCGGCGTCTGGTGATTAGGAATTTTCTTACCCGGTGTCAGAGAAAACAGTGTTGCTATGGCATATGATCTCTGACATGGCAGCAAAGCGTGGCCCCAAAAACTCCATCACCGATCAGCACAAGGCCGCGATGGCCGAGGGCCGAGTGGAAGGGCGAGTGGTTCGGGAATACCTCGAAGCACTTCGCAACAGCAAGGGCAAGCCGGGTCGCAAACGGACCCCGGATTCCGTGGCGCGCCGGATGCAGGCCATCGACGGCGAGATGCAGGGAGCGAACCCAGTTCGCGAACTCGAACTCATCCAGGAGCGTTTCGACCTCGAAGCCGAACTCGCTGGCATGGAAACCAAGATCGACCCCAAGTCGCTCGAGATCGGGTTCACCAAGGTGGCCGGTTCGTACAGCAAGCGCAAGGGCATCTCGTACGCCGCCTGGCGTGCGGTGGGCGTGGAGCCCGCAGTGCTGAAGAAGGCTGGCATCTCGCGGGCAGAATGATGCCCGCATGATGAAAGCCGCCGTCTACGAACAGTTCCGCGGGCCGATTGCCCTTGTAGACGTTGCGGTACCTGCTCCTGCCGCCGATGAGGTAGTGGTCGAGATCCTTGCCGTCGGGCTGTGTCGAAGCGACTATCACGGTTGGCACGGCACCGATCCCGACATCGTGTGCCCGCACGTGGGCGGTCACGAGTTCGTGGGCAGTGTCGTGGCGGTCGGCTCCGACGTCACCCGCATTCGCACCGGCGATCGGGTGGTGGCACCGTTCGTGAACGGTTGTGGGCAGTGCGAGCCATGTCGCCTCGGCCAGCATCAGGTGTGCCGTCGCCAGGAACAACCGGGCTTCACGCGGTGGGGGGCGTTCGCGCAGTACACCACCATCCCGTTTGCCGATGTGAACGCGGTCCAGGTGCCGGAAGCCATCAGTGATGAAGCTGCCGCGCTGGTGGGGTGTCGAGTGTCCACGGCGTATCGCGGCGTGATCGAGCGCGGTCGCCTCACTGCCGGCGAGGTGTTGTGCGTACACGGTTGTGGCGGCGTGGGCTTGGCAGCGATTGCCATGGGCCGAGCGCTCGGTGCACAGGTGGTGGCGGTCGACATCTCCAGCGATGCATTGGCACTGGCCAGCAAGGTGGGTGCCGATGTGCTGCTCGATGCCAGCGCTCACACCGACGTGGCCGCCGCCGTGCACGAGCTCACCGGAGGGGCCCACGTGTCGGTGGATTGCCTCGGCCAT
>CANHST010000089.1 GCA_947463235.1 Acidimicrobiaceae bacterium
CCCAGTGGGGGTACGACTCCTCCCCCACTCGCATCCTGAAGGGAGCCGACATGCCGGCCATCGAGTTCGCCCCCACCGAACCCACACTGATGGTGGTGCCGTGGCACGACCCGGTCGTGGATCACGTGGGCTTCGACGTTCGCAGCACGTACGTGGAGTTGTTCTGGCTCAACATTTTGGGGCCGAGCGCCACCTGGGCGTTACGGCGACTCGTGCTCGGCCTGGACCGCTACCCACTGGGTTATGAACTCGACCTCGGAGAGACCGCGAACGCACTCGGGCTGTCGTACTCCGCTGCCACCTCGAGCACCTTCGTGCGAGCACTGCAACGCTGCATTCTGTTCGGCGTATCGCAACCGATCGACGACGGCCTTGCCGTTCGACGGCGACTGCCACCGGTCGCGGCGCGTCACCTCGCTCGGATGCCCGACGTGTTGCAGCAGCAGCACCGCACGTGGACGGTTCGTCAGACCACCTTGGCCGATCTCGAGCGAGGCATGGCACTTGCGCGGGCCATGGTGTCCGCAGGCGACGATCCTGATGCGGTGGAACGCCAACTCCTCGCAGTGGGCGTTCCGCCGCCTGCAGCGGTCGAGGCGGCAGCCTCGGTCGGTGCGGTAGCGTCGCCCGACTAATGCACCGACAGATCAGCACGAAGCTCATCAGTGTGGCGATCTGGACATCGTTCGCAGCGTTGTCGGCCTGTGCGTGGCAGAGCCGGTTCATGACGAACGACGACGTCATCATGTCCGCGTTCGCGAGCGGCGCCTACACCGGTCGACCAACCGCTCATCTCGTCTTCATCGGCACGGCGCTCGGTGGAGTCATCGCCTCGCTCTACGGTCACTTCGGCAGCGTGCCCTGGTACGCCATCACGTTGTTCGGCGTCAACATCGTGGCGTTGGCGGCCATGAGCACCGTGTTGTGGACACGCCGAAGCGCCCTCGGACGACCAGCGACAGCCATGGCCGGCCTTGTGCTCGCTTGCTGGGCAAGTGTTGCGTTCCTCCGGCCAAGCTTCACCGGCACTGCCTTCTCGATCGCTGCCGCCGGGCTCTTCGTGGCATGCACCGCCACCGATGCTGCTGTCGCTCGGAGATGGCCGGCGGCCGCATTCGGCGCCGGGTGCCTTGCCGTCGCAGCGTCGGTGAGGTGGGACTCCATGCTCGGCGCAGTCGTCATTCTGATCCCGTACATCGCGAGTCGCACCCCGCAGTCCAGCCTGAGGTACTTGCTTCGCTTCTGGGCGTTCGCTGCTGCGCTCGTCGGCATCGTGAGCCTCACCAACGTTCTCGGCGACCAAGCTCCTGGATGGGCAACGTATCGAGACTTCAACGACGCCCGTAGCGAACTTCATCAAACGGTGCAGTTGACGAACGTGATCGCAGCGCCACACGAACCAGAGGTCGCGGCGATGCTGCAGGCGAACGACTGGACCGTCGACGATGTCACTCTGCTGAGCAGATGGTTGTTCGAGCAACCCGACGTGTACGACACCGCCAAGATCAATCGGCTGGTCGACGTCGCTCGCACCTCACGTTTTTCAGGGTCGTGGGGCCAAGCCTGGACGATCGCCGTCAGGGGGACGGGGCCGATGATGGTCGTTCTCGGCGCCGCCACGGTGTTGGCTTCGCTGCGCTGTCGCAGGGCAGCGAGGTGCGCGGTGTTGCAGCTGGCCTGGTTCACAGCGATTGCTGTGTACGTGGCGCACCAGGATCGGTTTCCGGAGCGGGTGGGGCTCCCACTGGCCCTCATCGCATCCATGGCCATACTGCTCAACGCCGACCGGGTACAGCCCGATTCTCGTAGAGCAGAAGCGCCGCAGATCCTTCTCGTCGTGTTGGCAGCTGTTTCGATGTGGGTCTCCTACAACCCGTTCGCTACCGCTGCGGCAAACCTGCGCCTTGCCACGTCGCTGAACTCGCAGATCTCCACCTTGCGACAGGCCGACACGGCCGGCGTGTTCGTCGTGGTCGGGGCACCAATCGCCCTGGAAGGCCAGGACGCGCTCGACACTGCGGGGGTGTTCGCGAACGAGTTCATCATGCCGACTGGCTGGGCCAGCCAGAGTCCCTCACAGTTACAGCGGCTCGAGCGCGTTCGACTCAGCCCCGACCTGTTGACGTCGCTCCTCGATCAACCACATCGGTACGTGGTGATCAGCCATCGCCTGCTCGAACCACTGAGCCGCGTCTATCTGGATCGGCACGATCGCAGGGTGAAGTTCATTCGCCTCACCGAGGTCTCGGCAACTGCGAGCGCCTACCGGGTGGTCACCCTGTCGAACGTGGTGGCGAACTCGGCCAGCAGGCGAGCACCGAAACCGGTGGACCCACGCGACAGCCAACCGTCGTCGCTGTCGCTGAGCATCGGGCCGGCGATGTCGAGGTGTGCCCACGGCACATCCGCCACGAACTCTTGAAGGAAGAGTGCGGCGGTGATGGCACCGCCGTAGGGGCCACCGACGTTCTTCATGTCGGCCACGTTGCTGTCGAGCAGCTTGCGGTAGCTCTGCTCCAGCGGCATCTGCCACAACGACTCGTCGGTGGCCGCCGACGCTGCGCGCATCGTGTCGGCCACTCGCTGATCGTTACTGAACATGCCCGCCACTTTGTTGCCGAGCGCCACCATGCAGGCACCGGTGAGTGTGGCAATGTCGACGATGGCGTCGACGCCGTCTTCCACCGCCAGCGAGAGACCATCGGCCAGCACCAGGCGGCCCTCCGCGTCGGTGTTCAGGATTTCAGCGGTCTTGCCGTTGCGGAAGGTGAGCACATCGCCCAGCTTCACGGCGGTGCCCGACGGCATGTTGTCGGTGCACATGAGATACGCCGTCACCTTGTTGCGGCACTTCAGCGTCTTCAGCGTGGTCATAGCGGCTAGCACCGAGGCGGCGCCGGTCATGTCCATCTTCATCGTCGACATGCCTTCGTTCGTCTTCAGGCTGAGACCACCCGAGTCGAACATCACGCCCTTACCCACCAGGGCGACGTGCGCCTGTGGGTTCCGCGGCGTGTACGTGAGGCGAACCATCCGCGGCGGCTCGGTGCTGCCACGGTTCACGCCGATGATGCCCCCGCAGCCCATTGCGGCGAGCTGGTCCTTGTTGAAGACCTCGACGGTGAGACCGGCTGCGGCGCCGAGCTCGACCGCCTTCTCGGCGATGTGGCGAGCGTTCATGAGCGACGGCGGCGTGTTGGCCAGATCGCGTGACAGCGCACCGGCGGCAGCGGTGGCGACACCACGTTCCATACCTGCGGCGGCCCCCTTGGCGCGCTTCTCGCCCACCGTGAGCACGAACTCGGCCAGGTTGGTGGTGTTCGGCTTCGCCTTGATGCCGGCGTAACGATAGGAGGACAGCAGGGCGCCCTCGGTGACGGCCTGCGCCGCTGCCGAGGCATCGACCCCATCGAGATCGACCAACGATGTGGCGATTACCGCATGCTTGGAGGCCGCCCGCACCAACGCCGCCGCGATGGTGCGCAGTGCCTGCGTGGTGAGCGTTCCCGGAGCGCCGATGCCCACCGCCACCTGCGTGGCACCGTTCGCTGACGGCACCACCAGCGTCTGGCCCACCTTGCCGTCGAAGCCGTGCGCCACCAGTGCAGCCCGGGTGAGGCCCAGCGAACGCGGCACTGCGCCGGTGGTGGCAACAGGCACGCCAACCGCGTTGGTGTGCTTCGGGGCGGAGCGGGCGATCGAGACGGTTGCAGTCATGGGCCACAGTCTGGCGCGCCGGAAAGTGCCTGCGGTGGGAATGTTCCTTGCCGCTGCAAGAATCGTCGAACCACCCCCCCCGAGTCCGTACGTGAGGACAGTCATGCAGCGTCATTGGAAAAAGGTCGTCATCGCCGTTGTGGTGCTGGCAGCACTGGTGCTCGGCGGTTCGTTCATCTACGCGAAGTGGTACAACAAAGCCGACAAGGCCCTGAGCCAGACCGACGTGAACAACCTGCTCGACGCCACCACCACGGTGGCACCCACCACGCTGGCACCCTCCACGGTGCCCGGCACTGCCAGCACCACTCCCCCCACCGAGGCACCTACCACCACGGTTGCGGCCGGTGTGGACGGCGTATGGAGCATCGGCCCGGAGAGCGTGGTCGGTTATCGCGTCGACGAATCGATCAATGGCTTCGACACCACGGCCAACGGCCGCACGAACTCCGTCACCGGGTCGTTCTCCATCGCCGGCACGTCCGTGCAGAAGGGCGACTTCACCGTCGACATGACCACGTTCAAGAGCGACGAAAGCCGTCGCGACGGGCAGTTCAACGGTCGCATCATGGCGGTGGGCCAGTTCCCCACGGCAACGTTTGTCGTCACGACGCCCATCGACTTCGGCGGTATTCCGGCCGACGGAGCCAGCATCACCACCAAGGCCACCGGCGATCTCACACTCCACGGCACCACGAAGTCGGTCACGTTCGATCTCACCGCCACGTTGAAGAACGGACGCATTGGTGTGCTCGGCAACATCCCGGTGGTGTTCGCCGATTACGGCATCCCGAATCCGTCGATCGCCACGATCAAGACGGAAGACCACGGACTGCTGGAGTTCGTGCTCATCTTCGACAAGACCGCCTGAGCCGACGCCTCACCGGCCCGCAGAAGGGTCGATCACCGGCTGCGAACGCGCCCACGCTGATGCGAGAGCGTGGTACTTGCCGCCCAACGCCATCAGTTCGTCATGCGTGCCGATCTCCACGAGCCTGGCATGGTCGATCACCGCGATGCGATCGGCGCGCTGCACAGTGGTGAGCCGGTGCGCCACCACGATGACGGAACGACCGGTCATCAACCGCTCCAGCGCTTGCTCCACCACGGCCTCGGTGCCAGGGTCGAGGTTGCTGGTGGCTTCGTCGAGCACCAACACCGCAGGGTCCACCAGAGCGGCGCGAGCCAACGACACCAACTGGCGCTCTCCGGCCGACAGCCGCGACCCGCGCTCACGCACCTCGGTGTCGAGTCCCTCGGGGAACTCCTGGAAGCGTTCCAGCGCACCAATGGCCACCAGTGCCGCAGCAACGTCGTCGTCGGTTGCCGCGGGCCGGGCGATACGAATGTTGTCCATGATCGTGCCGCCGAAGAGGAAACCCTCCTGCGGCACCACCACCACTCGCTCGCGTAGAGACGCCAGCGATGCCAGACGGACATCGACGTCGCCGTAGGTGACGTAGCCCGAGGTGGGGTCGTACAGACGCGACAGCAACTTCGCCAGAGTGCTCTTGCCGGCACCGGTGGGGCCCACCAGCGCCACACGCTCGCCCGGCTTCACGCCCAGACTCACATCGTGCAGTGCCGGCCGTTCCGTGCCGTCGTAAGCGAACGTCACCGCGTGCGCCACCAGCTCGCCCTCGCTGGGCAACTGCACCGGGCGCGGGTGTTCGGCCACGTCGGGCTCGGCGTCCATCAGCGCGTACAGCTTGTGCAGCGACGCGGCGGCACTCTGCACCGTGTTGTACAGCTGCGACAGCTGCTGTACGGGATCGAACAAGTTGGCCAGCAGCAGCACGAATGCCGCCACCGTGCCGAACTTCACCGAGCCGTGATGCACCAGGAACCCGCCCACACCGACGATCAGCGCAATCGACATGATGCCGGACCATTCCACCAAGCCGAAGTACCACGTGCTGACCTTCACGCTGTGCAGATGCGAGCCGTAGAGCGCGCGGTTGGTGACCACGAAACGTCGTTCCTGCTCGGCCTCACGGCCGTAGGCCTGAATGACACGAACTCCGGTGATGCCTTCCTGCAGATTCGACAGGTTGGTGCCCACTCGCTCGCGCACATCGAGATAGGCGGCGTTGGACTGCCGTTGGAATCGAATGGAGGCCACGCCCAGCACCGGGGCCACGAACAGCACCACCATCAAGGTGAGCTGCCAGCTCATGGCCGTCATCAGAATGAGCGTCATCACTAACAACAACCCGGCACCGACGAACTGCAACAGACCCCACTGGATCAGTTCGCCCATGCTTTCGATGTCGGCGGTCATGCGGCTGACCAACACGCCAGCCTTGTTGCGGTCGAAGTAGGCCATCGACTGCGCCTGCAGTTTGTCGAACACGGTGACGCGCAGGTCGCGCAGGAAACCTTCCCCCGCTCGGTTGATGGCGAGGTACTGCCCCCGGCCCACGAAGTAGGCGATGATCACCACCAGCACGTAGCCGGCCACAGCGATGTTCAGTGCGCGAGCGTTGTCCGACCCGATGCCATGGTCGAGGCCGAACTTCACGAGCACCGGACCGGCAAGGGTGCACGTCGTGCTCATACACACCAGCCCAATGGCCCACCAGATGGTGCGACGGTAGGGCTGAGCGAACTGCAACGACCGGCGCAGCACGCGGCCGGTCTCGGCGCGGTCGAGCTTGTCCTCCTCGGCGATGGCTCCTGCAGCGAACATGTCAGCTCACCGCCTCTTCCACGTCGTCGTCGGCCGCCAGTGCGGCGAGCACCACCCGATAGCGCTCGTTGGTGGCCAACAACTGCTCGTGCGTCCCGGTTGCGGCAACACCGCCATCATCCAGCAATACCACGGTGTCGGCCAGCGCGATCGTGCCCGGCCGGTGTGCGATGACGATGGTGGTGCGACCATCCATCACGGTACGCATGGCTTCGCGAATCTCGTGTTCCTTTGAGGGGTCGACTGCACTGGTGGCATCGTCGAGCACCAGCACGCGCGGATTGGCCACGATGGCTCTGGCGAGGGCGATGCGCTGTCGCTGCCCGCCGCTGAGCGAGTAGCCCCGCTCCCCGATCACGGTGCCGTAACCGTCGGGCAGCTCCAGGATGAAGTCGTGGGCGCCAGCCAGTCGGGCGGCGGCCTCCACATCGGCCTGTGGCGCATCGGGGCGAGCAAAGGCGATGTTCGCCCCCACCGAGTCGTGGAACAGGAAAGTGTCCTCGAAGACGACACTCACCTCCTGGCGCAACACGCGAAGTGAGAGGTCGCGCACATCCACCCCGTCGAGTTGGATGCAGCCCGACTGAACGTCGTAGAAGCGGATGAGCAGCCGAGCCACGGTGCTCTTGCCGCCACCAGTGCCGCCGACGAGGGCCACCGAGGCGCCCGCCGGAATGGTGAGGTCGAACTCGCGCAGCACCGGCGAGTCGGCGGAATAGCCGAAGGTGACGTGTTCGAAGCGCACCGCTCCGACGGCGCCGCCCTCGGGCAGGGTGACCGGTGCCTTCGGATCAGCCACTGCCGGCGCCGTGGTGAGCACCTCGTTCACGCGCAGCAACGCTGCGGCGGCACGCTGGCCGAACGCCACCGTCATTCCCAGGTTCCGCAGCGGGAAGATCAGCAGACCGATGTACTGCATGAACTCCAACATCTGGCCGCGGGTCATCGAACCGTTCAGAACCCGGTGACCTCCGATGGCCAGCACGGCCAACAAGCCGAGGTTCGGCAAGAGGTCGAGGGCCGGAAGGAACGAACTGCGCACCCGGGCAGCATCCAGGCTGACGGTACGGATGTCGTCGGCTTCCTTCCGCAACCGGTTCGCGGTCACCTCATGGGCCCCAAATCCCTTGATCACGCGCACGCCGCTGACGCTTTCCTCCACCACGGTGGCGAGTTGCGCCTGCTCCTGCTGCACTGCCAGCACCGCGGGGTGGATACGACGCGAGAACCGAGTGGCGAGCACGTTCAAGAACGGCAAAGGGGCGAGCGCGATCAACGCCAGCATCGGTTGCTGCACGAACAGAATCACCACGATGGCCATCACCATCGCCAGGTTCGATGCAGTGATAGGGATCATCACCACGAAACCCTGGATCTGCAGCAGATCGCTGGAGGCGCGGCTCATCAGCTGGCCGGTCTGCGTGTGGTCGTGATAGCCCACGTGCAGTCGAAGTACGTGAGCGAACAGCTGCTCGCGCAGCTTGGTCTCGGTGAGACGACTCTCGCGGAAGGCGAACCAGCGGCGCCACGCCGTGAAGATGCCGGCGATGAACGCCATCACGGCGATGAGGCTGGCCCAGAACGCCAGCGAACCGTTCCCGAGGATGGCGCGGTCGACGGCCAGGCTGGTGAGCTTGGGCACGGTGACTTTGCCGGCGCTCCAGGCCAGGCCCACCGCCATGCCGGCGATGAGGCCGAACTTCTGCTCGGCCAGTACGGCGCGCAGCAGGGCCCAACCCCCGGCACCGGGCGTGGAGGATGCGCGTCCGGACCGTTTCACCACGGGTTCGACCTTACGCCCGTCGGCCCGTCGATGCAGAGCCGAATCGGAGTGTCAGCCGCCGAGCAGGGTGCGAACGCGATCCTTCGGACGGCCGATGATGGCCTTCTTCTTCGTGACCACGACCGGCCGCTGCAGCAGTTGCTTGTGGCGCACCAAGAGGTCCACCACCTGGTCGTCGGTCTGTGCGTCGGCGTCGGTGAGGCCGAGTTTCTGCCACAGGCTGTCGCGACGCACCAGATCGGTGACGGGGTCCTCCAGCTTGGCGATGATGCTCCGCAGCGTGGCGGCATCCGGAGGGGTCTTCATGTACAACACGATCTCGGTGTCTGCACCGAGTTCCGATGCAATGCTCACGGCATTGCTGGAGGAGTTTCAATTCGGGTTGTGGTAGATCGTCACGTCGGCCATGCCCGCGACCTTAGCGACCCTCACGACCTAGCGACCCTCACGACCTAGCGACGCGGCGGCCGCCAAGGCATCTCCGTGACACCCATTGCGTACGGTTCGACCACGGCTTCCCCCGAACCCAGACCCGTCGGCTTCACCGACGGTTGCACGCGGAGGTCGCTCTATGCCGCCCACATCCATCTCCAGGCCCATGCCGGTACGCAGCGCTGCCGATGCGCTGTTCCTGCTCGGTCTCGCCGCGCAGGAGCCACTCGCTCCGGCCACCTACACCTTCTTCCTCGATCGCGACGGTGTGGGAGGCGTCATCACCGAGGTGTCTGGCGGCTCGGCTCCCGACACCGTGCTCGACATCGTGGGCATCATGGCTGGCGCCGCAGCGAGCGTGGAGAACGCCGAGTATCTCGTGGTCGCCACCATGCGGCCCGATGGCACCATGCTGCCCGGCGACGCCGATCGGTGGTCGACCGCATCAGAGATCTGCAGTGCTCACGGCGTCGGCCTGCTGGAGTGGTTCATCATCTCACCCCAGGGCGTGGCGTTCCCGCGCTCCCTCATCGGCGAGCCCGAGCGCTGGGCCTTCACTCGGCGGCACGACGTTGCGCCGGGCTGAGGCGCAGCCCGGCCGCACGCAGACGCCGCACCAGTTCCCGGCTCGGCGTGGGCACGGCGCCGAGATCCACCATGGCCGAGTAGTACTCCTCGGGCACGTCGTAGTGGTCGCCGTGGAAGCCACGCCGCGGTATGCCGGCCGCTTCGGCGAATGCATGCAGCTCCGCAAGGTTGGCGTCGCTCACCAGGTGGCTCCACCGGCGACCATGCAGTTGCCAGCGGGGTTCGTCGATGAGCACGGTCACGTCGCCATACCATCACACCATGGGCACACCCGAGGTGGCACTGCGGTCGGCGTGGCAGCAGGTGGCCGGTACCAACCATCCGCAGTTGCTCGACCACCTCCTGGCTCGGCACCGCGAACCGCATCGGCGCTATCACACCGCCACCCATGTGATGTGGGTGCTGCGCCATATCGACCACATCGTCGCCGAAACCGCCGACATCTCCGTCGACCTGGCCGCCATTCGGTTCGCGGCGTTGTTTCACGACGTGGTCTACGACCCCACCAGGGACGACAACGAAGCCGCCAGCGCCCGCCTTGCTGGGGCCGCCGCCGAACAACTCGGCTGGACGATGCCGCGTTGCGCCGCCGTGGAACGACTGGTGATGTCCACGGCCGCTCATTCGCCCGCTGCGCCCGATGAGGCGGTGCTGGTGGATGCCGACCTGGCCATTCTCGGCGCCGAACCGAAGGACTACGCCGCCTATGTGCAGGGGGTGCGCAGCGAGTACGCACACATCGACGCCGAACACTGGAACACCGGTCGCGCTGCGGTGCTGCGGGGGTTCATCGAAGCGCCGCAGCTCTTCCACACCGAGGTGATGCGCCGCGAGCGAGAGGCTCGAGCACGGGCGAACCTGGCCGCGGAGTTGGCGTCGCTACGTCAGTGAGCGCAGGCGCAGCCGCCACCGCAGCCGCCACCGCTGGGCCGAGCCGCAGGTGCCGGTGCGCTGGCGCCCGAGGCACCGACGCTGGCGAACACGCTGAGCATGCGCACCGCACCTTCATGCCCCTGCGGGCACGACGCAGGGTCGCTCGCCTCGCTCATCGGACGACGCACCTCGAAGGTGTCGTCGCATTCCCGGCACTTGAACTCGTACAGCGGCATCGCCCACCACTGTAACCCCATCCTGTGGTTGACTGTCACCCGTGAGCTCGGTCGCACCCCTCCCCACCCTCACCCCCGACACCGATGAGGTGCTGCAGACGGGGGAACCCACGGCGGCGCACATCGTGAAGACCGATCCCGGCGAGAGCGCCACGGCCAAGGTGCTCGAGGCCCGCATCTACGGCACCCCGCTGACAGCGCTCTGCGGGTACGTGTGGGTGCCATCGCGCGACCCGAAGCAGTTGCCGGTGTGCCAGGAATGCAAGAGCATCTACGAGATGTACAAGGCGTTCAACGACGGACTTCCCGACCAGCCGTCGTACTGAGACCGCCGTGCACCTCGACGGACTGCGGATCCGGTCTGCCGTCCGGGCACTGGTCCTCGACCCAGAGGATCGTGTGCTCTTGGTGCGGTTCGAGTTCCCCGGCGAGGGCCCGCGCTGGGCGCTGCCCGGTGGCGGTGTGGAACCCGACGAGTCGGACCATGAGGCGCTGCGGCGAGAGTTGGCCGAAGAACTCGGTTTGCTCGACCCCAGCATCGGCCCGCACATCTGGAACCGGCTGCACATCGTTCCCTTCGTCAGCGGCGAGTTCGATGGACAGCGCGAACGTATCTACCTCGTGCGCACACCAGCGTTCGAACC
>CANHST010000090.1 GCA_947463235.1 Acidimicrobiaceae bacterium
GGAGTTCCGATCCGCGCGCGTCGCCGTCGCCACGATGGCGAAGGTTGCCGGGTGTGCGGATGGATCGGTGCTCTCGTCGGCACCGTCGAACGCGGATCTGAAGGTGGCCACCTGGTCGGGGTGTGCCTCGGGGGCGGAGGTGCGTTTCGTGGAGGTGAGCGGCGCGACCCACGCGTGGATGGGCCACCCGGCGGCGTCGGCTGCTGGCACCGCGTTGACGGGCGCTCCGTACCCTGACTTCGACACGAGCCGAGCCATCTGGAGCTTCTTGGCGGCGCACCCTCGACAGTTTTGACAGTCGTACTGTCAGAACTTTATGGTGGGCGCATGTCCTCCCGTCTGTCTCTTGCTCGTTTCGCCGTGCCGCTGATCGCGGTGGGTCTCGTCGGTTGCAGCGGTTCCGATTCGTCGAGTGCGCCGACGACGCTGCCCGCCACTTCGGCCGTGCCGAGCACTGCCGCACCCACGACGGCAGCACCCACCACTGCCGCACCCACGACTGCCGCCCCCACCACCAGCACGCTCCCCGGACTGACCGACCTGCGCGGCGGGCGCTACTGCGAAGTGCTGCTGCTCACGCCCGATGGTGACGGTGCACAGGCCACGGTGTTCGGCAGCCAGGGTCTGAACGAGTGCCCGGCCGAGCAGTTTGCGGCGCTCGACGCTGCGGCCATCGCTGCGGAGAACAAGGTGCCGATCGCGTTCCTGAACGGGCCGCGCTACTGGACCATCGATTCGGTGCGGAAGCGTCGCGAAGGAGAGCGCATCCAGAAGACGTTCGGGTCCATCGAGATGAACCAGCTCGCCACCGTCAAGATCGCATCCCGCGCCGATGCAGTGTTGCCCTACGTGGCCAGCACCGTGTCGCGTTCGGCAATCTTCACCTTCGACGCGGGCAGCGAAATCTACGAGCTCACCGACGCGGCGGGCGCGAAGTACGTGATGCAGAGCTGGAGCCAGCAGATCGACCCTGCGCTCAGCGAAGCCGACCTAGCCGGGCTTGGCTCGCGACTCGCGCTACCGGCCGGTTGGACGTTCAGCAGTCGCACGCTCACCGAGCCGATGCAGGTGGACACCTTGGACGAACCTGCCCACGTGCTGCAGGACGACCTCCGCAACAGCTATTCGTTGGAGACCGACGGCTGAGCAGCGAGGCGCATGCGGTTTGCCTGCCACATCGCCAGCACCATGCCGCTGGCCAACGCGGCGCACATCAGCGCTGGCCAGGTCATGCCATGGTCCACGTAGAGCCGGGTGGCCACCACGCTCGCCGTCGCTCGACCCAGCGTGCCCATTCCCAGGCTGATTGCCATGCCGCGAGACGGTGAGCCCGGAACAGCCTCGGTGGTGAGCGGAATCGCGCTGACGATCGCGAACTCGAACACGATGATGGCGAGCAGCAGCATCGGTAGGCCAAGCGCCAGGTGAGTGTTGGTGAGTGCGAGTAGCAGCGCCGCCGGCACCATCAGACCAGCGCCGAGACCGGCGGAGCGCTCCTTGCCCCAACGATCCGACACTCGGGCAGCGGAGATCGAGGCGAACAACTCGCCGAAGCCCATGCAGAACACGATCACGCTGATGCCGGTATCGCTGATGTCGAACCGGTCGCGCAGCCATCCACTGAACGTGACGAACAGGCTCTGGCTCGCCGACATGAGGCAGAAGATGCCGGCCACCACCACCCAACCACGTGGCGTCATGCGGCCCTTCACCGCGGCGCGGCGCGCAGCGTGGCCGTGGCCTGCGGGGTCGTCGGGAATCACCCTGCGCACCGCAGCGGCCAGCACCACGACCGCCACCGAACCCACCACGAAACCGACCCGCCAGTTCGACGCGGCGGTCACCAAACCCATGGTGGTCACGCCCAGCAGCAGGCCCATCGCCCACGAGGTCTCGGTGAGTCCGATCACCCGTCCGCGGCGTTCGAACGGCACCCGGTCCGACAACCATGCGGCGAGGCCCAGATCGAACAGCACCTTGCTCTGCGAGATGATGATGAGGGCGACGGAGAACATCGCCAGGTGCACCGTGCCGGCAGCCATCGCGGCGCCGATGCCCACGCCGAGCAGGCCCACCCACATGGCGGTGCGGCGGTGCATCCGGTCGGCAAGGCGGCCTGTCAGCGGGGAAGCAAAGCCCGACAGTTCGCTGATCGCCACGGCGAGACCGATGCGGTCGAGCGAGACGTTCAGGCCGGCCGCGATGGTGGCCAGGAAGGCGGGCCCGAACCGAAAGCAGGCGTTCGCGCAGGTGCGGGCCACCGTGAGCGTGGTGAGGTGGTCGCGAACCTCGGCGGGGTACGTGTCGTCGAGGGCTCGGTGCAGCACACGGCGACGCTATCGGCGGCAAACCATCGGGCATTCCCCGGCTGCCGTCGATAACCTTTCGCACCCGTGGCCCTGATTGTGCAGAAGTACGGCGGCACCTCCGTCGCAGACCCCGAGCGCATGCGCGCTGTCGCCGAGAACATTGCGTTCACGAAGCGTCGCGGCGACGACGTGATCGTGGTGCCCAGCGCGATGGGCAAGAGCACCGACAACCTCATCAAACTCGCCAACGAGGTGTCCACCAAGCAACCCGGTCGCGAGATGGACATGCTGATCACCACCGGCGAGCGCATCAGCATGTCGTTGCTCTGCATGGCCTTGGCCGACCTCGGCATCGATGCCAAGAGCTTCACCGGCAGCCAGGCGGGCATCATCACCGACACGGTGCACACCAAGGCGAAGATTCTCGAGGTGAAGGGCGACCGCGTTCGCGAGGCGCTGGCCGAAGGCAAGGTATGTGTCGTCGCCGGCTTCCAGGGCATCAGCACCGAGAAGGAGATCACCTCCCTCGGTCGAGGTGGCAGCGACACCACCGCCGTCGCCCTGGCCGCCGCGCTGGGCGCCGATGCATGCGAGATCTACACCGATGTCACCGGCGTCTTCACCGCCGATCCGCGCATCGTGCCCCAGGCCCGCAAGCTCTTGCACGTCAACTTCGATGAGATGCTCGAGATGGCTGGTGCGGGCAGCAAGGTGCTGGCGCTGCGCAGTGTCGAGTTCGCCCGCAATCACAATGTTCCCGTCCACGTCCGCTCCGCATTCACCTGGGAGCCCGGCACGTGGGTCACGTCACAGGAGCCCAACATGGAAGACCCCATCATCTCCGGCGTCGTCACCGACACCTCCGAGGCCAAGGTCACCGTCGTGGCCGTTCCCGACCGGCCGGGCATCTCGGCGAAGCTGTTCGAGCCACTCGCTGCAGCGAACGTGAACGTCGACATGATCGTGCAGAACACCAGTCACGACGGCACCACCGACATCAGCTTCACCATCCCCAAGGCCGATGTGGCCACGGCGCAGGCGATCGTGGAGCGCATCGCCAATGAGGTGCAGGCGCGTGGCGTGGAGCACGACGACGGCATCGCCAAGATCAGCCTGGTGGGTGCGGGCATGAAGACCAGCCCCGGCATCGCAGCCAAGATGTTCCGGGTGCTCGCCGACGAGAACATCAACATTCAGATGATCAGCACCTCCACCATTCGCATCAGCGTCGTCACGGCAGCCGCGGATCTCGAGGTGGCTGCTCGCTCGCTTCACACGGCATTCGGCCTCGACTCGGGTCAGGCCTACTCGGCACCGCTGCCCGAGCGGAAGTGAGCATCTGGGTGCTCGGCCCTGCCACACTGGTGGGGTCATGACCCGTCGCCAACACGTCCCCTGGAAAGCCGCCGGCTCGGCATCGGAGAGCGAACACTCGGCCGACGACGTGGTGCGCGAAACCGGTTGGGTATTCAACAACGTCACCGGCGAAGAACTGAGCCTCGCCGAGTTCGTCGAGACCGGCGACCACGAGACGATGGCCTATCTCACGGCGTTCGGACTGGCGTCCGACGAACTGCAGGATCAGACGCTGGTGGAGATCGGCAGCGGCATCGGCCGCATGACCGCCAGCTTCTCGCGCATCTTCGGCAAGGTGGTGGCCAGCGACCTCGATGCGGCGTTTCTCGAGCGCTGTCGCGAGACGGTTGCGCAGTTCGGTCGCCCCGATCGTCTGCAGACCTGCCATGTGGCAGATGGCCGCACGCTCGGCTTGCCCAACGATTCGGTCGACATGAGCTTCAGCTACATCACGCTGCAGCACTGTCATCACGATGACGCGGTTGCGTTGGCCCGGGAGGCCGTGCGTGTGGCAAAGCCCGGCGGCACCGTGGTGCTGAACTTCCGCACCTGGGTGTTGCAGGACGCTGTGCTGTGGCCGGCCGGCAAGCTCACGCGTGCCACCTGGCACCTTCCCACGGTCGGCCCGAAGATCGCACAGATGCGACTGCCTGCTCGTCTTGGCTGGCAGGCGAACCGCCTCAAGCCGGAGGAGATCGTGCAGCACGTGGGGCCGTCGCTCACCGACATGCGCATCTTCCGTTCCACGAAGCGTCGCCCGTTCGGAGTTCCCGGAACCAGCGATGCCACCTTCGAGGGCGTGAACCGCAGTCACTGGTGGCTGGTCGCCACCGTTCGCTGAAACAACTGCGCCGCAGTGCGAGCGAGGCGGAGCATGAATTCCGTCTCCTTCTCCAACGCACTCCGTTAGCCTTTTCGACATGCGCGTTGGAGTCGTCGGAGCAACTGGTCAAGTCGGTGCGGTCATGCGCGCCATTCTCGAAGAGCGGAACTTTCCGGTCGACGAGATTCGTTTCTTCGCTTCGGCGCGCAGCGCCGGCACCACGCTGAAGTGGAAGGGCCACGACATCACGGTGGAGGATGCCTCCATCGCCGATCCGTCAGGTCTGGATGTTGCGCTCTTCTCGTCCGGCGCCACGTCGTCGAAGGAGTTGGCGCCGAAGTTCGCTGCTGCGGGCGTGACCGTGGTCGACAACTCGTCGGCATGGCGCATGCACCCCGACGTGCCGCTCGTCGTGAGCGAGGTGAACCCCGAGGCCGTGCGCGAAGCCCGCATCGGCATCATCGCCAATCCGAATTGCACCACCATGGCTGCCATGCCGGTGCTGAAGCCCCTGCACGATGAAGCCGGTTTGGTTCGCATGATCGCCAGCACCTATCAGGCAGTCAGCGGTGGTGGACTCGCCGGCGTCGACGAACTCGACAAGCAGTCCCGTGAGGTCGTGGATCGTGCTCGCGAACTCGCCTACGACGGTGAGGCCGTGGTGTTCCCCGAGCCAACCAAGTTCTCCAAGCACATCGCCTTCAACGTGCTGCCCTACGCCGGCAAGTACGTCGATGACGGCTCGTTCGAGACCGACGAGGAGCAGAAGCTGCGCAACGAGAGCCGCAAGATCCTCGGTATCCCCGACCTGCTCGTCAGTGGTACCTGCGTGCGCGTGCCCGTGTACACGGGCCACTCCATCAGCATCAACGCCGAGTTCGCTCGCGGTATCAGTGTGGCCCGGGCCACCGAGCTGCTGGCCGCCGCCCCCGGTGTGGAACTGATGGACGTTCCCACGCCGCTCGAGGCAGCCGGCAAGGACCCCAGCTACGTGGGTCGCATCCGCCAGGACTCCAGCGTGGAGGGCGGCCGCGGCCTGGTGCTGTTCCTCAGCAACGACAACCTCCGCAAGGGCGCTGCGCTCAACGCCGTGCAGATCGCCGAACTGCTCGTCTGATCGTGGATCTCCGCGAACTCCAAGACCTCATCGAGCGCACCTTCGGCGACCGCGATCGGGGTCGTGGCGTTCCTGCGTCGGTGGCCTGGCTGGCGGAGGAAGTGGGCGAGTTGGCGCAGGCGGTCCGCAAGGGCACGCGCGACCAGCAGTTGCACGAGTTCGGCGATGTGATCGCCTGGGTGGCCACGCTGGCCAACCAGATGGGCATCGACCTCACCGAGGCCATCGAACGGTATGCAGTGGGCTGCCCCCGCTGCAGCGCCATCCCCTGCGCCTGCCCCTGAGCAGGCTGTTTCGAACAAAGCAGAAGGCCCGGTCCTGTGGACCGGGCCTTCTGTGCTGGTCGGGGTGAGAAGATTTGAACTTCCGGCCTCCACGTCCCGAACGTGGCGCGCTAACCAAGCTGCGCTACACCCCGTAGCGAGATTCGATGCTATCCGGCGCTGGCCGGTTCTTCCTCCGCCGATTCCGCTGCGGCTTCCACCGCCACCTCAGCAGGCTCTGCCGGGCCTTCCAGCGCCGCCTTCACGGCCCGCTTCAGCGCCAGTGGGTCGTAGGGCTTCAACAGCCATCCGTCGGCAGCGGAGCGCTTGGCGAGGTGCACGTCGGCCTTGCGGTCGAGCAGCATCAGCACCTTCACGGCCGGCAGATTGCCGGAACTTTCGTCGAGTCGCAGGTCCATCGTGACGGCCATGCCGCCCTTGGACCCGATCTGCAGGTCGAGAATGGCCAGGTCGACGTCGCCCTTGCGCACCAGGCGACTGACCTCACGGCCCTCGCTGCAGATGGTGAATCGGGTGTCGGGCGAACTCAGCGCGGCGGTGATGTCGTTCACGACATGGTCGGCATCGGTGGCGACGAGAATGTGCACGGCGGAGACGTTACCGGGTGGGTGGGAACAGGAGCGAGCGGATGCTGTCCAGGGCGCTCATCGAATGCACGTCACCGGGCAGTGTGGGCACGAAGGTGGTGTGGATCCCGGGTGGTAATGCGGTGCCCACCAGCAGCGATGCGGCGTGCGCCCGCTCGGTCTCGAAGGTGGCGCGCAACTCGCGAAGGTTGTCGTACAGGGCAGCCTGTGCCGCGGCCCGCGGCCGTTTCGCCGGCAGATCTCCGAACGTGGGCGTGCATCGGTTCACCACGACGGCACCCACCTCCAGTCGGCCTCGGCGCAGCCGATCGGCGAAGAACCGAGCCTCTTCGATGGTGTCGGCGCGAGGAGATGCCACCAGTACGAACCGGGTGCTGTTGCTGGCAAGCAACTCGATCACCTCATCGGCGCGTTCACGGAACCCGGTCTCCATCCCGGCGAAGGCCTGGAAGAACGCCACGGCGTCGGCGAGCACATCGCCACCCACCACCCGGCCGATGGTCTTGAGGATGGGCTGCGCCGCCACGTTGAACACCTTGAGGCCCCGTCGCGTGGGCAGCATCAGCATCTTGAACAGCGGGTGGTCGATGAAACGGGCCAGCGTGCTCGGTGCGTCGAGGAAGTCGAGTGCGTTGCGGGTGGGCGGAGTGTCGACGATCACGAGATCGAAGCGGTCGTCGGCATGCAGCGCGTGCAACCGTTCGGCCGCCATGTACTCCTGTGTGCCGCTGAGGCTGCCCGCCACGTTGCGGTAGAAGCGGTTGGCGAGAATGCGTTCCGCCTGCTCATCGTCTGCGGCATTTGCCCGCACCAGACCGTCGAAGGTGGTGGCGGTGTCGAGCATCAGCGCCCACAACTCGCCCGGGCCGTCCACGTCGAGACGAACCGGGTCGTTGGTGAGTCCGCCCGGCACTCCCAGCGCATCGGCCAGGCGGCGAGCCGGATCGATCGTCACGACCACCGCTCGGCGACCCAGTAATGCAGCCTGTAGGCCCAGCGCCGCGGCGGCGGTGGTCTTGCCGACGCCGCCCGATCCACAGCAGACCAGCACCTCGGCGGTACTCAGATGTTCGAGCAGGGTGGTCACGTTCCGGACCACCCATCGGCCAGACGATCGACTGCTTCGGCGTCGAGCATCGAGCCTGGCACCAGCGGCAGTACCAACTGCGCAAGTCCGAGTTCGGCGCTCAAGCGGGCGCGCTCGGTCCGGTGGAGGGTTCGTCGAGCAGTGCGGAACTCGGCAGCGGCGCGCAGGGCCGAACCCTCCGGTGCTGCGTCGGCCTGCAGGTCGGGGCCGTCGTCGACCGCATTCACCACGATCGGCGCGAGGTGCACGCCCACCCGCTCGCGCAGGGCGGCCGCCGTTTCCAGGGCTTCGTTCACGGGAGTGGTCTCGGGCAACGTGACCAGCAGCACCTGGCAGCGAGCCGGGTCGGCCAACATCGCGGCCACGTCGTTGGCTTGGGCGGCGATGGGCCCACCTCGAACGGTGGCCAACAGACCTTTGGCTGCCAGCAGAAACGTGATGGCGTGACCGGCCGCCGGCCCATCGACCACGATCAGGTCGTAGCGCCCGCTCCGTTCGAGTTGCTTGATCTTGCCGAGTACCACGATGTCATCGATCCCCGGGCTGGCGGTGGCCACCACGTCGATGATGCCGGCGCTGGTGAGGCGTTTCGCCACCCGCGACAGGCCGTGGCCGTCGAGGTATTCGCCCAGCGCTGCCGACGCCGAAATGTGCTGCACCTCCACGTCGGGCAGCAGATCGTCGAGGGTTGGCTTGCCATCGAGTTCGATCACCAGCACTCGAAGACCCCGACGGATTGCCGCACGCGCCACAACGGCAGTTACCGTTGTCTTTCCAACCCCACCCTTGCCGGCCACGATGGCCACACGGGTGGTGGAGACGAACTGCAGCGGATCCACGCTCTTTCTCGGAGGCACTTGTGCGCAGACTAGCGATCACCCTTCTCCTTACCCCGCTCGCGGGGCTGGCAGGGCTGTCGTTGCTCGCCCCTGTGGCCCATGCCACCACCGTGCCCCCCGACACCCAGGCGATCACGGCAACCTCCGGCGGCGACTCGGTGGCAACGGATCTCGCCCCAGTGGATGTGTTGCAGGTGTCGGGTCTGTTCGACGACGTGCAGGTGCGTTCGGTGCAGGACGCCATCACCCGGGCCGAGGACAATGGCTCTCAAGCGCTCATCCTGCAGATGAACTCCAGCGGTGCCATCGTGGCCCCCGACCAGATGCGCTCGCTCTTGCAGCAGGTGGCCGACACCAAGGTGGCCATCGGCATCTGGGTGGGTCCGTCGCGTGGCGCCCGCGCCTACGGGCTGCCATCGCAGCTGTTCGGCGTCGCCGATGTCACCGCCATGGTGGCTGGAAGTCGCATCGGGTACACCGGCGAGCTGTTGCAGCTCGAGGGCGACCACCAGGTGGACCTCGGCCCCAACGGTGACCAACTGCGTAACGATTCGATGAGCTTCGCCGAGGCCCGCGACGCCAGCGTGCTGAAGCTCGACACGAAGGACCTCGGCGTTCCCACGGTGCGCGCCATGGTGTTGGCGATGGATGGTGTCACGCTCGACGACGGCACCGTGCTCGACACCGTGTCGCAGGAACTCGACGACAAGGGCAACTCCCAGAACGTGGCAACCCTCGTTCGCTTCACCGGCCTCGGCCTGTTCGAGGAACTGTTCCACACGGTGGCCAGTCCGCCGATTGCCTTCCTCTTCTTCGTCATCGGCGTGTGCTTGCTGATCTTCGAGTTCTTCACCGCTGGCGTGGGCGTGGCGGGCCTGGTCGGCGCGGTGCTGACCGTGTTGGGTTGCTACGGCCTCAATGCCCTTCCCACTCGCACGGGTGCACTGGTGCTGCTGGTGCTCGCGATGCTGGCCTACGCCGTCGACGTGCAGGTGGGCATCCCACGCTTCTGGACCGGTGTGGGCACTGTGATGTTCGTGCTGTCCGCCTGGTTCCTCTACGAACCCATCCCCGGCAACGACCTGCGTATGAGTTGGGTCACGCTGTTCTTCGTGATCGCCGGCGTGCTGCTGACATTCATCGTGGGCATGCCGTCGATGGTGCGCACCCGCTTCTCCACACCCACCATCGGTCGTGAGTGGATGATCGGCAGCATGGGCACGGCGGTGGGTGCCATCAGCCCCGAGGGTGTGGCGCAGGTGGGCGAGTCCAAGTGGCGCGCTCGCACGAACCGGGCCACCCCCATCGATGCCGGTGGTGAGTTGCGCGTGGTGGCCATCGATGGCGTCACGCTCGAGGTGGAGCCCGCCGAGGGTGGGGCTCGCGACTATCGCGAGCGTCGTCCGAAGACCGACATCGCCGAAATCGCCGCCGACGACGCCGAATCGCGATAAACCGGCGTCGTGATCGTCGTCGACAAGCGCACCTTCGTGCAGGGTCGTCCCGCGGGGTACAGCACCGCCGGTGAGGGCCTACCCGTGGTGATGTTGCACGGCTGGGCGCTTGCGCAGCACACGTATCGCGATGTCATCGAGGAGATCGCCAGTCAGGGCTGCCGTGTCATCGCGCCGGCGATGCCCGGTTTCGGCGGCACACCCGAACTGCCCGGCGAACAGTTCTCGATGCGCGGGTATGCCCAGTGGGTGTCCGATCTGCTGGAGGCGCTCGACATCGAGGAACCGGCAGTGGTGGTGGGTCACTCGTTCGGCGGTGGCGTGGCGGTGCGGTTTGCGCACGACCATCGCACCAAGGTGCGCAGCTTGGTGCTGGTGAACTCGATCGGCGGTTCATCGTGGCGCAGTGGTCGCACGTTGCGCAGTATCACCGAGCGACCACTGTGGGACTGGGGTCTGCACTTCCCTGGCGACGTGTGGCCGCTTCGGCAGGCAACGCGTGTGCTGCCCGTCGTGGTGGAAGACCTGGTGCCGAACTTGATGCGGAATCCGCGAGCCATCGTGAAGGTGGCGAACCTTGCTCGGCGTGCCGACCTGCGCACCGAACTCGAAACGCTCCGCGACAGCGGCCTGAGCATCAGCATCATCTGGGGCACCCGCGACGGCATCATCCCTCGTGAGTCGTTCGAGGCGCTGTGCGTTGCGTCGGGTGTGCAGGGCACGGTGGTGGAGGGCTCGCACAGTTGGTTGCTGGCCGATCCTCAGCAGTTCGGCGAGATCATCACCAACGACGTGAAGGTGGCTCAGGCCGCACGCGAGCTGGAGCTCAGGGCCCCGAAGGGCAAGCGAAAGGGCCTGCGTCGCGTGCAGACCCTCGATACGCGCCGTTCCGGCTGACGTCGCTCAGGCGTCGGGCAGACGCGGGCCGCCGATGCGAACGTCGTCGCGGCGGCGGGTGATGCCGCGGCTGTCGAGTTCTGCGGCGAGTGGAACGGCGTGCTTTCGGGTGATGGACAGCGCTTCGCGGAATTGACTGACGGTGAACCCGTCCGGGTGGTCGCGTA
>CANHST010000091.1 GCA_947463235.1 Acidimicrobiaceae bacterium
GCGTTCACATCGTCGAAGCTGCCCGACGGCCAGGCGATGACCGAGAGCGCCGTCAGCTTCATCGCCGCCCTGCAGTGCGGAGCGAACTTCATCCTTCATTCCGCCGGTTGGCTCGAGGGTGCGCTCACCATGGGGTACGAGAAGTTCATGCTCGACCTCGACCTGTGCGGCGCTGCCGGCACCTATCTGAAGGGCGTCTCGCTCGACGAGGACGAGTTCGCCATGGATGCCTTCGCCGAGGTCGGGCCCGGCAAGCACTTCTTCGGCTCGCAGCACACGCTGCGCCACTACGAAACGGCGTTCTACGAGCCGCCCATCAGCAACAACGACTCCTTCGAGCAGTGGCGCGACGCTGGTAGCCAGTCGAGCGAACAACGCGCCACGGCACGCTGGCAACGCACGCTCGCCGAGTATCAGGCGCCACCGATGGACGACGCCGTCGACGCCGCGCTGCGCGAGTTCGTGGAGCGCCGAAAGGCCGAGATGCCGGACCAATGGTATTGATGAGCGACGACCCTCTCCTCCAACCGTTCCAGTTGAAGCACCTCACGCTGAAGAACCGCGTGATGAGCACGTCGCACGAGCCGGCCTATAGCGAGGACGGCATGCCGAAGGAGCGCTACGCGGCGTATCACGCCGAGAAGGCCCGCGGCGGCATGGCCCTCACGATGACCGCCGGTTCGGCAGTGGTCAGTGCCGACAGCCCACCCGCGTTCGGCAACCTTCTCGCCTACAAGGACGAGATCGTGCCCTGGATCCAGCGGCTCACCGACGCGGTGCACGAGCACGACTGCGCGTGCATGATCCAGATCAGCCACCTCGGCCGCCGCGCCGGATGGGGCCAGGACGATTGGCTGCCCATCGTCGCGCCATCACGCATGCGAGAGCCGGCGCACCGCGGCCACCCCAAAGCCGCCGAGGCATCCGACATCCGCCGCATCATCTCCGATTACGCCGATGCCGCCGAACGCATGAAGGCGGGCGGTATGGACGGCATCGAGATCGAGTCGTACGGACACCTCTTCGACCAGTTCCTCTCGCCCCACACCAACCACCGCACCGACGAGTGGGGCGGTTCGTTCGCCAACCGACTCCGCTTTCCGCTCGAGGTGCTTCGTGCCATTCGCCAACGCGTCGGCTCCGAGTTCATCGTCGGTGTGCGCATGGCCATCGAGGAGCAGTTGCCTGACGGGTTGGAGATGCCCGAGGGCCTCGCTGCGTTGCAGATCTTCGCCCAGGAGGGCCTCGCTGATTTCGTGAACGTCATCCGCGGCAACATCGTGAACGACGCCACATTGAATGAAGTGATTCCGGTGCACGGAATGCGCGCAGCGCCCCATCTCGACTTCGCCGGCGTCGTCCGTGAGCACACCCACCTTCCTGTGTTCCACGCCGCAAAGATCGATGATGTCGCCACCGCCCGCCACGCGATTCGGGAGGGGAAGGTCGACATGATCGGCATGACCCGAGCCCACCTGGCCGACCCCCACATTGTGCGCAAGATCCAACTAGGGCTCGAGCACACCATCCGACCCTGTGTGGGCGCCACGTACTGCCTCGACCGCATCTACGTGGGTGGCGAGGCGCTCTGCATCCACAACGCGGCCACGGGTCGTGAACTGCAGATGCCGCACACGATCGAGCGCGCCAAGCTGTCGAAGCGCATCGTGGTGGTGGGCGCCGGCCCAGGGGGTCTGGAGGCAGCACGCGTGTCGGCCGAGCGCGGCCATTCGGTCACGGTGCTCGAAGCGATGCCCTGGGCGGGCGGGCAACTGCGCCTCGCGGCACGCAACCCGCGGCGCCGCGACCTGATGGGCATCGTCGAATGGCGCGTCGCCGAACTCGATCGCCTCGGAGTGGAAGTGCGGTACGACGCGTTCGCCGACGCCGAGTTGATCGCCGCCTTGCACCCCGACGTGGTGATCATCGCCACCGGCGCTCTGGCCCAGAACCCCGAGGTGGAATCCGGAGCCGAACTGATGTCGAACGCATGGGACGTGGTTGGCGGCGAGGTGTCGCCAACCGGCGACGTGATCCTGTACGACGACGATGGCAACCACACCGCGATGACCACGGCCGAACTGTTGGTGCGCTCAGGCGCCACGTTGGAAATCGTCACCCCCGAGCGCAGCGTGGGCATCGAGGTTGGCGGCATGAACATGGTGAGCTACAGCCGTGCGTTGAATGAGGCCGATGCACGCATCTCGCTCACCCGCCGAGTGAAGTCCATTGCGCGACGCGACGATGGGCGACTCGACGTGGAGATCGGCAGCGATCATTCAGCGGTTCGACAGACCCGCGTGGTGGATGCCGTGGTGGGCGACCATGGCGCAGTGTCGAACGACGATCTCTACTTCGACCTCGCCCCAGCATCGACGAACCTCGGCGAACTCGACCAGGACGCATTCACGGCCGGCACACCGCAGGGCGTGAAGTCGAACCCCAACGGCACCTATCAACTCTTCCGCATCGGCGATGCCGTGGAGCACCGCAACATCCACGCCGCTATCTACGACGCGCTGCGGTTGTGTAAGGGCCTCTGATGTGTAACGACCTCTGACCCCACACCGGTCAGTTCACGCAAGTTCCACATCGTGGACATGTTCCACCAAGCGGAATCTGCTATTCTTGGGACGATCGTTCCCTCAACGACGAGGGATACCGCTTTTCAGGGGGTCACCGTGTCCTTTCCGTCAGATCTCGAGATTGCTCGCGCCGCGACGCTTGCGCCGCTCAACGACATCGCCGCCAAGATGGGCATCGGCCCGCACCTGCTCGAGGCACACGGCGACGACCTCGCCAAGATCAAGCTCGAGGCCATCGAGGAACTGAGCGACCGTCCGAAGGCGAAGTACGTCGTGGTCACCGCCATCACCCCGACCCCCCTGGGTGAAGGCAAGACCACCACCACCGTCGGCCTCGGCCAGGCCATGCAGCACATCGGCAAGAACGCCGTCATCAGCCTGCGTCAGCCGTCCATGGGCCCCACCTTCGGCATCAAGGGTGGCGCCGCCGGCGGCGGCTACAGCCAGGTCATCCCGATGGAGTTGCTGAACCTGCACCTCACCGGCGACTTCCACGCCGTCACCGCAGCGCACAACCTGCTGTCGGCAATGGTCGACAACCACCTGCACCAGGGCAACGAGCTCGGCCTCGACATGCACAACATCACGTGGCGCCGCGTGCTCGACGTGAACGACCGCAGCCTGCGCAACATCATCGTCGGCCTCGGCGGCAAGATGGACGGCGTCACTCGCCAGACCGGCTTCGACATCACCGCCGCCTCCGAAGTGATGGCCATCTTCGCTCTGTCCACCTCGCTGGAAGATATGCGTGCCCGCATGGGTCGCATCGTGGTGGGCTACACCCCCGCTGGCGAGCCCGTCACCGCAGAGCAGCTGAAGGCTGCCGGTTCGATGGCCGTCATCATGAAGGAGGCCCTCAAGCCGAACCTCCTCCAGACGCTCGAGCACACCCCGGTCATCGTGCATGCCGGCCCGTTCGGCAACATCGCCCACGGCAACAGCTCCATCGTGGGCGACCTCATCGGTATCCGCGGTGGCGACTACCTCATCACCGAGGCCGGCTTCGGTGCCGACATGGGCGCCGAGCGCTTCTTCAACATCAAGTGCCGCACCTCGGGCATGGTGCCCGACGCTGCCGTGCTGGTGGCCACCGTGCGTGCGCTGAAGGCCCACAGCGGCAAGTTCAAGATCACCCCCGGCAAGCCGCTGCCCGCCGACCTGCTGGCCGAGAACCCCGACGACGTGCGCGCCGGTGCCGCCAACCTCATCAAGCAGATCGAGAACGTGAAGGTGCACGGCGTGTCCCCCGTGGTCGCCATCAACGCCTTCCCGGGCGACTTCGAGAGCGAGCACCAGGCCATCCGCGAGATCGCCGAGAGCGTGGGCGCCCGCGTGGCCGTGTGCACGCACTTCTCCGAGGGCGGCAAGGGTGCCACCGAGCTGGCCCAGGCCGTCGTGGAAGCCTGCGACGAGCAGAGCAACTTCCAGTTCTGCTACGAGTCGGAGGACTCGCTGAAGACCAAGATCGAGAAGGTCGCCACGAAGATCTACGGCGCCGCCAACGTGACGTACTCCGCTGCTGCCAACACGCAGCTCGCCCGTTACGAGAGCAACGGCTTCGGCAACCTGCCGGTCTGCATCGCCAAGACGCACCTCAGCATCAGCTCCGACGCATCGCTGAAGGGTGCGCCCACGGGTCACACCGTGAACGTGCGCGAAGTGCGCGCCAGCGTCGGCGCCGGCTTCGTGTACCCGATCTGCGGCGACATGACCACCATGCCCGGCCTCGGCTCGGCCCCGGCCGCCAGCATCATCGACTTCGACGACAACGGCGAGATCATCGGTCTGTCCTGATGGTCGGGACTGGCCTCCGCTTCGCTTTGGCCGCTCCCTCCGAGTGCGGCTCGTCACTCGCCGCCTTTCACTGACTCTGCAGAGGATCACATGACTGTTCAACCGACTGGTGAGTTCGAACGCACCCCGGGTGGTGCCGTCCTCATGGACGGCATCCGTCTCCGCGGCGAGATCATCGCCGGGCTTCGGGCCACCATCGAGGCGGCGGGCTCCCCCGCCGTGTGCTTGGCCACCGTGCTCGTCGGCGACGACAAGCCCAGCCAGCTGTACGTGGCCAGCAAGCGCAAGCTCGCTGGCGAGGCCGGCATGACCAGCAAGCACGTGGGCCTGCCCGCCACGGCCACCCAGGCCGAGGTGGAAGCTGCCGTCGCGGCCCTGGCCATCGACCCTGAGGTGCACGGCATTCTGTGCCAGCTCCCCCTGCCCGATGGTCTCGACCCCGAGCCCGTACTGGCCCTCATTCCACCCGAGAAGGACGTCGACGGTCTCACCGAGCGCTCGATGGGTCGTCTGGTGCGTGGCCTTCCCGGCCACGTGGGTTGCACGCCGCTCGGCGTGATGCGTCTCCTCGAGCGCTACGGCGTGGAGACCAAGGGCAAGCGCGCCACGGTCATCGGCCGCTCCACCCTCACCGGCCTGCCCCAGGTGTTGCTGCTCGGCCGCAAGGGCGTGGATGCCACGGTCACCCTGGCCCACTCGCGCACCACGGCGCAGGACATGATCGACATCTGCAGCCAGAGCGACATCATCGTCGCCTGCGCGGGCCAGGCACGCATGATCACCGCTGCTCACGTGAAGCCGGGCGCCGCCGTCATCGACGTGGGCGTGTCGCGCACCGAGGCCGGCATCGTCGGCGACGTGGATTTCGATGCGGTGCAGGCTGTTGCGGGCGCCATCACGCCGATGCCTCGCGGCACCGGCCCGATGACCATCGCATGCCTGCTCGAGAACACCCTCGACGCAGCCCGCATGCTCGGCGCCTTCCCGGTCTGACCGATATGGCCGTGCTGACGCTCGACGAAGTGGAGCGCATCAGCCGTCGCATGCTCCACGCGAGCGGTGCCTCCGATCTGCAAGCCGACGCCACGGCGCGGAGCATTCGCGACGCAGAGGCGGAGGGCATCCGCACCGTGGGGCTGAGTTATCTGCCGACGTACTGCGATCACGTGGCGTGCGGCAAGGTGTTCGGCGACGCCGTACCTTCGGTCACCACGCCGCGCCCCGGAACCGTGGTGGTGGATGCTGGCCTCGGGTTCTGTCACCCGGCCTACGAGGCCGGAGAACATCACCTCGTCGCGGCAGCGCGCGCCAATGGCATCGCCATGCTCACGCTCACCCACTCGTACTCCGCTGGCGTGTTGGGCTGGTTCGTCGAGCGCCTCGCCCGGCACGAACTCGTCGCCATCATGTTCGCCAACTCGTCGGCCTTGATGGCGCCGCACGGCGGCTCACGACCGTTCTTCGGCACCAACCCCATCGCATGGGCGGCACCGCGAGCCGGTGGGGCCCCGGTCGTCGCAGACCTCTCATCGAGCGCCGTCGCGTGGGTGAAGGTGAACGCCGCAGCCCAAGCCGGCGAGCCCATCCCCCTCGGTTGGGCCCTCGACACCAACGGGGAACCCACCACGGACGCCTCGGCCGCATTGGCCGGTTCGATGGCCCCGGCCGGCGGGCACAAGGGTTCTGCCCTGGCCCTGCTGGTCGACATCATGTCGGGCGGCGTTGCCGGCTCGAAGTTCTCCCACGAGGCTGGCAGCTTCGGCGGCACCGCCGACGGACCGCCCGACGTAGGCCAGGTGGTGCTCGCTATCGACCCAGGCGCATCCATGGGCGTCGGGTACCTCGATCGCCTCGAGCACGAGTTCTCCGCCCTCGCGGACGAGCCAGGTGTGCGGCTGCCCGGCGATCGCCGCGTGGCCAGTCGACGCCATGCCGAGCAGCGCGGCGTGGAGGTTCCCGCCGAGTTGATGGCGTTGCTCGACCAGTACGCCACACACGGTTCTCCGGCCCGGCGTTCCGCCTAGCGGAACGTATGCCGTAGAGTGGTACACGATGTCCACCGTGCAGTCCATCGATCGAGCCTTCTCGGTGCTCCGTTCCCTCACCTCGGGTCCCGCTGGTGTCACGGAGATCGCTGACCGCGTGCAACTGCCGAAGAGCACCGTGTCACGCATGCTGTCCACCTTGGAGGAACTCGGTGCCGTGGAGCAGATCTCCGCCGGCGGCGACTACCGAATCGGCTGGGCCATGCTGGAACTTGCCGCTGCTGCCCGCCCCGGCCGGTCGCTGGTCTCTGTTGCGCGACCGCATCTGGCGGAACTCGCCCGCCGCACCGGCGAGGCCACCGGCATCTCCATCCCTGATGGCACCGAGATGCTGTACCTCGACCAGCTCACCCCCGACTCGGAACTGCAGGTCCGCGACTGGACTGGCCACCGCATCCAGATGCATGCCGTGCCGAGCGGCCATGTGGTGCTCGCCAACGACGGTGACGTACTGGATCGATTGCTCCGATCGCCGCTCACCCGCTACACGGAGCACACCATCACGATGCCATCGGCGTTGCAGGAGCGCCTCGAACTCGTGCGAGACCGCGGCTACTCGTGGGCGTACGAGGAGTTTGCCAACGGGATGAACTCCGTGGCAGCCGCAATTCGCAACGATGCCGGCAAGGTCATCGCGGCGTTGCACGTGTACGGCCCGGCATCACGCTTTCCCGGCGAACGCGACGCCGGAGAACTGGGCGCCCTCGTACGCGCCACCGCCGACAAGATCCGCATCGACTGACAGACTGGACCATCGTGGAACGTTACGACTACATCATCGTGGGCGGCGGTTCGGCCGGTTCGGCTCTGGCGAACCGCCTCAGCGCCGATCCGGCGCACAAGGTGCTCGTGCTCGAAGCCGGACGCCCCGACTACAAGTGGGATGTCTTCATCCACATGCCGGCGGCGTTGATGTTCCCCATCGGTAGTCGCTTCTACGACTGGAAGTACGAGAGCGAACCAGAGCCGTTCATGAACGGCCGTCGCGTGTACCACGCTCGCGGCAAGGTGCTCGGCGGCTCCAGCAGCATCAACGGCATGATCTTCCAGCGCGGCAACCCGATGGACTACGAACGGTGGGCCAAAGAGAAGGGCATGGAGACGTGGGACTACGCCCACTGCCTGCCCTACTTCAAAAAGATGGAGACCTGCCTGGCAGGCGGCGACGAGTGGCGTGGCGAGACAGGCCCGCTGCAACTGGAGCGCGGCCCCAGCGACAATCCCTTGATTCCCGCCTTCCTGGAGTCCTGCCAGCAGGCCGGCTATCCCCTCACCAAGGATGTGAACGGCTACCAGCAGGAAGGGTTCGCCCGCTTCGACCGCAACGTGTACCGCGGACGCCGCCTCAGCGCAGCACGCGCCTACCTGCACCCGGTGATGAAGCGCCCGAACCTGAAGGTGATCACCCGAGCGCTTGCCCACAAGGTGCTCTTCGACGGCACCACCGCAACGGGCGTGCAGTACCAGGTGCGCGGCAAGGTGCACACCGCGCTCGCCAAGGAAGTGGTGCTGTGTGGCGGCGCGTTCAACACGCCACAACTGCTGCAGCTCAGCGGCATCGGCGATCGCTCGCATCTCGAAGGCCTCGGCATTCCCGTGGTGCATCACAACCCTGCGGTGGGCGAGCACATGCAGGACCACCTCGAGGTCTACGTGCAGTACGTGTGCAAGCAGCCCGTGTCGCTGCAGCCGAACCTGAGGATGTGGAAGCGCCCCTGGATCGGCTTCCAATGGCTGTTCCGCAAGGGCCCGGGTGCCAGCAACCACTTCGAGTCGGGTGGCTTCGCACGCAGCAACGACGACGTCGAGTATCCGAACCTGATGTTCCACTTCCTGCCCATTTCGGTGCGCTACGACGGGTCCGGCGCCAAGGGCGGCCACGGCTACCAGGTGCACATCGGCCCGATGTATAGCAACGCCGAAGGCTCCGTGAAGATCACCTCCACCGATCCGAAGGCGAAGCCCGAGCTGCGCTTCAACTACCTCAGCACGGATCAGGATCGGCGCGAATGGCCCGAGGCCATCCGTACCGCTCGCAAGATCCTGTCGCAGGCCGCCATGGATCCCTTCAACGGCGGCGAGTCGTCGCCCGGCCCGTCGGTGAGCACCGACGAGGAAATCCTCGACTGGGTCCGCAAGGACGGCGAGACCGCATTGCACCCGTCGTGCACGGCACGCATGGGGGCCGAGGAAGACGGCTGCGTGGTCGACCCGCTCACGATGAAGGTGTGGGGCACGGAAGGTCTTCGCGTCTGCGACGCCTCAGCCATGCGCTACGTCACCAACGGCAACATCTATGCACCGGTGATGATGATGGCCGAAAAGGCCGCCGACCTCATCCTCGGCAACACTCCCCTCGCCCCCGAACCCACGCCCTTCTATCGGGCCAAGTAGTCGGCGCTCCGTGCACGCGGTTCTCCTCACTGCACACGGCGGGTACGACTGTCTGCAGTTCCGCGACGACGTTGCCGTCCCAGAGCCGGGACCACACGACGTACTGGTGCAGGTACATGCGGCAGCGGTGAACAACACCGACGTGAACACGCGCGTCGGCTGGTACTCCGGTGGCGGCTGGACCGGTACCTTTCAGTTCCCGCGCATCCAGGGCATCGATGCGTGCGGCACCATCGTCGCGGTGGGCAGTGAGGTCCCATCGAACCGCATCGGCGAACGTGTCCTCATCGAACCGTGCTGGCGCGAAGCCGATGCACCGTTCTCATCGGCGCGGTTCTTCGGCTCGGAGGTCGACGGTGCCTTCGCACAGTTCACCGTTGCCCCGTCGCGTCACGCTCATCGCATCGAGAGCGGGCTGAGCTCCGTGGAGTTGGCGTCGTTCCCCTGCTCGTACTCCACTGCCGAGAACATGCTGTGCCGTGCCGCCGTGGCGGCCGGCGATCGAGTGCTCGTCACCGGCGCCTCCGGTGGCGTCGGCTCGGCGGCCGTGCAGCTTGCTGCGGCCCGTGGGGCCACCGTCACGGCTGTTGCTGCGGCCGGCAAACACCCGCAACTGCGCACGCTCGGCGCCGCCACCTGCATCGACAGGGGCACCATCGGCGCCTCGTGCATCGACGACGCATTCGACGTGATCATCGACATCGTCGGCGGCGACGAGTGGCCGGATCTGCTTCGAGCGCTCCGCCCGGGCGGTCGCTACGCCGTGGCCGGTGCAATCGCCGGACCGATCGTGGAACTCGACCTGCGCACGCTGTACCTGAAGGACCAGCGGCTCATCGGCTGCACCGTGCTCGACGACGGCGTGTTCGCCTCGCTGGTGCAGCGCGTCGAACGCGGCGAGGTGCAGCCCGTGGTGGCTGCCACCTTCCCTCTCGATCGCATCGTCGACGCCCAGGAGTTGTTCCTCGCCAAAACCCACGTCGGCAAGATCGTCCTCGAGATTCCCTGAGCCTCGTCGTTGCAGTACGGTGCGCGACATGACGCTCGAACTCATCCCGCTGTTCACCTGCACCGTCTCGCTGGCTCCGGCCATCACGGTGTCGCCCTCGCTGATGATCGGTGAGGTCACCGGCGCCGTCATCGACGGCGAGCGGGTGAAGGGCACGATGAAGGGCAACGCGGCGGCCGACTGGCTGCGGCCGTCGCCCGAGGGTTACGGCACGCTCGACGTGAAGATCACGTACGAGACACACGATGGCGCCATCATCCACGCCACCTACAGCGGCCGCCTGCAGTTCGACACGATGACCGTGTACGCCGCTCCCCTCTTCCACACCGGCGACGAGCGGTACGCGTGGATGAACCGCATCCAGGCGGTGGCCAAGGGCGCCTTCCAGCCCGATGGCACCCTCATCTACGACATGTACGAACTGCGCTGACTCCAGCCACCGCTCGACGAGTTCCAGATCCTCCGTCCTGGTTTCTTCGCAAACCTGTTGACAATCGAACACATGTTCGATTACCATGACTCCATGGATACACCCGTCGTCGATTTCCAGGCCGCTGCTGAGGCAGCGCTGGCGCTCGGTCGAGGGTTGCCGGCTGCTGCCACGGATCACCGTCGTCTCCGTGCATCGATCCTGGCGGTCCACACCGCGGCGGCGCAGTTGAAGGTGGTGGAGGCCGAACTGTTGGCCCTCGCCGAAACGCGCGAGGCCTGGGTCGGCACTGGTGCCAGGAGCATGGCTGACTGGTTGGCCGGGAAAACGAACTCCTCGTATGGCGACGCGAAACGCAAGACGAAGCTCGGTTCCGCGTTGGGGAAGAACAAGAAGCTGAAGGACGCCGTCGAGAAGGGCGAAGTGTCACCCGACGCGGCCGA
>CANHST010000092.1 GCA_947463235.1 Acidimicrobiaceae bacterium
CGCGGTGGCAGATGGTTCGCCCACGTATCGCGATCCGGTCACCGGCTTCACAGTCTTCACGGCGAGGTTTCTCGCCGATCGCGGGTACTGCTGTGCCAGTGGGTGTCGGCACTGTCCATTCGAGCTGTGAGTAGGGTTCCTGCATGTCCAGCGCTCTCGCCAAGCTCCGTGTCGGCCCCGGTTCCGCATTCCGTTTGAAGGATCACCCCACCGACGCAACCTTTGGTTGGGAGAAGGACGCAGCCAAGGCTGAACTCTCCGAGGTCATTGCCCGGATCGATGTACTGCAGCAGCGTCTTGCGGCAGAGGGGCAACGCAGCGTGCTCCTCGTGTTGCAGGCGATGGATGCGGCGGGGAAGGACGGCACCATTCGGGCCATCACTGCAGGCTTGAATCCGGCCGGGTTCGAGGTGGCGAGCTTCAAGGCGCCCGGAGGCCCGGAGACGCAGCACGATTACCTGTGGAGGGTGCACGCTGCGGTGCCGGCCAAGGGTCGGGTCGGCATCTTCAATCGAAGCCACTACGAGGACGTGCTCATCGTGCGGGTGAAAGGCTTCGTCCCCAAGAAGGTGTGGTCGCGACGCTTCGCCCACATCGCTGCGTTCGAGCAGCTGCTGGTCGATGAAGGCACCACGATCGTGAAGGTGTTCCTGAACGTCTCGAAAGAAGAGCAGCGTCAACGGCTGCAGGAACGGATCGACGACCCGGAGAAGCGCTGGAAGTTTCGCAAAGGCGACCTCGACGACCGGGCGCTGTGGCCGAAGTACCAGGAGGCGTATCAAGACGCCATCCGTCGTACCAGCACCGCCGCAGCACCCTGGTATGTGGTGCCCGCAGACCGAAATTGGGTACGCAACCTCGCCGTCGCGAAGATCTTGCTCGAGACCCTGGAACGCATGAATCCGAAGTTGCCGCCTCCTGAGGACGGCATCGATGGACTCATCGTGGAGTGAACCGCGGACAGGGCTTTACGAAATGTAAAGTCGTAGCCACATGTCCGTGCTCGTTCCTACTTCGCTCGCCGATGCCCTGCAGGCGTTGGCCGAACACCCCGACGCCACCGTGCTCGCCGGTGGCACCGACCTGATGGTCGAACTCAACGGCGGCCACCGCCGGGCAACGTCCGTGGTGGTGGTGAACCGGGTACCCGAATTGTGCACGTGGCGTCACGACCCCATCACCCAGACGCTCCGCCTCGGTGCCGGCGTGACGTATGGACAGATCGAACGCGATCCCATCGCATCGTTGGTTCCCGGCCTAGCTGAGGCTGCTCGCACCGTGGGGTCACCGCAGATCCGTCATGCAGCCACCATCGGCGGCAACGTCGGCACCTGTTCGCCCGCCGGCGACGGCTTGCCAGTGCTGTCGGCGCTCAACGCTGAGGTGGAGCTCGTGTCGGCCGAAGGCATCCGTTCGGTTCCGTTCGCATCGTTCATGGTCGGGCCGAAGCGCACGCTGCGCGAGCCGGGCGAGCTCATCACCGCGATCACTGTCCCGGTAGTGGACGGTTGGCAGGGCTACGCAAAGGTCGGTGTTCGCAACGCGATGGTCATCGCCACTGCGAGTGCATCTCTGGTTGCCGATGCGCGCCGAGGCACCGTTGCCATTGCCCTCGGATCGGTGGGTCCCACCATTCTTCGGTGCCCTGAGGCCGAGGCGTATGCCATGCAGCACGCCAACTTCAGTGAGCGCAGCTTGGCAGCCGATGTCGTGAGCCACTGCTGCGAACTCGTGCGACTCGCGTCGCGTCCCATCGACGATCATCGTTCGACCGCCGCGTACCGTCGCCATGCCGTCGGTGTGTTGGCTGGTCGCCTGCTGCGAAGGGCATTTCCCAATGACTGAGCCCGGCAATCTGATCTACACGTTGCACGTGAACGGCCAGTCCAGCGATGTGCGCGACGCATGGATCGGGGAGAGCCTGCTGTACGTGTTGCGTGAACGCCTCGGCCTGATGGGCAGCAAGGGCGCCTGCGAGCAAGGCGAGTGCGGGTCGTGCAGCGTGCTCGTGGATGGTGAGTTGGTGTGCAGCTGCTTGGTGCTGGCTGCGGGTGCAGTCGGCCAGCAGATCACGACCATCGAAGGCGTGGCGCCCGCTGGCGCTCCCAGCGATGTGCAGCAGGCCTTCGTCGATGCCGGTGCCGTGCAATGCGGCTTCTGCACGCCCGGTCTGATCATGGCCACGCACTCGCTGCTGGAGCGCTCGCCGGAGCCAACCGAGTATGAGATTCGCGAGGAGTTGTCCGGCAACATCTGTCGATGCACCGGTTATGGCCGCATCATCGAGGCCGTGCAACGAGTGGCTGTGGCTCGACGGGGTGCGCAATGACCGATACTGCGTTGCCCACCGATGTGCGACCGGGCCGATTGGGGCACAGCACCCTGCGCCCTGACGGCGTCGCCAAGGTGCAGGGCACGTTCCAGTTCTCCGGCGATCTCACGGCAGACGGAGTGCTGTGGGGTGCAACGCTGCGTTCGCCGCATCCGTATGCGCGCATTCTCCGCATCGATGTGAGCGGTGCGTGGAAGATCAACGGGGTCGAAGCCGTCATCACCGCAGCCGACGTTCCCGGCGTGATGACCTACGGCCTCATCGATCAGGACCAGCCAGTGTTTGCCAGCGACGTGGTCCGCTTCGTCGGCGAACCCATTGCGGCGGTGGCTGCCAATCACCCGGACGCCTGCCGTCGGGCGTTGGACGCCATCGTGGTGGAGTACGAAGTGCTCGAACCACTCACCGACCCGGAGAAGGCCGTTGACGGATCCTTCGAGCCAATCCACCCGTTGGGCAACGTGTTTCGCCAACAACGCATCGTGCGTGGCGACCAGACCATCGAAGGCCCGATCGTGGTGGAAGGCACCTACGAACTCGGCATGCAGGATCAGGCCTTCCTCGGCCTCGAAGCGGCGCTGGCAGTGCCGGATGCCGGCGGCACTGGCGTGGAACTGCATGTGGCCACGCAGTGGCTGCACGAGGACCGCAAGCAGATCGCGGCGTGTCTCGGCATGGCGGACGAGAAGGTGCGTCTTGTGCTGGGCGGTGTGGGTGGCGCCTTCGGGGCTCGCGAAGACATCAGCCTTCAGGTACACACCTGTTTGCTCGCCCTGCGCACCAGTCGCCCGGTGAGGATGGCCTACAGCCGGCACGAGAGTTTCCTGGGCCATGTGCACCGCCACCCGTGTCGCATCTTCATGCGCCACCACGCAGACCACGACGGCCGACTGCGGCGTGTGGAGGCTCGCTTCGTGTTCGACGGAGGTGCCTATGCGTCCACGTCGTCGGCGGTGTTGGTGAACGGAATCACCCACGCACAGGGCCCCTACAAGTGCGAGAACGCGACCGTCGATGGTTGGGCGGTTCGCACGAACAACCTGCCATGCGGAGCCATGCGCGGCTTCGGTGTGGTGCAGGCCTGCTTCGCTCATGAGGCACAGATGGACAAGCTGGCTGTGGCCGTGGGGCTCGATCCCCTCGAGGTGCGGCTGCGGAACGCGATGGAGACCGGCGATCGACTGATCACCGGCCAGGTGGTGGAGAGCGTCGCTCCGGTCCAGCGTCTCATTCGCGAACTCGCTGCAATGCCTCTGCCAGGCGAGCCGGTGGGCGGCCACGATCGCGACCCGATGCGCCTCCCCGGAGGCGCCGGCCGCACTGCGGATGTGGGCAACGTGCGTCGCGGCATCGGTTGGGCGGTGAGCATCAAGAACCTGATGTACAGCGAGGGCTTCGACGACTACTCGACGGCGAGGGTTCGTTTGGCTGACGGCGTCGCCACCGTGAAGTTCGCCACTGCGGAGGTGGGGCAGGGGTTCGTCACGCTCGCCGGGCAGATCGCCCGATCCGTGTTGGGCGTCGACAACGTGGTGCTCGACCAGATCGACACGCAGGTCGGGTCGGCTGGTTCCACCTCGGCATCTCGCCAGACCTGGATGAGCGGTGGTGCCGTCGACGGCGCGTGCCGCCTGGTACGTGAGCGAATGTTCGAACGTGTCGCGTTGCTGCACGGTGTAGATCCGCTCGGCTTGGTGATCGAGGGAACCGAAGTGGTCGACACCGTCAGCGGACTTCGCGTTGAAGTTTCGGAAGCGTCCGCAGGCATCGAGTTCGACGAGACGTTCGAACACCACCACCGTCCCACCGAGGATCTCGACGAGTTCGGGCAGGGAAACTGCCACACCGCCTTCGCTTTCGCAGCGCATCGTGCGGTGGTCGATGTGGACCCGGAGTTGGGGCTCGTGAAGGTGGTGCAGGTGGCCACGGTGCAAGACATCGGCCGGGCGCTGAACCCGCTCAGCATCACCGGGCAGATCGAAGGTGGCATCGCCCAGGGCGTCGGCCTGGCGGTGATGGAGGAGATCATTCAGGTGAACGGGCACGTGAAGAATGCGTCCTTCACCGATTATCTCCTGCCCACGTTCCTCGACATGCCCGACGTGGTGATCGGCCTCGTGGAGGAGCCCGAACCGCAGGCGCCACTTGGAGCCAAGGGCGTCGGTGAACCGCCCACGGTGTCGTCCACTCCGGCGGTGGTGGCAGCCATTCGCGACGCCATCGGAAAGGACCTCACCCGAGTACCGGTTCGGCCCACCGACATCGTCTTCGGTTAGCGTGGCCTTCTTATGTCGAACGAGCGCGAAATCATGACCTGGGAGATCTTCGGCGAGGCATCACGTGTGCTCGCCCAGTTGGTGGCCGACGATTACGAGCCGGACATGATCCTCTCGATTGCGCGTGGCGGCCTGCTGATCGGTGGTGCACTCGGGTATGCCCTCTCGGTGAAGAACGTGTACACGATGAACGTGGAGTTCTACACCGGCGTCGACGAACGTCTCGAGGTGCCCCGCATCCTTCCCCCGGCCCCGGATTTCGTGGATGTCAGCCACGCCAAGATTCTCATCGCCGACGACGTCGCCGACACCGGTCACACGCTCCGCTCGGTGCAGGACTTCTGCGACGGAAAGGTGGCAGAGGTGCGCACCGCGTGTCTCTATGAGAAGAGCCACTCCGTGGTGAAGTGCGATTACGTCTGGAAGAAGACCGATCTCTGGATCAACTTCCCCTGGAGCGACAAGGACCCGGTCGCCAAGCGCGACTGGTCCGTGAAGGACGCCTGAGGCGTCGCAGCGGACGGGCTCAGAGGATGCCCTTGAGGTGCTCCATGGCTCGGTCGGCCTCGACTCGCGGAACCAAGACCCGATAGTCGCTCGACGTGTTCGTGACGATGTTGAACGTCTCGTCGCCGGTGGCATGAAAGCCGGCGCTGCACAACTCCTCCACCGTCAGGGGGCCGCGCCCGATTCGGACGCGGGCGACCTCAACCAACTCATTCGGATCGCCAGGATCGCCGCGGCTGAGCCATTCGAAGAACTTCGTACGCAGACTCACCAACTTGCACGCTAGCCATTGCGACGCAGCACGGTGAGCGCAGCGTTTCGCCCGCTGGCGCCCCACACGCCTGCTCCGGGGAACGTGGCGGCACCGGTGAGATACAGGCCACGTACGTCGGTCTCGTAGCGTGTCAGTTCAGGGTTCGGGTTGTGCAGCGCTGCCAGTGGTCCGCCTGCGAAGGAAGTGGCGTGGCCCTTCGGCAGGTTGAACTCGCCCTCGTAGCGGTCGGGCGTCATTGCCCGCCAGTCGCGGATCGAGTCCGAGAAGCCCGGTGCGGTCAGCGTGCCGAACAGCTCGAGCCAGCGCCGCGGTTCCGGGCTGCTCGCCCAGCCGCCCTCCATGCCGTACGGCGTGTAGAGCACCTCGAGACTGAGCACATGCATACCCGCTGGGGCCAGTGTGTCGTCGGTGATCGTTGGCACGTTCGCGAGCATGCCGGGCTTGGGAAGTACCTTGCCCAACTGCATGAGCTCATGCCCGCGATGCATGTCGGCAATCGATGGGGCGACGGCGTAGGTGCAGCCTTCGGCACCGCTGAAGCCTGCGGCCTCGGCAGCATTGAGTCGCGGGGCCTCCGTGAGTACTGCGTCGATCTTCGACTCGTAGCCCTCGGCGTGGGGCACTTGCTTCCAGCGCTCGATGAGGCCGTGTGCCTGCGGCGGAGCATTCGTGAGCCACTGCAGGAAGGTGTCGTGCGGATTGCAGGCCGATACCACCACCTTGGCCGTCGCTTCGGTGCCGTCGGTGAACGACACGCCGCGAACCGCTGCGCCCTCGCAGGTGATGGCGCTCACCTTGGTGGATGTGCGCAGTTCGCCGCCCGCGAGTTGGAACGACTTGAGAATGGTGAGCGGAAGTTGGCCGCTGCCTCCAATCGGTCGGCCCACCGAAGCGGCATGCCGCATCGCGTAGGTGAGCGCCGACAATCCGCTGCCCGGAGTCTCCGGCGAGATCCCCCACACCATCGGGCCGACCAGCATGGCCGGAGCCTGCAACGCATCGGCCGCGAAGAACTCGCGCATCACGTCGGCGCCCGACCGGCGACTCCATCGCAGGAGCGTGCTGACACCGCTGCCCTTTCGGGCGAGCACCTTACGGGTGAGACCACCGAACGACGGCGGGTCGTTTGCCGCGTCGAACACCAGTCGTGCTGCCGGCATCGCTGCCTTCAGATAGCGACGGTAACCGTCGACCTCGCCGGGGTAATGGCGGCCGATGGACTCGAGTGTCTGCTCGATGTCGTGATGGCTTGCCCATCCCGGGGTGCCCGACCACGTGAGGTTGATCTGCGACGGATCGACATTCACGTACCGAAGGCCGAGTTCCTTCAGGCCCAACTCGTCGCTGATGGGCGTGGTGCGGAACGTGATGTGGTCGCAGTTGCAAATGTTCACCATGGCGCCCGCAAACTCCTCGCTCGCGGCAGTTCCTCCGACAGCGGAACGGGCTTCCACCAACAGCGTGCGCATACCGCTCTTGGCGAGGTAGGCAGCGCACACCAAACCGTTGTGGCCGGCTCCGATGACGATGGCGTCGTAGTCGAAGCGGCTCATGCGCCCATTCTGGCCGGTGGAGGAGGGCCACCGCTAACGTGCGGATGTGACTCTCCACGTGCGCCGCTTTGCCGACCTCTCTGGCCCCCAGGTGGCCGAGCGCTTCACCCACCGAACCATCCTGGTGCAGCCGCTCGGTGCCATCGAACAGCACGGTCCGCATCTGCCGCTCAGCACCGACAGCGTGGTGGCCACCGCCGTTGCCGAAGCGACGGTTGCCGAGGTCGGCGAGGAACTCGACGTCTGGCTGCTCCCGACGCTGGAGTACACCAAGAGCAACGAACACGCCTGGAGTCCGGGCACCGTGTGGCTGAGCGCGACCACGCTGCTGGCCGTGCTCGATGATCTCGGACGATGCATCGCCACCACGGCAGCGAAACGGCTGGTCTTTCTGAACGGTCACGGCGGCAACAGCGCACTGTTGAATGTGGCGAACCGCGAGCTCCGGTTGGCGCATGGTCTGATGACATTCGTCACCCACCCTGGCGTCCCGGCCGATCAGGGTGGAACGTCGCCTGCGGAGGAGATGGGCATGGGCGTACATGGCGGGTCGGAGGAAACCTCCATGATGCTGCACCTCGCGCCGCACCTCGTCGACATGTCGAAGGCGGAACGCCGTGTGCCCGAGGCGATGGCAATGAACAAGTACGTGCGGTTCGGCGGGCGCGTGTCCTTCGGCTGGATGTCGAACGACTTCTTCCCCGACGGCTATATCGGCGACCCCACCACGGCCAACGCCGAGACCGGCAAGCGGCTGTTCGAGGGCTCGGTCCGCGGATTCGGTGAAGCGTTGCGCGAGGTCTCCACGTTCAACTTCGGTCGCCCTGCATGAGCCCGCACCGCGACCTCCGGGTCGACGGGCAACGCCTTTGGGCGCGGCTCGAAGCGCTCGGTGAGGTTGGTGCAGTTCGTGGCCAGAACGGCGAGCGCGGAAACGCTCGGCTCGCGCTCTCCGATGCCGACCGTGAGGGTCGCGACCTGGTGATCGGCTGGATGCGCGATCTCGGGATGGAGGTGTCGATCGACGCCGTCGGCAACGGTGTGGCAGTGCGGGCCGGCACCGACCCTTCCGCTGCCGCGGTGATGATGGGTTCGCACATCGACACCGTTCGAACCGGCGGTTGGTTCGACGGCAACCTCGGCGTCCTCGGTGGGCTCGAAGTGGTCGAGACCTTGGCGCAGCACGGCATCACGACGAAGCATCCGATTGCGGTCGCCTTCTTCACCAACGAAGAGGGCGCCCGATTCCAACCCGACATGCTGGGCAGCCTCGTCTACGTGGGCGGCATGGCGCTCGAGGACGCACTCGACGTGTGCGCTGCCGACGATGGGGCGAGGCTCGGCGATGAACTGACGCGCATCGGGTACGCCGGACCCACTCCATGTCCTGCTGCGATGGCCCCGCACGCATTCTTCGAGCTCCACATCGAGCAAGGTCCGGTGCTCGAAGACGAAGGCATCATGATCGGTGCCGTCACCGGCGTGCAGGGCATCTCGTGGACCGAGCTCATCATCACGGGGCAATCTGCACACGCGGGCACCACACCGATGCGGCTGCGTCGTGACCCTGGCTACGTGGCTGCGGCCATCAACACCGGCATCCGAGCGCTCGCCCGCGAAATGGGCGGTACGCAGGTGGCCACTGTCGGCCGCTGCGAGTACTCGCCGAATTTGGTGAACGTGGTTCCCGCTCAGGTGACGATGACAGTGGATCTCCGCAACACCGAGGAGGCGCTGCTGCAACAGGCAGAGGCCGTGTTTGGTGCGCTGTGTGATCAGCTCGCTGCCGAGGAAGGCGTCACGATCGAACGTCGGACGTTGGCGCGCTTCGAGCCAGTGGAGTTCGCCGCCGAGCAGATCGACCTCGTCGAAGCCACAGCGAAACGGCTCGGCTACTCCACGATGCGTATGCCGAGTGGCGCTGGGCATGACGCGCAGATGCTGGCCCGCGTGTGCCCCACCTCGATGGTGTTCGTGCCAAGCGTGAACGGGCTCTCGCACAACATTGCAGAGTTCACGCACCCCGAGCACATCACCGCCGGAGCGAACGTGCTGTTGCAGGTGGTACTCGCTGCTGCCGAGCCGGGCTGAGTCGTGTCAGCGTCTTTCGACCTCGTCACGCTGGACTCACCTCGACCTGACGACGCCGCAGCGTTCTGGTGCGCGGTGCTCGGTCTGCACGAGAGTGAGCGCGAAGACGGCGATCGCTGGATCGTTCTCAGTGACGCGCTCGGCGTCCGGCGGATCGGTCTTCAGCGAGGCAGCGCTCGACCGGGCACGGTGCACCTGGATTTGAGTTGCGGCGTGGGGGAGTTCGACGCAGAGGTGCAACGACTGCTGCGTCTCGGGGCCACCGAAGTGGGCGCGGCCCGCCACGAGCCGTATGGGAGCATTGCGAACCTCGCCGACCCCGACGGAAACCTTTTCGATCTCTGCGCGTACGTGGGCTGATAGACCACACCCATGGGTGTCTTGGTCGACAACCCACTCCTGCTGCTGTTCTTGGTGGTCGGCGTGGGCGCTGCGCTCGGTCAAGTGCGTGTGAGGGGCATTGCGCTGGGGCCGGCTGCAGCGTTGTTCGTCGGTCTCGCCGTCAGTGCATCTGACGATCGGCTGGCGGACATGCCCGTGATCGTGTCGCAAATCGGCTTGGCTCTTTTCATCTACACCGTGGGCCTCGCGAGCGGCCCTTCGTTCCTTGCCGAGCTTCGCCGCGGCGGAGCCAAGGTGTTGGCGGGTGTCGCGCTACTGCTCGGCGTGGTGGCACTGGCCGTGGTGGCCATCGCGTCGGCGTTCGGGCTGGATGTCGGTGCTCGCTCCGGCTTGTTCGCTGGCACCCTCACGAACACCCCAGCGCTCTCCGCCGCGATCGGAGCTTTGGGCGCCCGTGCTACCGACGGCAGCGTCACCGATCCGGTGATCGGCTACTCGCTTGCGTATCCACTTGGCGTGCTCTCCATGCTCCTGGCTGCAGCTTGGTCGCTTCGCAGGGGTACCAAACCGGACGACGTGCGGTCGGGTGCTGCCGCGAGCATCGATACGAACGCCACGAGCGCCACCGTATTGGTGCGGCGGGAGGGTCTGCCTCCTCTCGGCGAACTTCGACACTGGGATGAGTGCCACCTGGCATTCGGTCGGTATGAGCACGACGGTGCGGTGCAGTTGGCCACCACCGATGTGTGCCTTCAGCCTGGCGACTCGTGCACCGTCATCGGCGTTCCCGAGGATGTTCGTCGATTCATCGCTTGGGCGGGGGAGCCGAGCACTCGCCATTTGGCACTCGATCGTTCGATGCTCGACTTTCGTCGTATCTCCGTCTCCAACAGGAAACTGGCCGGCACGCACCTACGTTCGCTCGAACTCGAGGCTCGTTACGGCGCCACTGTCACCCGGGTCCGGCGTGGCGACGCGGATCTCGTCGTGGACGGTGATTTCGTTCTTCGGCTGGGCGACCGCCTTCGCGTCGTGGGCCCGGCGGCACGACTTGGCGATGTTGCGGTGCTGTTGGGCGACTCCGACCGCAGCCTTGGCGAGGTGGATGCGATGGGGTTTGCGCTCGGCATGAGCATCGGCTTGCTCATCGGGCTCATCTCGATTCCCCTGCCCGGTGGCGGCAATGTCGAGTTGGGCGTGGGTGGTGGACCACTCATCGCTGGTCTGGTGCTGGGCACCTTCTCGCGGACGGGCCCCATCACCTGGCAGATACCGCACGCGGCCAACCTCACGCTTCGCCAGCTGGGCATC
>CANHST010000093.1 GCA_947463235.1 Acidimicrobiaceae bacterium
GCCACCATCTCGAACTCGTCGTCGAGGTGGCGCGGCCCGGGGGCCTCGGCCAGCGAGGCCACGAACTCGGGCGCACGGAACAGTTCGAGGAACGGATGGGCATCGCGCATGGGTGCCACCTCCAGGCCCCACACCTGCTCGCGACCGGCGAGGCGGGTGATGAGGTCGTGCGCCATGTCGGCGGTGAAGGCGCAGGTGATGGCGGCCTCCTGGGCGCCCTTGCCGCCGTAGTCGAGCAGGGCTCGAGCGGTCTCCACCTGGGCAGCGGCATGCGCGAGGTCGTATGCGAGCACCTGGTGCACGTCGGGGCCGCCATTGTCGGCGAGGTGTCGTACACCCTTGCCGACAATGCTGGAAGCGAGTTCGATGACGTCGGCTGCGGCGGCCAGATCGGGGGTGGGCAAAGCGTCGCTCATGCGGCCGACGCTACCCCTGGGTAACCGAACACGTCGAAACGATCTAGGGGATTCTTGGGATCTGTGGGAGGCTGTGGAGATGCGGATCTGCGTCTACTGCGGCTCGAACACCGGCACCTCGCCGGCCTTTGCCGCCGCAGCGCGCCATCTGGGCGTTGCGCTGGCGAACCGCGACATCGGTTTGGTCTACGGCGGCGGCAGCGTGGGCTTGATGGGCATTGCAGCCGATGCAGCCATGGGCGCTGGTGGCGAGGTGATCGGCGTGATCACCGAGCAACTGGTGAACGCCGAAGTCGCGCACAAGGGACTCACCCGTCTCGAGGTGGTGCCGAGCATGCACGAACGCAAGGCGCGGCTCTCGGATCTGGCCGATGGTGTCATCGTGTTGCCCGGCGGCTTCGGCACCGTCGACGAGTTCGCCGAGATGCTCACCTGGAACCAGTTGGGCATCGTCGCCAAGCCGGTGGTGCTGCTCGACATCGAGGGCTTCTGGGAGCCACTCCTCACCTGGATGGACCGGGCCGTCGACGCCGGCTTTGTGCGCTCATCGCACCGCATGCTGGCCCAGCGTGCCCGCTCGATCGACGATGCGATTGCTCTCGCCACCGGGCCGGTGCCCGACACTCCCCATAAGTGGCTCGACCGCGACGGCACCCCCGCCGGTGGTTTCATCACGGGTTCCATCCCCGTGATTCGGCCCTGAATCACGCCGCTCGCTAGCTGGCGGCGGCGGCCTCGTCGATCACCCACTGAATGAGTGCTGCGGCGTCTGCCATCAGCTCGCCGGGCACCTCGCCGCGTTCGCCGTTGGCGCGCACATGCAATGCCGCCTCGATGGCAGGGTGGAATCGTTCGGGCGCAGCCTGCAACCCGTACTCACCGGCACCTCGCTTGGAGGTGACGCCGCCGGTGAATGCAGTGAAGTGCAGCCGGAGGACGCCCAGGGCGCACCACACGAACGACTCGCCCGCGAATGCTCGGCCCAGGTCGCGGTCACACACGGTGCGTACGTCGCGGGCGAGGTCGGTCCAGTAGGTCTGCAGGTTCTCCACCACGAAGCGAACCCGTGCCTCCATGTCGGTGGGAATGCCCAATGTCGATGGCGCAGCACCGCGCACCGTCACGCCGTGTGTAGCGAGGGTGTACCAGGTGATGGGGTTGATCTCGAAGCAATCGCCGTCGTGATGGAGTTGGCCGTCGAGCGTCCAGGGGCGGTGCAGGCCGGTGGCGGGCTCGACCCACAGGTCGCCCCACGCAAGGTACGGGCCATCGATATGCGGCAGTGGTTGCTGCTCGGCGAGCAGTGCATGCACCGTGCGAAGCGTGCCGTAGTCGTCGTCGGTGGCGGGTTCGGCAGTGACCACTACGACATCGACGTCGCTGGTACCGCGAACCCAGTCGCCGAGTGCGTACGACCCAACGACGTACAACCCTTCCACCAACCCGGGCGCCGTGGCGTCGGCCACTTCCAGGTATGTGCCAAGCGCGGTGGCGACATCGACGGATTGCTCGTTCACCGCGGGGACCGTATCCGACCGGGTGTTACCTTCGGACGTCATGGCCTCCATCGATCTCGAAGCCATCGGCGTTGCCGCCGATGCCCTGTTTGCCCCGAATGCACCGCACGGTTGCAGCTTGGCGCTGCTCGTGCTGCAGGCCGGTGACGTGTGCTACGAGCGCTACGGCGTGCAGCCCGACACGCCCTTCGGCCCGGGTGGTCCCGTCGATGAGGGCACGACGCTCATCTCGTGGAGCATGGCCAAGAGCATCACCCATGCTGCGGTGGGCATTCTGGTGGGTGATGGCGTGCTCGAGGTCGAAGCCCCGGCGCCTGTGCCCGAGTGGAGGGGTACGCCGAAGGAAGCCATCACGTTGCAGCATCTGTTGAACATGCGCTCCGGGCTGCATTTCGTGGAGGATTACGTCGACGAGGGTGTCAGCAACTGCCTCGAGATGTTGTTCGGCGGTGGCGCCGCCGACGTGGCCGCCTACGCGGCTTCGCTGCCACTCGACCATGAGCCGGGCACCGTGTGGAACTACTCCAGCGGCACGACGAACATCATCAGTCGGATCATCGGTGACGCCGTTGCCGTGGAGGGTCTGAGCCGACGCGAGAGCATGGAGGCCTTCCTTCGCGACCGTCTGTTCGGTCCCGTCGGCATGCATTCCGCGGTACCGAAGTTCGATGATGCCGGCACGTTCATCGGCTCGTCGTACGTGTTTGCCACCGCCCGCGACTTTGCCAAGTTCGGCGAGTTCTACCGCCACGACGGTGTCACCGCAGAGGGTGTACGTGTACTCCCGGTCGGGTGGATGGATCATGCGCGGTCGTGGTCGGCGCACGACGATGAGGGCGGCTTCGGTTATGGGGCTCAGTGGTGGCTGTGGCCGGAGTTCCCCGGGAGCCTGGCGTGCCATGGTTACGAGGGACAGCACGTCGTGGTGGTACCCGACCGTGAATTGGTGGTCGTGCATCTGGGCAAGCGCCCTGCTGAGAACGCGCCGCTGCTGCAGGCCCAGTTGGCGTCCATCATTCGCGCCGCTCAGGCCTGACGCGAACGGCCGGAGACGCAATCCGGTCAGCCGGATCGGCTAGCAATGAGGCGTGGCATTGGACTCGGGACCCCTCACCGGTGAGTTGCCCCGTGTGTCGCTCGACGACACCGGTGGGCCTCCTCGCCCGCGTCGAGTCCGCCCGATCCGACTCACCCTGAAGGCGTTGGCAGGGGTGGTGGTGGTGTGGTTCTTCGTGCTGCCGCTGATTCCCGGCATGCGCAAGGCCGCCACCGATCTGAGTGAGGTGAACCCACTGCTGCTGCTGGTGGGCTTGGGCCTGCAGATGCTGGCGCTGTTCTGCTACACGCTGCTCACCCGTGCAGCCCTGGGCGACAGCCACAACTCGATCTCGCGACTGCGCCTGTTCCGGATCCAGCTCAGCACCAAGGCGTTGAGCAGTTTGGTTCCGGGCGGCAGTGCTGCTGGATCCGCGCTGGGCTATCGGCTGATGACCCTGTCGGGGGTGCAGGGAGCCGACGCCGGCTTTGCACTGGCAACCGCAGGTCTGGGTTCGGCGGTGATGCTGAACCTGATTCTCTGGATCGGTCTCATCGTCTCGATTCCGGTTCGCGGCGTGAACGCGCTCTACGGAACCGCTGCGGTGGCAGGCATCATCATCATGGGTGGGGCGGCAGCGTTGGTGTTCGGCCTGATGGAAGGTGCCGGGCGAGCCGAACGCGTGTTGCGCTGGTTCGCTCGAAAGTTCGGCTTCAGCGAAGAACGTGCAGGTGCTGCGGTTCGACAGGTGGGCGGGCGCTTGGAGGACTTGGCATCCGACCGGCAGCTTCTGGTGCGGGTCGCCTTCTGGGCAGCTGCGAACTGGCTCCTCGACGCAGTGTCCCTGTGGGTGTTCCTGCGTGCCTTCGGCCCTGCGGTCGACCCGGATGCGTTGATCATCGCGTTCGGCCTCGCCAACGTGTTCGCCGTCATTCCGGTCACCCCGGGTGGACTGGGTGTGGTGGAAGGTGTGCTCATCCCCACGCTGGTCGGTTTCGGACTCACCCGTTCCGAGGCCACCCTCGGTGTGCTGAGCTACCGCTTCGCGCAGTACTGGTTCCCGATGCTGTTGGGTGCGGTGATGTACGCGAGCTTGCGGTTCGGGCCGTGGAGCATCAAGCGCCGCGAACGACTGAAGGGTCTGCGCGAACTGGCTGCCGAGACCGAACTGAACCGGGAGAGCGCACTCGACTTCGCTGCCCGATTCGGGCGCCGACGACCGGCGAGCGAGGTGGCCACCGGGCATCCGTCCGCGGGTGGGGTTCCCATCAATGCACCGGTGGTGACGGCGGAACCGGAGGAGCCCACGCTGCCCATGGAGGTGCCGACAGAACTCCCTCGACCTCAGTGGCCGGCCAAGGGGCCAGCAGCGAGCCCCACAAACGGGCCAGATCAACGTGCGGGCGACGACCCTTCCTGACTAGCGTCGGGGAGATGACTACGCATGAGCGCCCCTTCGGCCGTCACCTCGAGGATTTCGTGGTGGGCGACATCTACAAGCACTGGCCTGGCAAGACGATCACCGAGTACGACGATCATCTGTTCTGCATGATCACGATGAACCACCACCCCTTGCACACGAACGACTGGTTCGCACAGCAGAGTGTGCAGGGTCGCAACGTGGTGGTGGGCAACTTGGTGTATTCGCTGGTGCTCGGCATGAGCGTGCCGGATGTGAGCGGAGCCGCCATCGCCAACCTCGAAGTGGAGACGCTGCAGCACAAGTCGCCCACCTTCCACGGCGACACCATTCACGCCGAGACGCGTGTGCTCGACGTGCAGGAGAGCAAGAGCAAGAACGACCGCGGCATCGTCACCGTCGAGACCAAGGCGTTCAACCAGGACGGCAAGGAAGTGTGCTACTTCCGCCGGCGCGTGATGGTATGGAAGCGAGAGTTCGCTCCGCAGCGTCCGCGGCCGTACGACGGCGACACCGCCTGGGACTGACGTCATGACCCTCACGGGCGATGTGCTCACGTGGGGGTTGCCGCGTCTGCGGGATTTGCCATGGAGGCAGACCCGCGACCCTTGGGCGGTGCTGGTGAGCGAGGTGATGCTGCAGCAGACGCAGGTGCCTCGCGTGATCCCCAAGTGGCACGCGTTCCTCGATGCGTTCCCCACCACGGAGGTGTGCGCAGCGGCGCCACTGGGTGATGTGCTTCGTCTCTGGCAGGGCCTCGGCTACCCGCGGCGCGCTCGCAACCTGCACGCGGCGGCTGCCGCAGTGGAACAACTCGGCATGTTCCCCGCGACGCTCGAGGGACTGTTGGCGCTGCCGGGCGTGGGTGCGTACACCGCCCGAGCCGTGCTGGCGTTCGCCTTCGAGGCTGACGCTGCGGTGGTGGACACGAACATTGCCCGAATCTTCGCCCGTTACCACGGTCGCCGATTGACTACCCGGGAGGTGCAACGACTGGCCGACGACGCCGCACCACTCGGTGACGCGTGGGCGTGGAATCAGTGCCTCATGGATCTCGGTGCGGTGCTGTGTAGGCCCACCTCGCCCAGTTGCGCAGACTGCCCACTGACTGGCTCATGCGCCTGGCATGGAGAGGGCGAGGACCCGGCGGTGGGGTCGGCGGGCGTGAGCCGAACGCAGGCGCGTTTCGACGGCAGTCATCGTCAGGCCAGAGGTCGGTTGATGAAGGCACTCTCGCAGTCGGCGGTGCGGCGCTCCGACGCGGCCATCGTGATGCAACGCGACAGGAATACGGCCGACGCGCTCGTGACGGCACTGGTGGCGGAAGGTTTGGTGGTCTGCCAGGGCGAACTGCTGCAGTTGCCCTGAACTCCGACGTCGGGCTCAGCCGACGGGTGCCACGAACGTGCCGACACGGTCGACGGCGACGCGAGCAGTAACGCTGGAAGTGAGACACACGCTGGTTCCCGCCGCCACAGCGACGGTGCCGAGATTGGCGATCGGTTCGGACCACGCGGTTCGCAGCAGCACCGTCCTGCGGGTGGCACCGCACGGGGCGGTCTGAACGGTTCCGGCGGCGGAACTCTGGAACGTGGTGATGTTCAGCACGGGGTACTGGCCCGCATCCACCGATAGCGGTGCCGTCGGCGTGATGGTGGGTGGCGTGAACCCACCGATCAGCCGCGAGACAGCTCGTGCTTGAAATGCCAGGCCGCCGGGATGAGCGCCGCCGAACCAGCCGACAAGGTCGAGCGACACGTGCAGAGGGCCACCTGCGCTGAGCACGCACATGGATCCGCTGCCGTCGAGGGCGACGAGCACCGCAGCGCTCGCTGCTCGTCCGCGCGGCACCGCCACCGAGGTGGTGCGCACCACGCCGTCGGTGCAACCACCGGGTTCCACGGCGATGGTGCCGCCGGCATCACCGGCGTACGCGGTGAGATTCACCCATGCTGCGGTTGCGTCGGCAGGCACCTGGCCAAGTCCGCCGATCTGCACGGTGGTGAGGCGTCCGCTCGGCAACGCGCCGGTGTTGTGCAACTGCGCCGTGAAGCCGCGAGTGTCGAGCCAATGCACCGTTTGCATCGGGTGGAACAGTCCGCCACCGTCGCCGAAGCCCCCCGTCACATCAACCTGCAGATCGGTGGCTGCGGAGGTGTGCACACAGAGTGTGGAACCTGACAGCGGCACGATGGCGGTAGCCGTCGTGGCTCGACCACTCTCGATTCGCAGTTGTGCTTTCGTTGGTCGGATGCCGCAGGCATAGGCGGTGACGGCACCGACTCCGCAGGGTCTCGTGGCGGTGAGGCTGACGACCACGCTGGTGGTTCCGGTCGGAATCCGACCGCTGAGATCGATGGTGATCTTGCGGTCGGCGCCCAGCTTGCCCCGGCCGCCGCCAAGCGCGAAGTAGCGGCTGTCGAAGGCTCGTCGCGGTGCGAAGCCGAGGAAGCCGCCAGGAGCTGCGGTGACGACGCGATTACCCACGGGATCCGGCGCAGTGCCGGCACCGGCATGACTGGACTGACAAGCCCGCACATCGGAGCCATCGACGGCCTTCTTGACGTAGGAGGCCAGAGCGATCGCTCCGAGTCGGGTCATGTGGATGCCGTCCCTCTCGAACCATTGGCCCTGGGTGGTGAGCGGTTGGCTGTGGGTGTAGGCGTTCCAGTCGAGCACCACGAGGTTGGGGTGCCTCGCCTGCGCAGCGCGCAGGTCGCGGTTGTGGGAGAGGTAGTAACTGCCGTAGCTGTAGCGCGTCGTGGTGCGATAGGTGAGCCAGAAGATCCTGGTGACGCCCTGTTGTTCGGCTGCAGTGACGATCTGATCGATGTCGTCATCGATCCGTGGCGAGTCGTCGTAGCCGGACATGATGACCAGCGCATCGCCGACGTGGCCGTGGAGCGAGTTCTGGATGAGCGGCAGGACGCTCACCGGGCGCCAGCGGATGCCCTGGCCCGGGTCGAAGCGCCCGATGCAACTGGGTGCGACCAGACGGCGACAGCTTTCGATCGACCACTGCAGGTCGTAGCTGTTGCCCATGATGTCGTAGATGGCAGTGCTGTTCCTGATTTCGTCGTACCAGCGCATCGATGCTGAGGTGCTGTCACCGATGATGGTGACCTTCGGGGCACCCGCTGGTGCTGGTGTGCCGCGAAGGCCCAACTGACGAGCCGCGATCGAGGTGACCTTGCCGTCGTCGTACAGGCCCCTGCTGAGTTGGAACGACTTCACGGCGGCGACCGAGACGGGGTCGTACACGGTGTCGGGCGTGCCGATCTGATAGCCGAGGGCCACGAGTCGGCGCTCCAGGCATCGGACCAGCGTGCTGCGACTGTTCGGCACCAACGTGAGCAGCACGGTGCAGGGAGTTGCGGCCTCAGCCGTCGGTGCATTGCTCGTCGCCACGGCCGAGGCCACGGCGATCACCGCGAGTGCGGCTGCAGTGATTCGTCTCAGCATCGGGAAACCTCCACTTGCGTCGGGCCCGTGGGACGGCGTGGTGCGTCAGCAGATGATCAACGCAACGATGGCATCGTACGCCGCATCCGCATACGACCGCATCTCAGCATCGGTGCGGTCCTGAATGGGATGCGGTGTGAACACGCGGGCCACATCGGGAAATCCGAGCGACACAGATTGTGCGATGGCCGCCTCGACGAACTCGGCGGACGCGACGAACACGCCGGGCACGCCCCGGCGCTCGAGATCAGCGATGTCGTGCACACTGCACGACGTGCAACTGCCTCAATCGGCCAGTGCTTCGATGACCAACGTGCACTGGGTGGCGATCTCCTGGCGGAGGTCGACCGGGGCCGGTTTGGTGAACGTGGGCTTCCGGTAGCGGCGCACCACGGCACCTGCTTCGGTGAGCAGGTGTTCGAGGCGGTCGAGAAACACATCACCGCGTGGCTTGCTGATGTCGAGCAGGCCCACCACCTGGCCGTCGAAGCTGGCCGGGCGGGGCAGGCGCTCGCGGTGCGGCACCGAGCGTTCACCGGTGGGGTCGAGCAACACCTTGGTCATCGTTCGCTCCTCTCGTTCACTCGCCACGTGACGGGTTGCGAACCCGTCGAGCCGTTGGCCCATCCGCCAATCATTGCGGAGAACAGGCCTGCGCCGCCACCGGCGTGTACCAAGAGGATGCCGTCGGGCCGGAACTTGGGCAAGGTGTGGTCCTTCAGATGCTCGGGCACGCCGTCGGCGATGCCGCCGGCACCGACCACGAGTTCGCTGCCGGGCAATTGCAATCGGGCGTGCAACTCGGCGAGCAGGCGGTCGCGGTCCCAGCCATCATCGGCGAACACCCGAGCGTGTTCGGGGCCCACCACCAGCACGGCGTCGAATGCCAACACGAGCTTCGGGCTGTGCAGCGTGCGCAGGCAGGCGGCGAATGCATTCGCCAACTCCTCAGCAGTGCGCGCTTTCTGGTCCACGATGCACCTCGGGCCCTCGCCGGCGAACACCGTGACGGTGTTGTCGTTCGCGGTGAAGCCGCGACTCGCGCTCAGCGAGGTGAAGGGTGACGAATCTTCGAGTTCGGCGAAGCAGAAGCTGATCTTGCCGGGGTTGCCGTGGGTGGCTCGGTCGACCTCACCGGGACGCCCGCCACCCACGTTGCGCACCACCAACTGCACGGCACGTCCGATGGTGAGGTTGGCACGGTTGCCTTGGCCCAGCGCATTGCCGCCGCCGTTCATGCCGATGGCCTTCGTGCCAGGCCCGTTGCAGATGATGACGGGGCCGACCGGCATGGTGGTGGCGAGCACGCCATGGATGTTGAACTCGTCGGTGCAGACGGCTTCCACAGCGGCGATCACCCATGGCAGATACTCAGGCTTGCAACCGGCCATCACGGCGTTCACCGCAACCTTCTCCACCGTCACGGGCACCAGGTCGGGCGGCACCACGGCCACGATCTCGTGCGGCTCGCGATGCGTGCCCTCCAGCATGCGCAGCACTCGCGCTTCGGTGGGTGGCACGACGGGCAGTCCGTCGGTGAAGCCGCGGTCGAACATCGCCTCCATCTCGTCGTCGAGGTCGGCGAGTTCGAGGCGCCTCGACTTCAACACGTTGCCGCCGAACGCGGCTGCGAGTCCATCCGCGAGATCGGGATCGACGCTCATCGATCCACATCCGGGTCGCATCACGGGTAGGTCGTCGCCGAGGGCGGCGATACCGGTGATGCGTTGCCAGTCGGAGCGCAGCCAGCCTTCGGTGCGCTCCACCTCGTGGCCATCGACGACGCGAATGAGCGTGGGTACGGTCTCGATGTCGTGGTGCCAACTGAGGGCAAGATTGCCGTCGAGATGCGCCGCGACGTTGTCGGGGAACGCGGGGTCGTCCTGGGTGATCACGTGTACCGGGAAGGCCGACAGCAGCGGGGCCACCATGCGGCAGGTTTCGCACTCGCGCTTCACGAACACCACCAGGCCGTCGGGTAGCACCGGCGCATTCGGCTGCGTCACGCCAGGAACTCCAGGATGCGGGCGTTCACCACGTCGGGGCGCTCGAGGTGCAAGAAGTGACCGGCACCCTCGATGATGTCGACCGTCAGGTTCGGCGGGGCCATCGATGCCGCGAGCTCGGCCACCTCGGCGCCGATGCAGCCGTCGTTGCGGCCGTGGAGATACAGCATGGGCTGGGTGGGCACCTGGCCCGTGGCCATCTGTGCGGCGTCGAGCGCTGGGTCTTTCTTGCCCTCGCCGAGGGTGGCTCGGTAGTAGCCGAGTGCGGCCTGCAGATTGGCCGGGTCGGCCAACGCAGCCTTCACATTGGCGGCATCCACGGCGCCGTCGTAACCAGGCGACCAGTCGCTCCACAGCATGTCGATGAAGGCGAGGTCGTTGTTCGGTACCACGAGGTCGGAGAGCGGGTGCTGGAAGAAGAACATGTACCAACTGCGCTTCAGTTGGGCGAGGTTGCCGATGAACGACATCCCGATGGCGCCACCGGGCGGCACCGCCATGCTCACCACCTTGCTCCAGCGATGCGGCTCCAGCACAGCGGCGGCGTGCGTGCCCGACGCGCCCCAGTCGTGCCCGATGATGACGGCGTCGTCGCCACCGCCCAGTGCTGCGTGCAGCGCGTTGGCGTCTACTCCGAGCACGCCCGACTGGTACAGGCCATCGGCCGGTACCGAGGTGGGGGCGTAGCCGCGCTGGAATGGGGCGACGGCCCGATAGCCGGCAGCCGCGAGAGCCGGCAGCAGGTGGC
>CANHST010000094.1 GCA_947463235.1 Acidimicrobiaceae bacterium
GATCCCCGCGACATCATCCTGGCACCCGTGGTGTCGGAGAAGAGCTACGCCCTCATCGAGCAGGGCGTCTACACGTTCAAGGTGCACCCGAGCGCCAGCAAGCCCGAAATCAGTGACGCCATCGAGGCGATCTGGGGCGTGCAGGTCATGAAGGTGAACACCCTCAACCGCAAGGGCAAGGCCACGCGCGCACGTCGCACGGGCAAGTCCGGCAACAAGCCCGACACCAAGCGGGCCATCGTCACCCTGGCAGCGGGTAATGAAATCCCGCTGTTCGAGAACTGAGGCGCATCATGGCCATTCGTTCCCGTAAGCCCACGAGCGCCGGTCGTCGTTTCCAGACCAGCAGCACGTTCGCTGAGATCACCAAGAGCACGCCGGAGAAGACGCTCGTCACTCCGCTCCACAAGAGCGGCGGTCGCAACGTCTACGGTCGCAAGACTGCTCGCCACCGTGGTGGCGGTCACAAGCGTGCGTATCGCGTCATCGACTTCAAGCGCGTCAAGGATGGCGTGACCGCCAAGGTCGCCGCCATCGAGTACGACCCGAACCGCACCTGCCGTATCGCCCTGCTGCACTACGCAGATGGCCAGAAGGCGTACATCTTGGCGCCCAAGGGCCTCAACGTGGGCGACCACGTGCAGAGTGGCCAGGGCTCCGACATCAAGCCGGGCAACGCCATGCCGCTGCGCTACATGCCGGTCGGTACCGTCGTCCACAACGTGGAGCTTCGCCCCGGAGAAGGCGGCAAGATGGCTCGCTCGGCCGGTATGGCCGTGCAGCTCGTCGCAAAGGAAGGCGAGTTCGCCACCCTGCGTCTGCCCAGCACGGAGATGCGCCGCGTGCTCATCGACTGCCGCGCCACTGTCGGCGAAGTCGGCAACAGCGAGCACGAGCTCGTGAAGATCGGTAAGGCCGGTCGCAACCGCTGGAAGGGCGTCAAGCCCCAGACCCGTGGTGTGGCCATGAACCCGGTGGACCACCCCCTCGGTGGTGGCGAAGGCCGCACCTCTGGTGGCCGTCCCGCCGTCTCGCCCTGGGGCAAGCCCGAGGGTGTGCGTACCCGCAACACCAACAAGCCGTCGCAGAAGCTCATCGTGCGCCGTCGCCGCACGTCGAAGGGCCGGAGGTAATCACCCATGTCACGCAGCCTCAAGAAGGGCCCGTTCGTCGACGACCATCTGCTCAAGAAGGTCGATGCGCAGAACGCAGCCGGCGAGCGCAAGGTCATCAAGACCTGGAGCCGTCGCAGCACCATCATCCCCGACATGGTCGGGCACACCATTGCCGTCCACGACGGCCGTAAGCACGTGCCGGTGTACGTCACCGAGAGCATGGTCGGTCACAAGTTGGGCGAGTTCAGCCCCACTCGTACCTTCAAGTACCACGCCGGCCAGGAGAAGAACTCGAAGGGACGCCGCTGATGACTGGCCCGAAGCTCAACGAGAAGTCGTTCGTCGCCGGCGAGCGCAGTGGCACCAAGGCCAGTGCGCTCTACGTGCGGATGTCGGCCTCCAAGGTCCGCGTGGTCCTCGACCTCATCCGCGACCTCCCCGTGCGCCGCGCCGACGAAGTGCTGCAGTTCACCGATCGTGAAGCTGCGCGAGTCGTCCGCAAGGTGCTCGCCAGCGCCGTTGCCAATGCCGTCCACAACGACGAGCAGGACGCCGAAGAGTTGTACGTGAAGGCGGCGTTCGCCGATGAGGGCCCCACCCTCAAGCGCTTCACGCCCCGTGCACGTGGCCGCGCCGGACGCATCAACAAGCGCACCGCACACATCACCGTCATCGTGGATCGCCTCGACGACGATCGCATCGAAGTGGTGCAGGCACGTGAGGCCAAGCGCACCGCTGCCGGTCGTCGCCGCGTCGCCGCCGGTGGCACCGCCGCCAGCCGCGCCGCCCGCGTCGAGCGCAGCCGCACCAAGGCCCAAGGTCTCAAGAGTGGCGATGCCGTCACCGAGACCGACGCAGTGACCGACGAGGTCGCCTCCGACGAAGTGGCTCCGGTCGCCTTCGCTGGTGCCGTGGTCGCCGAGAGCGACGAGGCCCCCGAGGGCCACGCCATCAAGGGCAACCAGCAGTCGATGCTGTACCACGAGCCCGGCTCCCGCTACTACGACCAGACCAAGGCCGAATTCTGGTTCGACACGGTGGAGAACGCAGAAGCTGCTGGCTTCAGCGCACCTCCCAGCCAGCAGGCCGCAGACGACGACGCGGCCGATGCCGAGGAGAACAACTGATGGGTCAGAAAATCAACCCCTACGGCTTCCGCCTCGGTGTGACCACCGAATGGAAGAGCCGCTGGTTCAGCGAGCGCGACTACAAGAACTACCTCACCGAGGACTGGAAGATCCGCAAGGCCCTGATGGTCAAGCTGGAGTCCGCCGCAGTGAGCCGCATCGAGATCGAGCGCACCCGCGACAAGGTGCGGGTCGACATTCACACCGCCCGTCCGGGCATCGTGATCGGTCGTCGTGGCGCCCAGGCCGACGAGCTCCGTGCGTTGCTGACGCAGATCACCGGCAACCCCAAGGTGCAGCTGAACATCGTCGAGATCAAGAGCCCCGAGCTCGACGCAGCCCTCATCGCCCAGGGCGTGGCCGACCAGCTCGTGAACCGCATCGCCTTCCGTCGTGCCATGAAGCGCGCCGTCCAGAACGCTCAGAAGGCCGGCGCACTCGGCATCCGCGTGCAGTGCTCGGGTCGACTGGGTGGCGCTGAGATGAGCCGTACCGAGTGGTACCGCGAAGGCCGAGTGCCGCTGCACACGCTGCGCGCCGACATCGACTACGGCATGCGTGAGGCTCGTACCTCCAGCGGTCGCGTTGGTGTGAAGGTCTGGATCTACAAGGGCGACATCGTGCCCTACAAGGCACAGACCGAGGACAAGGTCACCCGTGAGGCCGCTATGGCCGTGGGCGAGACCTCCGGCATGCCGCCGGCACGCAAGGTGGTCTCGTCGGGCGCTCGCAAGAAGAGCGACGAGCCCGAGCTCGAGGCAGCCCCGCTCATCAAGGAAGCAGATCCGGAACTGGAGAAGCTCCTCGATGAGGAAGAAGAAATCGCCCGCCGCACCCACGGTGCAGCGCACGAGGCCCCGCACTTCCGTGGGGAGGACTGATTCATCATGTTGATGCCCCGTAAAGTCGCACACCGCAAGCACCACCGCGGCCGCATGACCGGACAGTCGAAGGGCGGCAATGAGCTGGCCTTCGGCGAGTACGGCATCCAGGCCCTGGATCCGGGCTGGCTCACCGCCCGCCAGATCGAGGCTGCTCGTATCGCCATGACCCGAGCCATCAAGCGTGGTGGCAAGGTCTGGATCAACATCTTCCCCGACAAGCCCGTCACGAAGAAGCCGGCCGAGACCCGCATGGGTTCTGGCAAGGGCAACCCGGAGTTCTGGGTGGCCGTCGTGAAGCCGGGCCGCGTGCTCTTCGAGCTCTCGTACCCCAACGAGGAGATCGCCAAGGCCGCTCTGGCCAAGGCCATCCAGAAGCTGCCCATCAAGGCGCGCATCATCACCCGTGAGGAGACGTTCTGATGGCACGTTCCAACACTGAACTCAAGGAAATGGATCTGGCCGCCCTCGTCGAGGAACTGCGGGCCACGAAGCAGGAGGCGCTGAACCTTCGCTTCCGCAACGCCACCGGTCAGCTCGACAACAACGCCGAGATCCGCACCGTGAAGCGCCAGATCGCACGTATCAACACCCACATCCGCGCACGTGAGATCGCGCTGGCTGAGGCAGGCCTCGGAAAGGCAGCACGGTGATGGCCGAGACAATCGAACAGAGCGAGCGCAACACCCGCAAGGTCCGTGAGGGCCTGGTGGTCTCGAACAAGATGGACAAGACCGCGGTCGTGGCCGTCATCGAGCGCGTGCGCCACCCGAAGTACGCCAAGTTCGTGATGCGCACCAAGAAGCTGTACGCACACGACGAGACGAACGATGTGAACGTGGGCGACCGTGTCCGCGTCATGGAGACCCGCCCGCTGAGCAAGAACAAGCGCTGGCGTGTCGTGGAAGTGCTGGAGCGTGCCAAGTGATTCAACAGGAATCTCGTCTCCGCGTCGCCGACAACAGCGGCGCCAAGGAAGTGCTCTGCATCAAGGTGCTCGGTGGCACTCGCCGTCGTTACGCCTCGATCGGTGACATCTTCGTCGCCACCGTCAAGGACGCCATTCCCGGCGCCGCGGTGAAGAAGGGCGACGTCGTCAAGTGCGTCGTCGTGCGCACCAAGAAGGAAAAGCGTCGTCCGGATGGCAGCTACATCCGCTTCGACGAGAATGCCGCCGTCATCATCAAGGACGACCTCACGCCGCGTGGCACGCGCATCTTCGGCCCAGTCGGCCGTGAGCTGCGCGACAAGAAGTTCATGCGCATCGTGTCGCTGGCCCCGGAGGTGCTGTGACCATGAAGCTCAAGAAGGGCGACACCGTCGTCGTCATCGCCGGCAAGGACAAGGGCCAAGAAGGTGAAGTGGTGCAGGTCTTCCCCCGCACCAACCAGGTCATCGTCAACGGCGTGAACACCGCCAAGAAGCACAGCAAGCCGTCGAGCAAGAACCAGCAGGGCGGCATCATCGACCGCGACATGCCGGTCGATGCATCGAACGTGATGCTCGTGCACAAGGGCAAGCCCACTCGCGTGGGTTACCAGACCAACGCCGACGGCACCAAGGTGCGCGTCGCCAAGACCACCGGTGAGGTGATCGGATGAGCACGACCACCAAGAGCGTGCCCCGTCTGAAGCAGCGCTACCAGGACGAGATCCGTGGCCAGCTGAAGACCCAGCTCGAGCTCGGCAACCCCATGCAGGTGCCGAAGCTCGAAAAGATCGTGATCAACATGGGCGTGGGCAAGGCCACTCAGCAGCCGTCGCTGCTCGAGGGCGCTGTGGCCGACCTCACCAAGATCAGCGGTCAGAAGCCGATCATCACCAAGGCCGGCACCTCCATCGCATCGTTCAAGTTGCGTGAGGGCCAGAGCATCGGTTGCAAGGTCACCCTTCGCGGTGACCGGATGTGGGAGTTCCTCGACCGGCTCATCGCCGTCTCGATCCCCCGTATTCGCGACTTCCGTGGCTTGCCGGCGAACAGCTGGGACGGCCGTGGCAACTACACGTTCGGCCTCAGCGACCAGACCGTGTTCCCGGAGATCGATTACGACAAGATCGACGCGAACCGCGGCATGGACATCACCATCGTCACCACCGCCAACACCAACGAGCATGGCAAGGCCCTGCTCGACGCCTTCGGTTTCCCCTTCAAGAAGGGTGCCGACGGCGAGGCCAGCCCGAAGAAGAAGCGTCGCGGCCCGGTCCGCGGCGGTAAGGGCGCCAAGGCCCCGGCGAAGAAGAAGAAGTAGGAGAGGGCACCGCAATGGCAAAGAAGTCGTTGATCAACAAGGCGAACGCCACCCCGAAGTACAAGGTTCGGGGTTATACGCGTTGCCGCCGCTGTGGGCGTGCTCGCTCCGTGTTCCGTAAGTTCGGCCTGTGCCGCGTGTGCCTCCGTGAGATGGCCCATGCCGGCGAAATCCCTGGCGTCACCAAGGCCAGTTGGTGAGGAGTACAAATGCTCACTGATCCCATCGCCGACATGCTCACCCGAGTCCGCAACGCCAATACGGCAATGCACGACGAGGTTCGCATGCCCGCTTCCAAGCAGAAGGTCGCATTGGCCGCCATCCTGGAGAAGGAGGGCTACATCTCGGGTTTCTCCGTGGCTCCCTCCACCTCCGGTCCTGGCGAGGTGCTGACGATCTCGATGAAGTACTCGAACGATCGTCGTCGCACCATTTCCGGTGTTCGCCGAATCTCCACCCCCGGCTTGCGGATCTACCGCAAGAGCTCCGAAGTACCTCGCGTGCTCGGAGGCCTGGGTGTGGCCGTCCTGTCCACCAGCCACGGGCTCATGACCGACCGCGAAGCGCGCAAGCGCAACGTGGGCGGCGAAGTCCTCTGCTACGTGTGGTGAGAGAGAGGATTCGTCATGTCTCGTATCGGTAAGGCACCCATCGCCGTCCCTGGTGGCGTCGATATCGCCATCGACGGTGCATCCGTCACCGTGAAGGGTCCCAAGGGCACCCTTTCTCGCGAAGTTCCCGGCGCCATCACGGTCCGCCAGGAAGAGTCGCAACTCATCGTGGAGCGTCCGAACGACGAGCGGCAGAACCGCTCGCTGCACGGACTCACCCGCACCCTCGTCAGCAACATGGTGGTCGGTGTCACCGACGGCTTCTCGAAGGAACTCGAGATCATCGGCGTGGGTTACCGCGCCGAGGCCGTCACCCCCACCACCCTGCGTCTGGCGCTGGGCTTCAGTCACCCGGTCATCATGGAGGCGCCCGAGGGCATCACCTTCGAAGTGCCGACCCAGACCCGCGTCATCGTGCGCGGCATCGACAAAGAAGTCGTGGGTCAAGTGGCTGCCAACATCCGCGCCGTCCGCAAGCCCGAGCCCTACAAGGGCAAGGGTGTGCGCTACCTCGGCGAGAAGGTCCTGCGCAAGGCCGGCAAGACCGGCAAGAAGTGAGCGGAGAGAACTCATGAGCAAAGTCGCACAGAAGCGCCGCAACGGCCGCCTCATCCGCCACCGTCGCGTACGCAAGAAGATCCATGGCACGGCACTTCGTCCGCGCCTGGCCGTGTACCGGTCCAACAAGCACCTCATCCTTCAGGTGATCGACGACGAGGCTGGCCGCACCCTGGTGTCGGCCACCACGAACGAGGTTGCCTTCGAAGGTTCGGGTGCCAACGTGGACGCCGCCACTCGTCTGGGCCAGCTGGTGGCCGAGCGTGCCAAGGCTGCCGGTATCGAGAAGGTCGTGTTCGACCGCGGTGGGTACGCCTACCACGGCCGTATCGCCGCAGTCGCCACTGCGGCCCGTGAAGCAGGTTTGGAGTTCTGATGGCCGGTCCCTCGAATTACGGCAACAACCGCAACGAAGAGCGCGCACCGGACCCCATGGGTCTGCGTGAGTCTCGCGTCATCACCATCAACCGCGTCGCCAAGGTCGTGAAGGGTGGTCGTCGTTTCTCGTTCACCGCCCTCGTGGTGGTTGGCGACGGCAACGGTCGCGTGGGTCTGGGTTACGGCAAGGCCAAGGAAGTGCCGCTCGCCATCCAGAAGGGCACCGAAGAGGCCAAGAAGAACCTCTTCGATGTGCCGCTGGCCGGCAGCACCATCACCCACCCCATCATCGGCATCAACTCGGCCGGCCGCGTGCTCATGAAGCCCGCAGCTCCCGGTACCGGTGTGATCGCCGGCGGCGCAGCCCGCATCATCCTCGAAGAGGCCGGTATCCACGACGTGCTCTGCAAGTCGCTTGGGTCGGCCAACGCCATCAACGTGGCTCGCGCCACGATCAACGGCCTCAAGTCGCTGCAGCGCCCCGATGAAGTCGCGGCTCGCCGTGGCCTCGCCGCTGAGGAGTTCGTGCCCAAGGGTGTGCTCAAGGCGTACAACGATCGCAAGAAGCAGATCGCTGCAGGGGAGACCCACTGATGAGCACCGAGAAGACCCTCACCATCCGGCAGATCCGTTCCGCCATCGGCAACAAGCCTAAGAACCGTGGCACGCTGCGGGCCCTGGGCCTGCGCAAGATCGGCGACACGAACATCCTGCCCGACCGTCCCGAGATCCGCGGGATGATCGCCCGCATTCCGCACCTCATCGAGGTGTCGGAGAACACGGAGAGCTGACATCATGCGCGTTGACCAACTCGCCCCCGCACCGGGGTCCAACAAGGCAAAGAAGCGCGTCGGTCGCGGTATCGGCGGTAAGGGCGGCAAGACCGCCGGCGCCGGTACCAAGGGCCAGCACTCTCGCGGTCGTGGCAAGGTTGCCCGCGGCTTCGAAGGTGGCCAGATGCCGCTCAAGCAGCGCGTGCCGAAGCTCAAGGGCTTCAACAACCCCTTCCGCGTCGAGTACAGCCCGGTCAACCTCGACCAGCTGTCGGCCATCGGCCAGGCCGAGATCACCCCTGAGGTGCTCGTCGCCACCGGCTACGTTCGCAAGAACACGTTCGTGAAGGTGCTCGCCCGTGGTGAGGTCACCACCGCGCTGAACGTCACGGCGCATGGCGTGTCGAAGGCCGCAGAAGCTGCCATCGTTGCCGCTGGAGGTAGCGTCACGATCCTGCCGCTGCCGTTCAAGCAGGGCCGTCCGCCCGTCAAGGGCAACCAGTTCACCAACCGTTGATCTGACTCGGTCTTCGACAGAAGCCGACCACACCTCACTGGGAGCCAGTCTGTGTTCTCCAACCTGAAGAACGTCTTCCGGGTCCCCGACCTGCGGAACAAAATTCTGTTCTTGCTGGCCATGATTTTGTTGTATCGAGCCGGTAACGCCCTGCGCGTGCCGGGTATCGATCGCGACGCTGTCATCCAGTTCAAGCAGGGCGTGCAGTCGCAGGGTGCCCTCGGCTTTCTCGACATGTTCTCGGGTGGCGCGTTCGGCAGCTTCAGTATCTTTGCGCTCGGCATCATGCCGTACATCACCGCCAGCATCATCATGCAGGTGTTGGGTGTGGTCATCCCGAAGCTGGAGAAGTTGCAGCAGGAGGGCGCGGTCGGTCAGCGCAAGATCACGCAGTACACGCGTTATCTCGCCATCGGCATCGCCACGCTGCAGGCCACGGCCCTCACGTTCATCTTCGGTAATGGCAACGGCAACGCCTTCTTCGGCGCTGCGCAGCGTTTGCCGCAGAACATCAAGCTGCTGCCCGACGGCATGTGGCCGCGCGGCTACCTCGTCATCCTCACCCTGGTTGGCGGTACGGCGGTGCTGATGTGGATCGGCGAGCTCATCAGCCAGCGCGGCATCGGCAACGGCATGAGCATGGTGATCTTCGCCTCCGTGGTGAGCCGCCTGCCGTTCGGCTACTACTCCATTTACCAGGAGAAGAGCTGGGTGCCCTTCACCCTGCTGGTTGCCGTGAGCGTCGGCATCATCATCGCGGTGGTGCGTGTGGAATTGGCCCAGCGTCGTATCCCGGTGCAGTTCGCCAAGCGTGTGGTCGGCCGGCGCATGTACGGCGGCCAGAGCACCTACATCCCGCTGAAGGTGAACCAGAGCGGCGTGGTGCCGATCATCTTCGCCAGCTCGATCCTGTTGCTGCCCGTGCTGCTCACCAACCTGCTCGGTGGCTCCAGCGGCGAGGGTTGGCGTGCATCCATCCAGAAGTGGGTCGACACCTACTTGGTGAACAGCCAGAACTGGGTGTACATCACTCTCTTCTCGCTGATGATCATTGCGTTCGCCTACTTCTACAACTCGATCGCCTTCGACCCCATTCGTCAGGCCGACCAGATTCGTCGCCAGGGTGGCTTCATCCCCGGCGTGCGCCCCGGCCCGCAGACTGAGCGGTACCTGTCCAAGGCCGTGAACCGCATCACCCTGCCGGGCGCAGTGTTCGTGGCGTTCATCGCCATCCTGCCGTATGTGCTGCTGTGGGCCTTCGGAGTCCGCAACTTCCCGTTCGCCGGCACCACGGTGCTTATCGCCGTGGGCGTGGCGCTGGAACTCATGCGTCAGATCGACAGCCAACTGATGTTGCGAAACTACGAGGGCTTCCTGAAGTGATCCCGGGCGCCCGGCTGATCCTGCTCGGGCGCCAAGGCGCTGGCAAGGGCACACAGTGCGTGAGGTTGTCGCGCCACTTTGTGGTTCCTCACATCAGCACTGGTGACATGTTGCGCGCTGCGGTGCGTGAAGGCACCGAGTTGGGCATCATGGCCAAGCGTGTCATGGACCAGGGCAACCTCGTGGGCGACGACATCATGGTGGGCATCGTGCGCGAGCGTTTGAGCCAGCCCGACACCATGGGCCGCGGCTACATCCTCGACGGGTTCCCTCGAACGGTGCCCCAAGCGATGGCCCTCGACGAGATCACCGCCGAGCTGCCGCTCGATGTGGTGCTGGATCTCGACGTGCCGCGCGAGATGGTGCTCGAGCGCTTGTCGGCTCGACGCGTGTGCCGCGACTGCGGCACGAACTACGTGGCGAATGGCAGCGAGAAGCACCCGTGGATCTGCGAGGTCTGCGGTGGTGACGTGATGCAGCGCGACGACGACACTCCGGAGGCCATCGATCATCGCTTGGATCTGTACGAGCAGCAGACATCGCCGCTGATCGAGTACTACAGCCAACACGGTCGCCTTGCCGTCATCGATGGAGTCGGTCATCCCGACGAGGTGTTCCGCCGCCTCACCGAGTCGGTCGACGCGGCCCGTCGGCCCAGCTGATGGCGCGCCGCTTCGGTCGGGGCGGCATTCCCCGACGCACTCCCGAAGAACTGCGGCACATGCGAGCCGCCGGCAAGGTGGTGGCGGAGATGCATGCGGTGATTCGCGCTGCGGTGCGACCCGGCATCACCACGGCGGCCCTGGATCGACTGGGTCGTGATGTCATCGAGCGGCGCAACGCGACGTCGAACTTCTTCGGCTATCACGGCTTCCCGGCGGTGATCTGCGCGTCGGTGAACGACGAGGTGGTGCATGGCATCCCAGGCTCCCGTGTGC
>CANHST010000095.1 GCA_947463235.1 Acidimicrobiaceae bacterium
CGTCGGGAAAGACCGATGACGATTCGGAAAGACGATTCGCGGGCCGCCACTTTCGGGTGACAGCCAACCGACCCGCCGGTCTCCCTGCGTTAGGGAGTGAGTCGGGAATGGTCGTAGCACGGGCGTTCAGCGCCTGATGGACGGGGGTTCGATTCCCCCCAGCTCCACCGAGGGGTGTTAGCGAAATAACACCCCAACAGTTAGCGAAATAACGAGGCGCCTGGCAGCCAGCCAGGCGCCTCGTTCGCGTCTCAGCAGGAGGCGGGTCTCCGCAGTTCGGAGCGACGCAGGCGACGAGAGCATCGGAACCCCCGTCGGCCAGCGGACGAGCGACTGATTCAGGTCGGCTTCGTCCCGCCGCCTGAAGCTGGGAGACGACCCGCACGGTTTCTCGATGCAAGTGCGGGCTTGCGCCCGCAGTGCGGACAGCAGCCTTGCTCACCACCGGAGGAGCCTGGGCGCCGCCGCCGCTCGGCCCTGCCACCCTTGCCGCACGCGCTCGACACCGCTCGAGTGACAGCCGTTGAACAGACACAAATAGGGACAGCTATCGTAAGAACCGTGTCGGCGCGACGGTCGAGGAAGCGCAGCGAGCGGACCCACATCGACTCAAGGGTCAAGCTAGGACTCGCGGCGTTTCTCGTACTGCTCGGCGTCGTATTGGTCAGATGGAATCTTGCGGACTTCGACGCCTCCACACGCCCTGCCGAGGTACCAAGGCTGAGCAGCCGTGCCGGCGTTATCACAGACGGGGTTTACAGTCCCTCCGACACCTTGCGAGTCTCGCTGTCGGTGTTCGAGGAGCCCGAAACCACAATCACCACCTACAAAGTGGCGGCTTGCGGGGCCAGCGATGCGACAAGGCTTGTTCTCTTTCTACAAGCGGCCGCTCGAATCCAGCCGCTGACCCTCGAAACAGGGTCGCTCCTCAACGGTGTCGGCCGAGGCCCGCTCCGGCCAGTCGGCTCGGCTGACGATGTGGACTTCTACGAGGTAACGGTCTCCTCAACGCCGTGCAAGGGAGAACTCGACGCATGCGATCTAAGGCCGTATCTAGCGTCAACGGACACGGCCGCCGGATTAGAGGGCATCCAGGTCGAGCCCCTGAGCGTGAGACTTGGTTCACGCGGGTCGGTCGCGTTCCCGGACCTGAACTCCAGCATCGAGGACATCGTGACGTCGCAGTGGGCGACCGCGACGAAGATGAATGCGTTCCACGTGCCATCCCAAAGTTCCTGCGCGACCTCCGGACCGTTGGACCTGAGTCTCAGCATCGAACACGCGTCACCGACGATCACCTCGGCAAATGGCTGGGTCGAGTGGAGTTCGTCGGACTTCCTCCGAGCGTCGTACGCCTGGAGCAGCCCGATTGCCCAGGCAGGCGAGACCCGGTCGCTTGTCAGGACTGGCGTGCTCTTGGGTGTGGGCGCTTCTCTGATCATCGAAGGAATCGTGCTTGCCCTAGGTGTGCTCTTCACCAGGCTCGGTGACGCGATGGCGGCTCGGCGAAGCATCTGAACATGACCTCCAGCACGACATAGGCAATCAGCGAATGCGCGGGGACGGCCGCGTGTGCTTAGCGGAGGCCCCAAGCGCCGTGCGCCCTAGGGATGCCTCGAAGGCATCCTTCGTCAACGGCGCGAGCCCGGGCGATGCCCGGGCTCGTGTCGTTCAGGATCGACGCTCCTCCCCCGGCCTCGCGTTCATCCACATCACCATCGCACTCGTCAACGCCTCCTACAACCTGCGCATGGTCCGCAACTGGCACGAACACACCGGCCTCGGCGACCCCGACCACCCGCTCCTCGCCATCGACGACGGACCCCACGAATGGGAGTTCATCCGACCCGACACCCCGGAGCCCGACGCTGCCTAACCTCGCTCGCCACACTTTCCGAAGCCTGAGGGGGCGCGAGAATCACCCTGTGACATTCACATCTCCGTCGCACGCGTGGGCCACATGGCTCGATCGTCCAAACGATCTGATCCTCGCCGCGGGAAACGCAGCAACCGTGCGCGCCGCGCTCGACGCCCTCGAAGCAGGCAAAAGAGCCCTCGCAGGCGAGCTCTGGGCAAGCATCGACGGCAATCAGATGCTCGAGGCATGGAATGCCCAAGTGAAGGCCATGCGGGACAAGTCGCGATGGCCGGACAGCCTTTTCGAGCCACCGGAGGTGTGGGGCGAGAAGACCACGAAGCCGCTCACGACGACGCTGTCCTCAGCGGTCTTCGAACGCGACGGCTACAGGTGCAGCTACTGCGGCGTGCCGGTGGTGACACAGCGGCGGGGCGGCCACGTCCCGGGTCTGGTCACCGAGTTCGGTGAGGTCACCCCGTGGCTCCGGGTGGTTGACGGGTCGTTGTTGGGCAGCGGGAAGTCGGGAGCGTTACGCAACGTCGATGTCGGCAAGTGGCTGTGGGTAACTGCTGTCGCGGACCATGTCCACCCGGCGGCGCTCGGTGGGCCGACCGAGATGTGGAATCTGGCGACAGCGTGCTCGAACTGCAACTACTCCAAGGCGGACTGGACGCTGACGCAGTTGCAGGTGGTCGCCCCACGCATCCCGGCGGGGGCCGCTGACAGTCACGATGTGCGCGTGGATGTTGAGTGGTGAGGACTCAGCCGCCGAGATGGTGTTTCATGACGCGAACCCTGGGTTCACCGTGGGTGGTCAACGTGGCAGGACGGGAAGGTCTTTGGCGCGCTGCTTGGCAGCGGATCGCATCGCCGACAGGACCGACCGGAACGGGTGCGAGTTCTGATCGAGGTTGAGTGGCAGCGACCATTCGGTGATCAGCTGTTCTTCCAACACCCATGGCTCAGGATGCTCGGTGACGGTGACGAAGGCGTGCTCACCCATCCATTCCGACAACCGCTGCTCCCCCGTCGAAAACGTGTGCCGTGTACCACTACCGACACGTCGCAGCTCGATGCCCAGCTCCTCGGCGAGCAGGACCCCCAAGGTCAGGCGCAACGTCGAACCTTCGGCGTTGCCGGTGTAGTGGTAACGAACCCGGGTCTTCACGGTCTGTTTGCTCGGCGGCCTGCCGTTCATCGGTGGCGCCTTCGGAGAGATCCCGACATAGAGCAGGGTCAGGCCATCGCGAACGAGGCAACTCTCGACAGGGACGCCGGCAGGCACGCGATCAAACCACCAGCCATAGACACCGGGCCGTTCGGGGATCGGGCACGGTCGCGTCAGTACGTCGTCACGACTCCACAGCGATGTGTCGCCAGTGAAGGTATGCGGCACATCCATTCTCCACAGCGTATTCGACCCTGCCGGACCTCGCCTTCCATACAGTCCGCTCGAAAGAATCCAAGGTTCAGCGACAAGTCAGCAACTACTCTCCGGTCCATGCTTGGGCACTTGAAACAAACCTCTGTACTCATCGTGTCCGCGATTGTTGTGGCGAGCGCCTGCAGCGGTTCGCCCCCCACTTCGATGACGATGAGCAGCGCGGGAATGGAGCCCACGATCGCGAAGAACGCAGAGATTCATGTCGACAAAGACGCGTTCAAAGGTGGCGTCCCCAACCGCAACGACGTCACCGTGTGGCTCGACGAGCAGGTCAACGAGATTGCTGTCAAGCGCGTAGTCGCACTCCCGGGTGAGACCGTCGAGTATTCGAACTGTGTACTCACTATTGACGGAGCGGCTGAAGAGGAACCGTTCTTGCCGGCTGACGCCAACACTTCGTGTGGCGGCGACGGAGAGTCCGTGAAGGTTCCCGAGGGTTTTGTGTACCTGATGGGCGACAATCGCGGCGGCTCCAAAGACAGTCGAGACGTCGGCCCCGTAGCCATTGCTTCCCTGCGCGGACGAGTCACCGAATGGAAGAACGTCGCCGAGGAATGGGTCGCTCTCGATAGTTGAGCTACGAGGGCCTCGACATTCAGCGACTCAGCAGGCGGCGTGTGAACGAACGGCGATTTGCGTGTGAAAGCACCGCCGAGACGGTCGACCGTCAACCCATCTGACCAGGGGTTTCATTCATTTCGCTAACACCCCACCGAGGGGTGTATGCCCGGAATAGCCGGGTTACATTCCCGGAATACTTTGGTCAGTCCGGCTCCTCGGAGCCGGGCTGAACTTAGGTGTTCGGCGCACCGCGTGCAGCAGGCGAGGTCAGACTGTCCGGGAGACTTCCCACTTGCCCGAGTATTCCAGAACGGTCTATGACCTCTCCTGCAGGCGAAAGACCGCGGCCTGGCCGAAGTCCGCTCCGATCGCCCGAGCCCCGGCGTCCGAGAGTCCGCTGACAGCCCAACTCTCCTCGAAGTGCGTCGAGTCAGGGTCCGACCCGATGGCCCGGAGCGGAAGAAGGCCCAGTTCGACGAGGCGTGCACTCTCGACAATAGGACACGAAGGCTTCCCGGCGTTCTTAGCCCGGATGGGCAATCGGGCATGTGGCGCAATCCGTAGCGCAGTCAGTCCATCAGCGCGGTGAGCGCGGCATTCGCGCCCTGAACTCTGACGAGATCGACGAGATCGAGCCTTTCGCCCCGTCGGGTCCATCCCGAACCGTCGATGCTCACAATGCATTGTCGGTGGCCGTCGTCGAGTTGCCAAAGACGGTCCGCAGGCCCTTCGAGACCCGGCCAACGCCGTTGAAGATTCGCCAGCGGATCGTCCTCAAATGCGTAGGCGGGTGGGTTGGCCACGAAGATGACGGCATCGCCGAGTTGTTGGAACAGCAGACGGCGGGCGAACGCTGCCACCACCTTCATGCACGCCTCTTGGGCTCCTAGCGATGCGAGCGGACCGGACTGGTGGAGCCCAAGTCGTGCCTCGATCAGAGATATACCCGCTTGGATTCCATTCGCATCGACTTGGTTCCAGAGCTCTGGCAGCACGGTCAATGAACCCTCGAAGATGGCAACGGGATCGGTGATGGGGTTCAGTAGGACGGCATTCTCGGCAACCCTGATACTCGGCATCGGCCATCCCATGTGATGGTGCTCGACAAAGAAGTTCAGTCCGGCTGGATGCCGGTTGGCCAACTCGGCAAGAACTTGCCAAGCCACAGCGAACCTCAGCGAGGGTTCATCTTTCAGGAGACTTCCAGTTGCGCTACGCGACGGCGATGGAGGGCTCGGAACGGGGGTAGGTGGCGTCGTGGAGTAGTTGAGACCTGACGGTGGCCATTGACCTTCGGTGTAGTGGTTCCAGTGGTGTTTGATGTACTTGGTCAGAGTCTCGACGTCGAAACCAAACTGCTCGGCCGCCTCAAGCACGTACGACCCGAACAACTTGTAGGTCTCGTCGAGAGCCGCGGTGTCGAAGAGGTTGTCGACGGATTCGGGCCTCTCGATTACGAGGGCCCGCTCCCTTACCGCCGCAGCGGCGACTGCGAGCAGGACAAGCATGTCGGGCCGTTGTCCGTCGACCATCCTCAACTCTGCGATCAGGCCCACCACGCGCGGATCGACCGGTACTCCGTGTCCGATGGCCCTGTCACAGAAGTCGACGAGATGATGGGTGATCATCGGTCCAAGCGCCGCGTAGCAGAACTCTCCGGCACGCAGCGGTCGCCTTGTCGGCATATGAGTCGCTGACTCGACCGGCCACCAACACGCGTTGACGTCGCCGATCATTCCCCATTCACGTCCATCTCAAGATCTTCGCACAGGTTGAACCCTCCTGGATTCGACGGAGGCTCTCGTCCGATTACCCCGAGGCGAGCTCCTCATCAGACTCCCACAATGACACCGTGTCGGCAACGTGCACCCAGAAGTCGGCCGAGCCAGCGTCGAAGTGCTCGTCGACCTCGATGACTGCGAGATCTTCGAAGCTGCCCTCGTCGTCGACGAGCGCTAAAAGGGGGTGGTCGAAGACCTCTGCCAGCCGGCCGAGGGTCAGCAGCTCTTCGGTCTTCTTGGACTGCACCCCTTTGAGGAGTCCGAGAACCGAGTCCAGACGAGTGCGCTCACTACCAAGTTGGTCGACGGTGCTCAGGAGGTCGAGTTCGAACTGGAACGCCGGATCGTGGGGCACCATGCCATCCGACCTGTCCCAGGTGTCGAGGACGTTGTCCCATTGCGCCGTCCATTCACCCGCCACGGAAAGCATCTCGATGTGCTTGCGCTCGAGCGTCACGTCGCCAAGGACCTCCAGATCAGCGAGCCGCACTCCGTTCGCCTCCTTGACCGCCATTACTCGCACTGATTCAAGCGCCGGCTGCGTCTGCAACGCCTCCTTCGCTGTGGCGCACATGTGTTGGAACATCACGAGCTTGTACTCGTTGCGCAACTCCTTCTTGGTGCGTTTGCGGACTCCGAGAACAGTCGACTCGCGATACTCAAACTTCTCGGGCCAGATGATCCTCTCTGCCTCGGGGTAGGTCATGAGGACATCGAGGTGTGCATCGTTGAGATCGAAAGCCACGGCCGCGAGCCCGTTGTCAGCGAAGACCTCCTGGAACACGACGATGTTGGTGGTCCAGTCAAGTTGTCGGAACTTCTCGACGGTCGGAAGCACGGTGTGCTCATGGACCGCCATGCGATGCAGGAAGTCCTGCTGGAGTGCGTCAGTCCTCCGTTGGATGAGCTCCGCCTTGTGCCTGGTTGTCCAGGTCAGCCTTCCTTCCTGCTTGAGTTGTTGCTCTGCAAGTCGGCGGAGTTCTCCGTCGCCGACAGCTGATGCAGGCGGCGCCGTCAGTGGTGCGTAGGTGCGTGCCCAAGCAACCATCGGTGCCGCATCGGCCATCAAGGCGTAGATCGAGGCGAGCCGAATCTCCTCGCGAGAGCGTCTCGTCGACTGAGGATTCGCAGCGGTCGGTTCGTATGCGTCGAAGCGGTCGGCGTATCGACGTGTGGAAGCGTGTTGTTTCGTTGGCCGTGTGAGTCCGCCGAAGGAACCGCTCGGCACCCTCGGGAGACGCGCTGAACCCGACGCCGTGAACGGCCCCACGCCGATCCCGCCGCTGATACCGCGGCTGCTCACGCCAACGCTGAACGGCCCGACTCCGCCACTGAGGCGAAGCCCTCTGTTGGAAACCGTCATGGGGCCGAGGCCGCTCGAGACCCGCATGCCCGAGCCGCTCACGGACGCGCGAGCGATCCTCGGTCCCACTGAGGCCGAGAGTCCTCGACGGCCAACACCGACGCTGGCAAACCGAGGGCCGACCCTGATACCGCGGGTCGACACTCGAATCCCTGGGACTCGAAAGCCAAGCATGGGCCGAGCGTATCTTGCCGTCAACCAGTCGACGATTGCCCTGTCCCGGCCTGGCGCGTTCCTCACTCTTCGCGCGCTCACTTTGCGCATGGACGGCTCAGGCGCCGAGATGGTGTTCTGTGTGTGGTGCGGCCTCACGCTCGGCGGCAACCACGTGGGGCTGTGCGACGAGATTCGAACTGCACGGGTTCAGATCAGCCGCACCCTACGCATCGCATCGCGATCTCTCCTTGGAGATCACCAGGCTGCTGCCCGACGTATCGATCACCCACCAGTTCCGTGCCCACATGACGGAACGGCTCTTGCCGGAACAGTCGATCGTTGACAGTCGATCGCCGGCCGAAAGGCCGGCAAGGTCCTCGCAGTCCTCCAGATTCATGCCTACCGTGCATTGCCGATCGGTTGCTTGGCCTGATGGAGCGCCGCCCGATTTCGAACCGCTGCTAGCGGCGGAATCGGAGTCGGCGGGTACGACTAAGGGCACCAAGGCAACCAGCAATCCAGCTGGGACAATGAAGGCAGCCACCAGGATTGCGCGGCTACGTGGCGAGGGGTCTTGGCGCCATCGTGGGAGAAACACGTCGAACACGAGTGGTTCGACTACAAATGTCCACAGGGCAACTATCGCTGCCCATGCCAGCCAGAAGGCGGCGAGCATCATCAACCAGATCATCGAAGCAATCGCACCGATGATCCCGGAGCCGAAGCCGCGCCCGCTGAGGCTGAACGGTCCGGCGCCGACCCGCGCCCCAAAGCCGCCACGGCCCACAGACACCCCACCCCGCAGGAACCGATTACCGCCGCCTACACCGACTCGCATGAAGTCTCACCGTCCACAAGTCGAGATCGCCCGCCGATTCCACACAGTTGCGAGCCTAATGTCCACAGCGCCGTCCGTCCCTGTTTCGGCTATCTCCCAACTCTCTCAAAGACTCACAGATGGGAACGTGCTCGCGTCTCGGACCATGGCGCTCACTCCTCAATCACGGCTACGAGAGGTCATCGTCGAAGTCCTCGAGAGTTCGAATGGGGACGGCGTCCGCTCCAACATCCTGCAACGCATGGCGATCATCATGAACGATGAGTCGACCGCCGAAGACCTTGGGCGCGTGCGCACCCGCCCGCACGAAGCCAAGTGGCAGAACCGCGCTAGCTACGAGCGTGCACCAACGATTTGCGAGGGACTGCTTCAACGCTGCGACGACAGGGTCTGGGCGCTGGTCGAGTAGCACGAACGTGGCACTTCAGCCGTTGAGAAAGCGCCACTCCTTATCGCCGATGTCTCGTCGCTATCACGCGATCCGTACACACCACGTTCGGTCGTGTGAACGAGCAACATCTTTTCTGTGAAGCGCACCAAACGGCACCACCGGCGCACCAATCCTGACCAGCGCTTTCGTTCTTTCGCTAACACCCCACCCAGGGGTGTTGGCGAAAAAACGAGGCGCCTGGCAGCCAGCCGGGCGCCTCGTTCGCGTCCAGGCCACGCATATCGGCAGCTCGGCGCTACACCGCCTGAACGTGGAATGAGTCGAGCGCCTCAGCCGGGATGCCAAGCGTCCCGTCTTCGAGCTTCACTCGCGGCAGTCGCTTCTCGTACATCGCTTGCACCACGGCACGGGTCGGCACGCCCAGCCGTCGAGCCGCCTCGGCGGGAAGCAGCACTTCTTGCTCGGTCATTGCACGCCCCCTTCGTCGAGCCCCAACTTACCGTGGAGCAAGCGGATGACGGTCGCGAGTTCGTCCTGCAGCCCCGGTGCTGCTCCACTTTCGCGGAGCACCAAGCGAGCGTCTTCGATCGCTTCCAACACGCGGAAGGCTTCGTCCAGCGACAGCGCGACGCGGCGAGGAACAGGGTCGTCGAAAGGGTCCAGGCCGCTCATATGGCCAGCATGCAGCGAGGGTGTGACGGAGTTGCCTGGTAGCGCCGAATGCCGTTCTGGCGCTCCTGTGCAAGGCCGTCGATACGTCGGGGCGAGCCAGCCCGAAGCAATCAACCACCGAGGCGGCAGCGGACCCTCATCAAAGCTGAGGTGTCACGCGAGGGCTGGGTTGGTGGCGTTCGTCGGAAGGTCGGCGGGGTGATTCACCCGAGCGCCCAGTTCACGGTGCGTTGAAGTTGCTGGCGGCCTGCAGCACGCCGGCAACGACGTTGGCTGGGTCGGCACTGGGGTTGGCCGCGACCGAGCGGAGCCACGGCTCACCGTTGATGGTCGTGGTGGACACCAAGACGCCCTCAGGAAGATGCCGCTTGATGTCGTCGACGCTGACGCGCCGGTGGCGCCAGCACAGCACACCGCTGCTCGGGGCTGATCTCGATTCGAGATCGTCGTGGGCGTCGACCAGTTCGGCGAGTTCCTCGACGAGTTCCATCGTCCGGTCGATCATGCCGGCAACTCCTTCACGACCATATGCCAGGAGCATGGCGACGAGCGGCGCTGCGACGGCGCCGTGTGATCCCAGAATCCCGACGTTCGGAACGGCCAGGTATGCGCCGTCGACGCTGATGGACCGGTGCGCCGCCTCGTGGTCGGCGAACAGCACGAACGCGGATTCCTTCGGCTGGAAGAGCCACTTGTGGGCCGAGATCGCCACACTGTCGGCCTGCTCGATGCCATCGAGCAGATGGCGGTGGCGGTCGCTGAGCCGCAGCGGACCTGCCCATGCCGCGTCGATGTGGCGCCAACGGGCGCCGCGCCCGGCATCGAGCGATTCGATCTCACCGGAGCTTGTCGTGCCCGCCGTGATAACGGCAACCGCCGACGTGAGGTCGCCAGCGACGGTCCAATCGTCGACCACTCGGTGTTCCATGCCGAGGAGGTGCGCCGCCTTACGAACACTGAGGTGAGCGCCAGTTCCCGACACGACGACGCGGCAACCGCGTTCACGTGCCGCCCAGATCGCCGTCAGGTTGGCAACGGTGGAGCCCGGTGTCATGTGCCCACCCGACATGCCGAACCACGGAGCGATCCACTTCACTGCGAGCTGCTCCAGTTCTCGGGCGCGTGGAGCGGTGTCGGGGTGCAACAGGTTCTGGTTCCGGCTGGCAATCCAGAGATGCATCGCCCAAGTGATCGACGGTGTTGGTGGATCCATGTGCGCGAAGAACCCAGGCGCTCCCAGGTCTCGGCTCTGGCCGAGCACGTCGTCGAACATCCCAGAGAGTGCGGCGGTCGCGCCAATCCCGACTTCAGGAAGGCTCACCGGTAACGACCCTGAGTGTTCCGCCATCTCGGAACCCGTCAACAGTGCAACAGCACGCAACAGAAGTTGCTCGTCGGCCTGGAAGTCCTCAGGGGTCATGGCGCCATCCTCTCGCAGGTTCAGGGAG
>CANHST010000096.1 GCA_947463235.1 Acidimicrobiaceae bacterium
AGCATCGAGCGGTGTGCCGTCGTGGAATGTCACGCCCGAACGGACCTTGATGGTCCAGGCGGAGGCATCGGCGTTGGGGGTGATGGACTCGGCGAGGTACGGCACCACCTTGCCGCCGGCATCGAATGTTGCGAGCGGGTCGAAGATGGCGTGGGCCACGTTGTGGCCGCTGTCGGCCCAGGCGTCTGCGGTGGGGTTGTAGCCCGTGGACTCGCTGTTGAGGCCGACCGTCAGGCTGCCTCCGCTGACCGGGTTCTTGGTGGGGTCGGTGGTGGTGGGCGCATTCGTGAGTACCGGCGGATCTGTCGGCGGAGTGGTGTCGGCAGTGCTGCCGCCCGAGGTGGTCTGCGGCTGCGTCGAGGGCGTGGCCGTAGGGCTGTTGCCGCCGCAGGCTGCAGCAAGTACCGCAACCAGCGAGAGGGCTGCGATTCGACGCAACGGACCGTGTGAACGGATGCGCATGGTGGTGTCCCCTTGTGACAGTAGTGAGTTCAGTATTGCACGATGTACAAGAGCGCTCGGCACGCTCGGTGTGGACTGCTGGCGGCCGATCACTCGGTCGATTCGTCCTCCACGCGCACGGCGCGCAGGACAGTGACGTCGCCTTCTCCGACGACGAGTTCGTGGGCCCTGCCATCGGGGCCGAAGCTCACCCTGGTCTCGAAGGGGCCGGTCTGGTTGAACAGCACGCCGTCGGCGTCGCAGTACGTCTCCTGCACGCCGAAGCGCATGCCGTCGATGGCGTTGAACAACTTGCCGTCGTCCTCCCACACTCGCAGCAGTGGCATCTCGATGCCGCTGACGATCTTGTAGGCGCCTACGTAACGCTGGCGATCCTCGGCGGTGAGGTGCCGCAGGCGTTTCGGGGCCAGTAAGTACTCGGGCCAGCCGTAGGTCTCGGCGATGCCGTTGAGAATTTCGCGATGCAGAAAGATTCCCGACACGGCGTTGGTGAACACCGCAGCCCCGTCGCCGGACTCCAGAAAGAGATCGGTCTCGTTCTGGTAGCCGTCGTTGGAGCCACCGTGGTTGATGCGTTGCGTGGCGCCACTTCCCAGCACGCGAAACCCGAGCCCGAAGGAGCTGTGTTCGTGGCGGGTCATCGCCTCGATGGCGAGTGTCCTCCCGAGGATCGAGCCGGTCTCACCCAGGAACGCAGCTCGGCTGGCCAGCAGGAAGGTGGCGTAGTCGCGTGCCGTGGTGAAGACCCCGCCAGCGCCGAGTTCCGCCGAGGCTGCCCAGCCGCCCACCAACGGTGTGGCCCCCGGACCGTGACCGGAGGCCACGTCGTTGCGGAGTGCTGCCGGCAGCGGGTGTTGGAACGAGGTGCGGCTCATGCCCAGTGGGGTGAAGATCATCTCGTCGGCGAGATCGGCGAACCGGCGATCGAGCACGTCCTCGAGGATGCACTGGGCGATCAGGTACCCGCCGCCCGAGTAGCGCTCGTGGCCGTCGTACGCCTTGTCGACCACCACCGGGCCCATGTGCGATGGGGCACGTCCTTCGAGGAGGTCGAGCACGGTGGGCACCGGTGAGCCGTCGAGCGGGTAGATGCCCCAGCCGCCCACCGTGAGGCCGGCCGTGTGGCTGAGGGCGTGGCGCAGGGTGACCGGCTGGTGTGCCGTGAAGTCGTTCGTGGGAACCTGCCAACGATGTAGGTAGGTGTTCACGTCGGCATCGAGGTCGAGCACGCCACGTTCCACCTGTTGCATCACCAACATCGCGGTGATGGGTTTGCTGCAGGACGCACCCATGAACACCGTGTCGGGTCCGCACACGTCGTCGGTGCCGGCGGTGCGCAGCCCGAACCCGTCGGCCCAATCGAGGCGACCATCGCGCATCACCGACACGCCCGTGCCTGGGCAGGCGTGGTGGGCGAGGCGTTCTTCCATCGTCCAGTGCAGCGGTTGATCCGCGATTCGAACGATTGGGGTGAGGCCGTGAGCGACCGCATCTCGGCGTTCGGAGGACGATCCAGCCTCGTGCATGCTGTTACTATTGCACACCGTACAAGAGACCACGAACTGGGTGACCACCCGGAGGGACCGATGACCTTCGACCTCGACCGAATCCGGGCGCACTTCCCCGCCCTGTCGCTGCTGCACGACGGCGGTCCACGCGTGTACCTCGACAACCCGGCAGGCACCCAGGTGCCCCGCGAGGTGCTCGACCACATGCAGACCGCGCTGGTGAGCTTCAACGCGAACATGCACGGCAACTTCCGCACGTCGCGAGAGGCGACGGCAATGGAGGAACGCGCGCACGAGGCGATGGCCGACTTCTTCCACGCTGCTGGTGCCGACGAGATCGTGTTCGGCCCGAACATGACCACGCTCACGTTCATGATGACCCGCGTGCTCGGTCCACTGTTCGAACCCGGCGATGAGATCATCGTCACCCACATGGAGCACGACGGGAACAACACGCCGTGGCGCCGCATGGCCGACGACCTCGGCCTGGTCGTGAAGACGTTGCCGTGGTCGCGCGACACCTATGAGTTCGACCTCGACGAACTCGACGTGCTCATCACGCCGAGGACGCGGCTCGCTGCGCTGAACTACGCCAGCAACATCCTCGGCACCATCAATCCCATTCCGGCGATGGTGTCGAAGTTGAAGGCGGCCGGAGCCCTCACCTATGTCGATGCAGTGCAGTACGCGCCGCACGGCCCGATCGATGTGCAGGCACTCGACTGCGACTTCCTGGTGGCTTCCACCTACAAGTTCTACGGCCCGCACCAGGCGGTTCTGTACGGCCGTCGATCGGTGCTCGAACAACTGCGTGCATTCAAACTGCGCGTCGTTCCCGACGTGTCGCCCAACAAGTTCGAGACCGGATGCCAGAGCCTGGAAGGGCAGGCGGGCGTGCTCGGTGCCATCGAGTACCTGCAGTGGCTTGGTGTCGCCATGGGGTCGCAACATCTGCAGGCCACACCAGGCGTGCCGCAGCGCACCGCCGAGATCCATGCAGCGATGATCGCGATGGCGGAGTACGAACACGCACTCAGCGGTCGCCTCATCGAGGGTTTGCAGTCGATTCCGGGAGTCAAGGTGCATGGCATCACCGACCCTGCGGCATTCGACCGGCGTGTGCCCACGGTGAGCTTCAGTCGTCCGGGCCTCGACCCGGCAGCGGTGGCCAACTTCCTCGACGAGCACGGTGTGTACGTCTGGAACGGCCACTCGTATGCCCTGCCCGTCATCGAGTTTCTCGGTCTGCAGGACCTTGGTGGGGTGGTGCGCATCGGGCCCACGCACTACAACACCTTGGCGGAAGTGGATCGAGCGGTGGAACTCGTGTCCGACTACATCGCGGCACACTGACGAGATGGAAACGAGCAGCATCACCATCGACCCATGGCGTATCGACCATGCGTCCCTCCGCTTCGAGTTGACGCCCGATCGCGTCGAAGTGATTGCAGTGCTGAGCGTGGTGTCGCAGGGCGATGTCGGCGAGGCACTCGTGCTCGATGGTGCGGGCCTGGAAACGCTGGAGGTCTCGGTGGACGGACGGGTGCTCTCCGCCGACGAGTACCAGCTGGGTGATCGAACCCTCACCCTGCCGCTCGCGCCCGGCTCGTATCAGGTGGGAACCCGTGTGGCCGTGGTGCCGGCGGTGCCGCACCACAAGGGCATCATCAGCGGACCGACGCTGCTCTTCACCGACTGCGAGCCGCAGGGTTTCCGGCGCATCACATGGTTCCTCGACCGGCCGAGCAACCGGGCGACCTTCGACGTCACGATGGTGGCCCACCCATCGGAGTTCCCCACGATGCTCAGCAACGGGCTTCGCGTCGACGAAGGCGAACTGCCCGATGGTCGTCATTGGGTGCGCTTCGACGACCCGATCACCAAGCCGTCGTATCTGTTCTCGATGGTGGCGGGCGAGCTGGCAGTGTGGACAAGGCCGCGCATCAGCGCGTCGGGCAGGGAATTGGAGATCTCGGTCGCGGCGTCGCGCGAGACCGTGGAAGGTGCCGACTTCGCGCTCGGAATGCTGGCCAAGGTGATGGAGTTCGACGAAGCCAACGGTGGCATCGAGCACGACCTCGACGGCCTCACGCTGGTGGCTGTGCCCGGTTACTCCGATGCCACCGAGTACCACGGCCTGATGTTCTTCGAGCCATCGTTGCTGGTGGTGGATCGCCGCGGCTTCGTCGACGACGACCTGTTGCTGATTGCTGCCAACGTGGCTCACGAGTACGGACACCACGTGCGCGGCAACCGCATCACCGTGAGCAGCTGGGGCCAACTCACGCTGAAGGAAGGCCTCACAGTGCTGCAGGGCCAGAACGACTTCCGTCGGCACTGGCTGGGTGATGCCGCACGAGTACTCGACGTGCTCGACATGCGCCGACTGCAGTTCCCTGAAGAGATCACCATCGGCGCCCCGCCGCTGCGCGGCGAAGTGAGCGACCCGACGGCGTTGTACAACCGCACCACGTACCTCAAGGGGGCGGAGATCTTCGGGATGATTCGCACCCTGCTCGGCCCCGACACCTGGCGCACGGTCTTTGCGACGTTCGTGGAGCGTCACGACCTCGGTTCCGTCGGCGTGGCGGAGTTCCTGGCGGTTGCACGCGAATGTGATCCGGGGCGCGCCGCGGAGATCGATGGCATCGCCCGCTGGTTCACCAGGGTCGGCCGTCCGTCGTTGGCGGTCACCCCGGTAGCGAACTCGGTGACGATCGCTCGCACCGACTCGCTGTCCGACGATCCGCCGGTCGCGATGCCGGTGGTACTCGCCTTCTTTGCCGCCGACGACGGTGAGCAGCTTCACGTGTCCATCGACGGTGGGGCTCCGGCTGCGGAGCACACCGTGGTGCTCGCCGGTCGCGACCGCACCGTCGAGGTCGAGGCGGATCGTCCGTTCGTGGTGTCGCCGCTGCGGCGGTTCTCCGCCCCTGTGGATCTGGCGGTGGCGGTTCCTGCGGAGTCGTTGGCGGTGCTGGTGGAGCACGACAACGACCCCTTCGCTCGTTGGTGGGCCGGACAGGAACTGATGATCCGCGTCGTCGATGCTGTGCGCGACGGAAAGGAAGCGGAGGCAGAGCACACGCTCGACGTGTTGGCGGCAGCGTTGCGTCCGGTCACCACCTCGGCCACCGACCCGATCCTGTTGGCCAACATGCTCGCGTTGCCCGACGAGTTCATGCTGGGCGACCGCGATGTGCAGATCGATGTGGATGGCGTGAGCAACGGTCTCGATGTGCTGCGTTTCGAACTGGGTCGGCGTCTGCACGACGACGTGCTGGCCGTGATGGATCGCTTCGACGACGACGTGAAGACCGGCGAGGAGGCTCGCGACATCGCCATCCGGTGGCTCGTGGAGCCGGCGCTCGCGCTGCTACTCGCGACCGGCAGCGATGAGGCCGCCGAGTTGGCGATGGCGCAGTTGGGCAGCCTCAACAGCACCCGAGCCGTGCGAGCGCTCACCCAGTTGGCGCACTACGACGAGGTGCCGCTCGACGACCTACTGGCCGCCACCTACGAGAATTGGCAGCACTCGCCCAAACTGGTGGATCGTTGGTTGCGTGCGCAGTCGGGCTCACGTCGCTCCGACACGGTGCAGCGCGTCGCAGCGCTCGCGGCGGGTCCGCTCTACGACCGCTCCGATCGTGCTCGGGTGATGGCGGTGTGGTTCCCCTTCGCCACCCGAAACCGCTCGGTGTTCCACTCGGCGTCGGGCGAGGGCTACCGGACCTTCGTGGATGAGCTCGGTGCGCTCATGCCCACCAATGCCGGGCTCGCCGTTCGGCTCGTCGGCGACCTGTTGCAGTTCCAGCGCTTCGACCCTGCGCGTCGAACGCTCCTGCGAGCCGAACTGGCCCGACTGGCGGACATGGAGGGCATGCCCGACTTCGCCGTCAGCATCGTGCGCGGGCTCCTGGCCTGAGTAGGCGAGGAGACTGTGGTTCCGGGGAGAGGGCTCGAACCCCTATAAGCGGCACCAAAAACCGCTGTCCTACCATTGAACGACCCCGGAAAGACGAGGATGAGGCTAGCCGTCGGAAGGGAAACGCGACCGGGGTTTGCTCGCGGGGTTTCGGACGGGTGCGAGTGCCGCTAGCGTTCCCCGAGCTATGGGTTCACTGATCAAGAAGCGCCGTAAGCGCATGCGCAAGAAGAAGCACAAGAAGATGCTCCGCCGTACGCGGCATGCGCGCCAGCGCGGCAAGAAGTAACGCTTCTTCTCCAACCAATCGAGTTCTTTCCACCGACCGTCCGCGATCAACGTGGGCGGTCGGTGCGCGTCAGCACCACCATCGCCTCCGGCACTGCGGTACCGATGGGGTGATGACCGCGCAGGAACCATGTGGCTCCACTGCCGGCAAGCGTGGGTTGCACACCGGCGGCCTCACGGATGCGATCGCGCCATCGCACCAGTTCTGGAGCCACCGTCAGTGCCGCAGGTTCGAGGTCGTTCTCGACCCCCCTCGGCCCACCCATGTCGTCCCATGCCTGGTAGACGGCAGGGGTGCTCACCGCGATCGGTGGGATCACCAGGGTGACGTCGAGCGACTGGGGCTCGAGTGGTTCCACGATCTCGCCGATGCCTCGCACTCGAGCGCGTCCTCCGACCAGGCAGAAGCTCACGTCGGCCCCGAGGCGTGAGGCGCCCACCACGTCGGTGTAGCCGGCCCAGCGAAGAACGGCCGCTGCATCGGCGGACCCACCGCCGAGCCCGCCGCCGTGGGGGATGTTCTTGCGGAGATGCACCGCCGCGTCGTGCCCGGCCAACCGCAATGCCTTGGCGACAAGGTTGGTGTGGTCCAGTGGCATGCCCGCTGCGAATGGGCCGTCGGCCGAGAGTCCGGTACCGCCCGGCGTGATGGTGAGCACGTCGGTCCAGTCGAGCGTGACCATCTCGGCATCGATGAGGTGGTAGCCGTCGGAGCGGACGCCGGTGACGCGCAACTCCAGTGTCAGTTTTGCAGGCGCGAGCAACGTGACGTCGGCGGGGTTCACTGCGCCTGTCTCCAGGCCGTGGCGAGTGCACCCCACTCGTGCACATCGAGTTCCTCGGGTCGACGTTGGCTGTCGATGCCGGCTGCCTCGAACGTCTCGGGTGCCACCACGCCGGCCAGCGATCGCCGCATCATCTTGCGGCGCTGACCGAAGGCGGTACGGATGAGATGGAACAGGTCGTCGACCGGGGCATCCACTGCGGGCTCAGCGCGCCGGCGAATGTCGGCCAGCGCACTCTCCACGTTCGGGCGGGGCACGAACACGCTGGCGGGCACCAGGCCGGCGATGCGTGCCGTTGCCCAGTAGCTCACCTTCACGCTCACGGCGCCGTAGTGCTCGGTGCGAGGAGCAGCACAGAAACGTTCGGCGGCCTCCTTCTGCACCATCACCAGCATGCGTTCGATCTGCGGAACACCATCGAGGAGGTCGCAGATCAGCGGCGTGGCGACGTTGTAGGGCAGGTTGGCCACCAACACCCACCCGGGTTCATCGCCGAGGAGCGCGTCCCAGTCGAGATGCATCGCATCGGCTTCCACCACCGACACGTTGGCGAGTGGTTCGGTGATCTCGCGGAGCAACGGCACCACCCCGCGGTCCACTTCCACGGCCACCACGTGAGCGCCCGTCTCGGCCAGGGCCAGCGTGAGCGAGCCCAATCCGGCCCCGATCTCCACCACGCGATCGCCGGGGCCGACCTCGGCAAGCCGGGCGATGCGGCGCACGGTGTTCGCGTCGGCAACGAAGTTCTGCCCGAGGTCGCGGCGCGGCGCCAGGCCTCCCCGTTCCAACAGTTCGTTGATGTCGCCCCGGTTGTGCACCGTTACCAGCTCACACGCACGGGCACGGGGGCATCGGCCAGATCGGCGATGAGGATGTACACGGCGGTGTTCATCACCAGATCGCTGCCTGCCGGCAGGCTCATGCCGAGCGTGTTCAAGCAGGTGGTGGTCTGCCCGTTGTCGAGGTTGGTGACCTTCAGCATGGTGCTGTCGGGCGCCAAGAGCGTGGTGCACACCGAGGTACCCACGCCGGCGTAGCGCTTGAAGCTGGCCCGGGCGAGCGTCTGGTTCGCACCGGGTGCCGGCGGCACTGCCACGTTGATCACCTCAGGCGGAGTGGGTTGCTCGGCCCCGCCCACGAACAACGGATCCTCCGGCTGATATGCGCTGGTGGGCGGCGCCGTATCCGAGCCGATGGCAGAGTCGCTGGGCAGGGGAGCGCTGCTGTCGGCGCTGCGATTGCTGAACAACCACAGGGTCAGCAGAGCAACCACGGTGACCGCACAGGCAACGGCAACACGGCGTCGGTCGAAGGTGTTCATCAGGTGAGCTGCGCACGCGTGGGCAGTTGCCGACCGTCCGCTCGCAAAAGGCTACGGACGCAGGGCGGGGAACGCAAGGCAGGCGTTGGCGACCGTGGCCTCGCGAACCCGTTCGAGGGGTTCATTGCGCAGGTCGGCGAGGAACTGCACGACATGCGTCACGAACGCCGGTTGGTTCGTGCGTCCGCGATGCGGGTTCGGCGCCAGGTAGGGGCTGTCGGTTTCCGCCAGCATCCGATCGGCAGGGCACCGAATTGCCGCAGCCTGTACATCGGGGGCCGCCTTGAACGTCACGATGCCGCTGAAACTCAGGTAGGCGCCCAGGGCCAGGCAGGCATCGGCTTCGTCGGGGCCGCCGGTGAAGCAATGGAAGATCGTGCGCGTCGGCGTTCCTTCGGCGCGCAGCACATCGAACGTGTCGGCCCATGCATCGCGCGTGTGGATCACCAATGGGAGGTCGCGTTCGTGCGCCAACTGGATCTGCGCAGCGAACGCATCGCGCTGCACCTCGCGAGGTGAGTGGTCGTAGTAGTAGTCCAGCCCGCATTCGCCGACGGCGATCACATTGGGATCATCGAGGAAGTGGAGAATGCTGTCGACGCCGTGCTTGGCCTCATGAGGGTGCAGCCCGGCGGTGGCGTAAATGCCGTCGTGTGCCGCAGCGATGGCCACCGCAGCGGCGGTGGTGGCCGCGTCGCAACCGACGTTGATCATCGTGTCCACGCCGATGGCTCGTGCGGCCGCGATGACATCGTCGACCGGCACCCCGCGGGTGTCGTAAAGGTGGCAGTGCGTGTCGACGTAGTTCATCGACGCGGGAACAGCGGGTCGCCCTTCACCACGGCGAGGCCGCCGGGGTACCCGCCCCATGCGGCAGCGTCGGGCAGGCGCTGGTCGATCACGTTGCCGGGCATGCCGATGCGTTGCCACACCGCCTGAGCAGACTCCGGCACGGCGGGCGACGCCAGCACCGACACGATGCGGAGCGCTTCGAGCGCGTCGCCCATCACGGTGTCGACGGCTGGGCCAGGCTCGGCCTTCCACGGCTCGTTTGCTTCGAGGTATGCGTTCGTGGCGCGGATGAGGCTCCAGGTGGCTTCCAGCGCCCGGCTGGGCTGCACGTCGTCCCACGCCTTCGCGGTGTCGGCGTAGGCGGAGGCGGCAACGGCGGCCAGCGGCGAGTCGGGCGACGGAGCAGGGCCCACGCCGTCGCACTTCTTGCCCACCACGGTGGCAACCCGGCTGAGCAGGTTGCCGAGGTTGTTGGCGAGGTCGCTGTTGTACCGGGCGTCGAGCCCTTCGGCAGTGAAGTCGCCATCGTTGCCGTACGGCGTTTCGGCCAGCACGTAGTAGCGGAAACCGTCCACGCCGATTTCGTCGACCAGATCGAGCGGGTTCACCACGTTGCCCTGGGTCTTGCTCATCTTCTCGCCGCCCACGAGCAACCAACCGCCCACGGCCCAACCGGCCGGCGGCTCCAGACCGGCGCTCATCAGCATTGCGGGCCAGTACACGCAGTGGTGGCGGATGATGTCCTTGCCGATGAGATGGCGGCCCGGCCACCAGGTGTTGAAGCGTTCCTCGTCGGTGCCGTAGCCGATGGCGGTGATGTAGTTCGCCAACGCATCGAACCAGACGTACGCGACGTGCTTGGTGTCCCACGGCAGCGGGATACCCCACTGCAGGCTGGTACGGCTGACCGAGAAGTCGCGCAGGCCGCTGCGGATGAGGCCGAGGGCTTCGTTGCCGCGGAACTCGGGCTTGATGGCGCCGGGGTGGGCGTCGTACCAATCGAGCAGTCGCTGCTGGAAGCGGCTGAGGCGGAAGAAGTAGTTCTCCTCCTCGTAGTACTGCACGGGCTGGCGGTGGATGCGGCACAGATCGCCAGGGTCCAGTTCGTCGTCGGTGTAGTACTCCTCGCAGGCCACGCAGTACTTGCCCTTGTAGACGTCGAGCTCGATGTCGCCAGCGTCGTAGCACCGTTGCAGCAACTCGCGGACGCCGATCTTGTGGCGCTCCTCGGTGGTGCGAATGAAGTCGTCGTTCGTGATGCCCAGTCGGTCCCATGCCTTGGCGTAGAGCGGGGCGATCTCGTCGACGAACGCCTGCGGGTCCTTGCCCTCGGCGGCGGCCTTGTCGGCCACCTTCTGCCCGTGCTCGTCGGTGCCGGTGAGGAAGTGCACCTCTTCGCCGAGCAGTCGGTGCC
>CANHST010000097.1 GCA_947463235.1 Acidimicrobiaceae bacterium
CGATCTCGTAGGGTCCTACAACGACCGCGGCATTCGTCGCTGGTGGGGTCGCCCGCGCTCCACGCTCGGTAACCAATCGCCGCTCGCTGCTCTCGGCGAAGGGTTCGACCCCGATAGCGCAACGGCCGCGCAAGTTCGGGCACTGTCGGCCACGCTGCTCGGCGCCGGTGCGGTGAGCTGACCCGATGGCCATGCTGTTCCGCCATACCGATCGGCGCTTCGGGTTCACCTGGGACTCAGCCGATCAACCCGCCGGGCGATGGCACGGCGTCGGCGAGGGCCCAGTGCAGTACCTGGCTGATAGCCCCGACACTGCGTGGGCCGAGTTCCTCCGCTCCGAGGAGATCACCGACCCCGACGAACTCGATGGCATCGAACGGCGCATCTGGGTCGTCGAGGTGCCCGACGCGGAGTTGTCAGCCGTCGCCCATCTCTCCGCCGTATCCCCCAGCCACGACGAGTGCCAGACCCTTGCTCGCAGTCTGCGCACCGACGGCAGTCCCGGCCTTGTCGCTCCTTCGGCTGCGCTCGAGCAGGCGCCTGGGTGGGGGTCGAGCGGTGCGGGCCTCATGCCTGCCTCGCCGCGCTCGGCTTGGGTGGCGGCCATCTTCGGCGCGGCACCTCACTGGCGAGGGTGGATGTGCCACGACAGCGGGCGGCCGCATCCCAGCCTGCTGAGCCAGATCCGCCGTTCGGCCTGACTCGGCGGGCGCTTCGGCGGGGTTTCCGGGTGGTGCTTCGGCGGGCGCTTCGGCTGGGTTTCCGGGTGGTGTGATTCCCGGTTGCCGGGAATCAACCCGCCGAGAAGGCGATTTGGGAAGCATCCCGCCGAGAAGCCCCGGCACACCCGCTGCCTGCCTGCCTGCCTGCGGGCCTGCCGCGGGGCGGGGGTTAGTCGAGGGGGTCGTCGTCGAGGGCGAGGGTGGCCAGCACGCCTTGGGGCTGCAGCGACCGCTCGGACCGCTCGGCGCGATCGGCACGGTGATGAGGCGTGTGCACCTCAGTGGCGGAGGGGGCGCCGGCAACCAGCACCTGGTTGCGGCCGGAGGCCTTCGCTGCGTAGAGCGCATCGTCGGCACGACGCACGGCGTCGTCGAGGCTGTCGCACGCACTGGCATCCACCACGCCGAAGCTGGCGGTGAAGCCAGGCAAATCGCTGGTGCTGAGGCGCACCGACAACTCCAGGCGCACACGATCGAGCACCTCGGCGGCGGCCCTGGGGCTGACGCCGACCAATGCGAAGGCGAACTCCTCGCCACCCCAGCGCGCCATCAGGTCGCCCTGACGCAGCATGGTTTCGGCCACCGAGCAGAACGTGGTGAGCGCACGGTCGCCCATCTCGTGGCCGTGGGTGTCGTTCAGCCGCTTGAAGTGATCCAGGTCGGCCATCACCAACGAGAACTGCACGCCGCCACGGCGCATCGCCCGGATGCGCGACTGGAACGTGCGGCGGTTCATCAGGCCAGTGAGGCCATCGGTGCTCGCCTGCAGCGAGGTGCGAGTCATGGTGCGCAACATGCCGATGCGAGCGCCGGCCTGCGCCGACAGCGACGACAGGGCATCGATCTCCACGGGCTGCGGCAGCGCGTGCTCTTCGCCCGTCACGTGCAACACACCCATGGCCCGGCCCATGAACGTCACCGGCACGCACACCGCCGAGCACGGGTCGCCACCACGATCGCGCAGGTGCGGGCAGGCATCGATGGCCCGGCTGCTCTCGAAGGTGACGGCGGCGCCACCGCGAACGGCGACGCACGAGAATGGCGAATTCACCGGGCAGCCAGGGCCGTCGGGCACTGGGCCCGACACCACCGACTGCTCGAGATTCGCCTTGGAGTTGTCCGCGAGCAGCAGTTCGGCAGGTCGGTCGGGCAGAACGGCTCCCAACGTGCGGCCCACCACCTCCAATGCCGCTTGCTCGTCGTCGGCCATCTCCAACGCTTTGTAGACCTGTGTCTGCAGTTCCTGACGACGGTGGTCGCCCAGCAGCAGTTCCTCACGCTGACGCAACTTCGCCAGCATGGTGTTGAACGCCCTCGCCAAGCGTCCGGTTTCGTCGTCGCTGTCCACATCGGCCGAGGCCGACAGGTCGCCATCGGCTGCACGCTCGGCGGCGTGCTGCACCCGGGCCAACGGATCGCGGATGAGGCGGGTGATCACCAGGCTGGCCAGCACCATCACGAACAGCGCCAGAGCGCTGAGGGCAATGCCCAGATCGCGAGCGCTGCGCGACGTGCGCTGGAAATCGGCAACGGCCGCTTGACGATCGAGGTCGGCGTGCATCGACAGCTTCTCGGCGTCCTCGGCCATGAAACCGAACGCCAGACTCTCGGCGCCGAGCACCAGGTTGGTGGCCAGCGTCGGCTGACCCTGCTGCATCGCATTCCAGATCAGCTGGTCGGTCGAGAGGAAGGTCTGGTAGCCGGTGGCGATCTTGCGCAGCAACGTCGTCTCCACGCCGTCGTCGAGCATCAGACGCAATTCATCGAGCGTGGATTCGAAGCGGCTCGTTGCCTCTTCGAACTGTTGCCGAGACGTGCCACCTTCCAACACATACGCCTGCTGTGCCCCGCGCAGATCTGCGGCGGCGAAGCGAAGGTGATCCGACAGCTCGCTGCGCTTGGCGGCCACACCGACGATGGCGTGGTTGGCATCGCCCAACGTGTTGACCGTGAAGAACAGGCATGCGACCACAAGGCCCAACACCAGGGCGAGCGCCAGGAAGCCGCTGAACAACTTCTTGCCCACCGGCAGGTCGCGAACACGGCGACTCCACGAGCGCTGCTGCGTCTCAATCGAGGTGGCCATCGACCGACGCCTCCTCACCGTGCAGCGAGATCTTCACGCTGATGTCGCTATCGGGTGCCACGTGCACGTTGTTGCCGAAGTGAAGGTCGAGTTCGCCGATGTTCACGTCGTGCATCAGCGCCGCCGGCACCTTCGCGACCTCGCCCGTGGTGCGGTTCGTGAGCTCGATGGTGGGAGCCTGCGTGCTGATGGCCAGCCCGGTGGCGATGTCGTAGACGTGGGCCTCCACGTGCCGCACGTTCCGGCCGAGCGGCAGGCCCTCGCCCTTGATGATCAGTTCACCCTCGGTGGGGTGGTGCGCCATGTGATCGGCATGGGAGAACATCTCCTCGCCGGGCAGCACGTTCAACACGAACAGGTAGTGCTGCGTGGCGACCATGCGAGTCCAGCCGGCGGCCTCGGCCACCTCCGACCCACTGCCATCGAAGCTGGTGTTGCTCACCTTCCACAGGCCGCAGCCGACGAGCGTGCCCGACGACGCCACCATCAGCAGTGCCCCAACCCAAGATCGTAGGGTGCTGCACCTTGCTCGTCCGTTTGGCTCGTTCATTCCCACATCCCTGGCTGATTCCCAGATGTGTTTCGGGAGGAGGTGGCCAGAACTTGAGAAAACGTGGACAGTTTTCTTGACGATGCTCGTCGAAGCGTGAAATTCAGCCGTGGAACACTGTTTTTGGCAACGAACTGTCCCACTTCGCGCCCGTCGCCACCAGGGCGGCGAGGCGGCCGATCTCGTCGCAACTCTTCGCCGCCGCACCTGCGCAACCGGTGGCCACGCTGATGCGCCCGGGCACCACCTCGCGCAACATCGGCATGGCGGAATCGGTGTCGGTGATCACACAGCCGATGGCATGGGCGTCGTGCCCTGCCAGCACCGGGATGTGCTCGGCCACAAAGGCCTTCAGCATCTCCACCTCCATACGGCCGCCGTCGGTGCGATGCCATTCGGTGATGTCGGCCTCGTGAAGCAACGGACCACTCTCTCGATAGCCACCGATCTTGAAGTACACCTTGCCGTCGGGGTACTGCGTCGGCGGCACCGAGTAGAGGAAGTGCGACCCTCCCGCAGGCGGGTACCACAGGATGCCGGGCATGCCCTGCAGGGCCGCCGCGACGTCGCCAGCCACCTCGTAGAACAGGGCCGTGATGCCGGTACTCACCACGGGCAGTGGCGATGGGAAGAACGGGAAACTGTTCAGATACGCCCCTGCAGCCACCAGCACGCGATCGGCCTCCACGGTCGCACCCTCACGAGTTCGCACCACCACACCGCTGGAGGTTTCGTCGATGGCAATCGCGGTGTGACGCAGCACTGCCGCCCCCAACCGCTCGGCGCCACGCAACTGGTTCGCCACCAACGCCTTCGGGTTCACCGTGCCCGCGCCACCACCTTCCAGCAGCAGGCCGGCGCCATCGGTGAGACGCAGAAAGGGCACCCGGTGCGGTTCGGCGCTGATGTCGTCGAACTCCACCGACAGATCCGTCGCGACCTGATGTTGCAACGCGAACGACTCGGCAGCCTCGTGCACGTACAGCACACCCTGCGTGCGGTGGAACGGGATGCCGCCCGCCGCTTCGATCTGCGGGTAGCGAGCGATGGACTCGGCGGCCAGCGTGGCCCACACGTGATCGTTGGCGATGATGCGCGTGAGGCGCGCTTCGTCGTGCCAGGCACCATGCACACCAGCGTGCGCGTGCGTGCTCACTGGCGCATCGGGACCGATCACCATCACGCTGCCGGCGTCGGGCATACCGGCCAGATGGCGAGCAGCAGACGCGCCCATCGGGCCAGCGCCGATCACCACCGTGCCGACACGAGTGCTCATTGCAGGCTGCGCCCCACCTGGAGGTCGGCAGCCATGGCCGCCTGCATGGGGCCGAGGTCGTACCCCACGGTGATCATCCGATAGCCGAGCGCGTGACGGTCCGCCGCCACGGGGGAACTGGCATGGATGCCCGGCACCACGCCGTGGCTGATGCAGGCGTCGTACACCTTCTGCAATGCGTCCAGGAACACCGGGTCCTTCTGCTCGGCCGACGGCGGCAGGCCGTACGACAACGACAGATCGCTGGGGCCGATGTAGACCGCGTCGATGCCCGGCACGGAGAGAATGGCGTCGATGTTGTCGACGGCCTCCTTCGTCTCGATCATCACGATGCACAGCACCCGGTCGTTCGCCGTGGCCGAGTAGTTCGGCTGGCGCGTGCCCACAGCGATGGGCCCGATGCTGCGGTTGCCCTGCGGCGCATAGCGGCACGCTTGCGCCACCCGTTCGGCATCGGCGGCGGTGTTCACCATCGGCACGATCACCCCGGCGGCACCGGCGTCGAGCGCGCGGCCGATCATCCAATGGTCGAGCCACGGGGTACGCACCAACGGCACCGAGCCGCCGGCCACCACCGCCTGCACCATCCCCTCGAGATCGCCGTAGCTCAGCAGTCCGTGCTGCAGGTCGAGACTCACGTAATCGAAGCCTGCGAGGGCCGCGCTCTCGGCGATGAGCGGTTCACGCAGCAGCACCCACGCGCCTACTGCCGTACCGCCGCTGTTCCAGATGTCTCGAAGATCACGCATGCACACCATGTTGCCCGCATCGGCCACACCGCGCGCGCCTCGAGCATTCAGCACACGGCCCGGCACGCTCCCGCAAACATGCCGAGCCGTGTGAACTTCTGCGACCAGGAGGAAACGGTCAGTCGCAGAAGAAGGTGGGTGGCACTGCGGCCACCATTCGCAGCGTCCATTGATCCGAACGCGCCACCAATCCGTCGGACGACAGATCCGGGGGGTTGAACCCGTCGTCCGACAGTTGGGTGATCGTGGACGGGTATGCCCCGTTCATCGAGTAGTGGATGATGGCCGCCATCTCCGCCGTGCGCTGCGGACAACCGACGCCCGAGTCGGAAGGAGAGGCAGTGACCACGTGGCTCATGAACAGGCTGATGGCGGTGGCACCTAGGCCAACCGCCAATCCCGTCATGACACTGCTGCTCCACCAACGACGCTTCATCGCAGGTGTCTTCGGCACCGACACACAGTTCCTTGACAAATTTGTACGTACTGTCCAGCGAGGGTGACCGCTCACCATGCACCGGGTGCGGCACACTGTTCTCTGTCATGCGCCGTTTCCGCTCCGCCCTTCTTGCCGTCGTGCTCCTGCTGAGTGCCATCGTCGCCATTCCTGCCACATCGGCCGCCGCAGCACTGCCCGCCGGCACCTCCAGGTTCGTCGCCGCCGCCCAGGTGCGTGTGGCCGAGACGCGCTCGTCGGTGGGCCGGTTCGGGTTCCTCCGGTTGGCGCCCAACCGCATCCGAGTGCGCGTGGCGGGCACACACGGTGTGCCAACGAACGCCACCGCTGTGGTCGTGAACATCACCGCTGCAGGTGGCACCACCGCCGGCACCATCGCCGCGTTTCCCGCCGGCACTGCCGTGACCGGGCAATCGAACGTGGTCACCGAAGCGGCGTTGGTCAGTGTGGCCAACCTCACCACGGTGAAGGTCGGCACGGCCGGTTCGATCGATGTGTTCCACACCGCAGGCATGAACATGACCATCGACCTCGTGGGCTACTACGTACCCGTCACGAGGGCGACGGCCGACGGCAGGCTGGTGCTGGCGCAGAAGCCCCTCACGGCGATGGACCGCCGCCGCATCAACGCCCGCAGCGACGTGGTGGTGAACCTTGCCACCGGCGGCGTGCCCGCCTCGGCATCGGCCGCACTCGTGAACGTCACCGTGCAGAACGCGTCGCCCGGTTTCGTCGCTGCCTACGCATACGGGCGGAGCCGGCCCAACACGTCGTCCGTCTCGATCAGCCAGCGCAACCAGTCGCGCTCGAACCAGACCATCGTGCCGGTGAGCGCCACCAACGTGAAGATGCGCATCTTCTCCTCGGTCGGTGCCACCGTCACCGTGGAAGTGATCGGCTGGTTCACAGGTAAGTCGAACGACGCCTCGACCGCCGGCCTGTTCATCCCCGGCACCGCCCACCGTCGACTGGCCACCAAGACCTTCCCCACCAAACTGGCGCCCTTCGGCCCATTCACCGCAGAGTTCACCACCGGCCTGGGACTGCCCGTCGCGGCGGTGGCGGCCAACATCGTGTCCTCCGAGGCGTGGGACACCGAGCGCCTCCAGGCTCGCCCCGCCGGTGTGCCCAGCAGCAGCGTGGCCGTGAGCACCGTCGGTGCTTCACGCCTGAAGGTGGCCGCACATGCGCTGCTGCGCACGAGCAGCCGAGGAGTGGCCCTCACTTCCCCAAGCGGCGCGCATCTCACCGTCGACGTGGTCGGCTGGTACCTCGGCACGCCACCGCGTGCCACGAAGTTCCCAGTGAAGAACCGAGCGCTCAAGCCATCCCGCGTGGTGGCCGTGCGATGGACCGAGCCGAACCCTTCCACCGGCCGCAGCATCACCAAGATTGCGCCAGTGGTGGTTCCTAACACCGACAACCTGGATGCCGCTGCCAACAGTGGCGGCGGCGCCTCGTATCGAAGCCACAGCACGCTGGGCGCCATGGGCAACGTGTTGGTGTTCGGCCACCGCACCTCGTACGGCGCCGTCTTCAACCGGTTGAACACCGTGAGCGTCGGCAGCACCTTCTCCCTGAAGAGCGCAAACGGTCACTGGTACAACTACCGCGTGGTGGGCCGGCACATCACCCCGCCGAGCTACCGATCCATCGCAGCGATGGCCAACCTGTGGCCGCCCATCACCGCGCAGTTGGTGGCGTGCTCCATGCCCAACTTCCTCCCGACCAGCACGAAGTACCGGCTCGTCATCACCGGCGAACTGATCAGCGTCACCTGAGTTCGGCGGGCGCGGGCGGGCGCCGCAGCCCGATGCTGGCTGCTGGCGTCAGCCGAGGCGGGTGAGCACGTTCGCGGTGATGCGCTCGATCTGCGGATCACGTTCGGCCAGGCCGTGCGCCCAGTCGGTGCAGCCCGAGGTGATCACCGTGCCGCCACCGGCCGACACGTAGGTGCCCAGCACGGCATGACCGTGCGCGATGCGGTCTTCGTGGCCGCGCTCGCCGAACACCCGACTGGAGATGAACTCCAACTCCGACGGGTCCTCCGGGCGCGGGGGACGAGCCGCCGTGGTGCGGGTGAAGTGCGCAGCCGGTGCGGTGCCGAGGATCTCGAAGTTCGTCGGCGTGCCGTCCGAGCCGGTGGGGTACGGCAGGCCGTCGCGGTAGGTGAAGTCGCACCCGTCGCACTCGTACCCCACCACGGTGGCTGACGCACCCAGCACATCGCCGTAGTCGATGCCGGTGCCCTCGAACATCCAGTGCTGCGGACGATGCACCGTGTAGCCACCGGCACCGTTGGTGACGCGCTTGCCGATGCGGTGGTACCCGCCGCGGGAGAAGCTGACACCGGTCATGTGGTTCTCGGGTCGACCGATGAGATGGTCGCTCCAGATGGTGGTGAGTTCACCATTGCGAACACCGAACGCGGGGTCGCTCTTCATCTGCGCCTTGTAGCCCACCATTCTGGCGGCTGGGCCTTCCGGCGAGGCGTCCTCCATGCGAACCTGCCAGAACGCGGTGTTGCCGGAGAAGAACGCCACGTTCCCACCGCGAGCGATGAAGGCCTCCACGGTGTCGCGCATCGGGCCCGACCAGTACTCGTCGTGGCCGACGGACAACAGCAGCGAGTAGCCGTCGACGATGCGCGGGTGTTCCTCGAGGTCGGCGTTCACGCACACGTCGATGCCGAAGCCTTCACGTTCGGCCCACGCCAGGAACGGCAGTTCCCAGTCGGGCCAGCCAGCCGAACCGGCATAGGGCGACAGGTGGTGACGACGCAGATAGCCCACGTGCGTGTTCATGTCGGGGTCGGGCGGGTTCGTGGTGGTGACACGACGGCCAGCACCGGCCGGCTTATGCAGATAGCCACGGGCCATCGGGCGCTGCAACGACGAACGCGTACCGCCGGTGTAGAGGTTCGTTCCGCCGAAGTCGTTGTAGGCGTACCAGGTATTCGTGGCCAACTGCAGCAGGATGCGATTCGGACTGTCGGCGGGCGGACGCACCACGAAGAAGGCGTGGTCGGTACGCCGACGACCATCGATGTCGATGGTGAGCACCACCTCGTAGTAACCACTGCGCCACTCGCTGCCCGCCGTCACGGTGCAGGCGGCCGGCCAGTCGCAACCATCGGCCGACGCGTTGCGCGGCGTGGGGTGATCGCCTGCGGGCACCGTGTCCTGCCACACGACCTCCCGCTTCCACCCCACTCGAGCGATCTCCACGTGCACGTGGCGACCGCCCGTGGACGAGAGGTGCAGGGCGACCGTGCCGCCATGCGTAATGGACTGAGGCCAGCAGTACCCGGAGACCGTTTCGAACGCCATCGGGCGAGCCTGCCACATTCGCCCCGTCGGGTCCGATGTGAGCCCGGCGACCGACTACCACGATGCGGCAGCCAGGTAGCAGCAGGGCAACGGCTACGGGGTGTTGGTGAGTTGCTGCGCCGTGGCGACGATGTCGCCGGTGGTGGCGAAGTCTGCGGCGATCACATTGGGCACCCGGCCACGCTGGGATACGCACTCGCGGACCCGTACACCCAACACCGCCGAAGCGTTGGCCTTCTTCGCCAGCTTCGGGTCGGGCGGCGAACGGCCCACCCAGTGGTTCATCAGGAACAGCGGGTTGCCGGCGTCGCCGCGGTTCGGCTCGCAGTTGAACTCACTGATCTGGTCGAACTTGTAGGGCGTCTCCTCGAACCATTCGTACGCCCGCGGATACCAATCCGGGGCATCGCCATCGCCGCGCTCGGCGAACATCACCAACCGGGTGTCGTTGTCCACCAACTCACCCAACGTCGGCAACGGTGCTCCGGGCGTGAGCCGGGCCACATGGTCCAGCAGACCGGCCTCGGTGACCACCTTCACCACGTCCTTCGACGACACGGCGTCCTGCACCACGATCATCACGACCTGATCCGGGTTCGTCTGCAGAAAGCGGCGAACCGCACCGAGTTCGTCGGCCATTTTCACGGCGCCCAGCTCGCAGTAGTTGTGGCACAGGTACACGCCACGCGGGCTGCTGCCCACCTTCGATGCATCGGCAGCCAACGCCTCCGCCTTGGCCTTCAACGCGGCATCCGGCACCTCCGCATCGGGCACCGCGAACTCGGCGGCGATATCGGTGACGGTGAGGTTCACGTTCGAGCCCGGCACCTTCACGGTCGACTGGCGTCCGTAGTGGGCGTCGATCAACAACACCCGCACGCCCTTGTTCAACTGACCGCCGATGCTCTCGATCTGCTCGGCGAACAGCCAGCCTTTGTAGGCGGGCGACGACATGGCGTTGTGCGCGCCGGCCAGCGTGATCTGGTCGAGCCGCCGATCGCACAATGCTTCGCTGCCCATGCAGGTGCGGGCGTAAGCACCCTCCGCGCTGGCCCGAGCGCTGCTGACGGACACGTAGCTGAACAGCCCGGCGATGGCCACCACGCCCACCACTGCGATACCCCAGCCCCACCAACTGCGCTTGGCCGGCTGACCGTCATCGACCGGCAGACCCACCCGTTGCGCCAA
>CANHST010000098.1 GCA_947463235.1 Acidimicrobiaceae bacterium
ATCCCCAATGGCGTGGGCCCCGGTCCGAGCCAGGGCCCCGGGAAGTGCGATGCGATGTCGAAGACCGACAGCGCGTTCAGCGATACCGCCACAGTCGACCCCCTGTCTGCCACCCCACCGGCCCTCACATTGGTCTGGGACATGGAGAAATGCTTCGGGGTACCGCCACGCAACGTTGTCTGGGCTGCGGGCAGCGCCGACTTCGACATCCAGGTGGAGCCTTCGGGCCCGGGCGGCAACGCCGCACAGAAGGTGCGCGTCACCTACATCTGATCGAGTACGTGGCGACCCGGATTAGCGAGCTGCGTTGGCGATGGCCACGCGCGGGTCGCGGTTCGGGTCGTCGAACGACCCCAGCGCAGCCTGGAACGATTCAAGCGCCGAGCGCTGCTGCGCATCGTCGAGCTCAGCAGCCATGATGCGCTCCACCGACGGCGTGAGGTCGCTGCGGTCGGTGACCAACTGGTGGGCCAACTGCTGATTCGGGGCCAGGTCCTCGAACGGTGTCGTTCCGTCGTACCAGCCACTCTTCGAACGCTTCTGCTTCGTTTCCCTGGCCATGTGCGAATTCCTGTCGATCAACGGTGATCGAGCAGGCATCGCCTCGGCCACGAAATGTGGGTCCAACCTACTGCACCAACGACCGTTACCGGTCCCGGCGCACCACGAGCTGCGGATTGCGCAGGTTCTCAGGCACCACGCTCTCGGCGCCGAGCACCCGACTCACCAGGTCCTGGGCGAGCGCCGCGGTGTCATCCAGCGCGCCGATCGCCCGCTGCACCTCGCCTGCTTCCAAGAGCCATTTCGCCGCGGCAATCCCCTGCACCACGCTGTCGTTGATCTCGACCGACTCGCGTTGCAGCAGCGCCACGGCCAGGGCGTACCGCTCAGCTCGACGGGCCTCGCGGATGTGGTCGGCCGACGACCCCACGAGGCCACCGAGCAGCAGAAAGGGCACCCCGCGGCTGATCCAGCCGAGCGGCGTCAGCGACTCGTGCCCGATGAGCACCCAGGCCACCACCAGTGCCACCGCCACGGCACCGGCGAGGAGGCCGGCCCGGTAACCGAACGCCAGCGCCACCAGCGCCACCGGCAGCACGAACATGAATGTGAACGTGTCGGCGGTGCCATCGACCGTGATGCGCACGGTGAACGTGAGGGCGAAACAGGCCATCGCCACGGCGAGCGCCAGATCGGGATGTTGGGTGAACCACGGCTCGCGGCGCCGCGGGTCGACGGCCTGCTCGGTGGTCGGGTCCATCGGCCAAGTATCACGAAACCGAGCCAACGCTCGGGAGGGCCCAATGTCACCTCATCGCAGGCACCAATTCCTGCACCCTGGGCAACATTTCCTACCTGCGTCGAGCGCTGGCGCCGAAACGCCGGGCGGCCCGATCGGCCACCTCCGGGCCACCCAGTTGGCGCATCAGCAGCAACCCGTCGATCAATGCGATGGCGGCCTCCGCCTCCGCCCGGCGATACGACGGGGTGCCAGCAATGAGGCCGGTCGCCCACTGAATCCAGGCGTCCACCAGATGCGGCACCAGCGAGGCGTATGGCTCGCAGCCCGCGGCGGCCAAGCCACCCGCTTCGAAGAACAGTGCAAAGACCGGATCGGATTCGGTTCGTGCCAACACGGGCCACACTGCGCGCAACAGGCCGGCATGGTCGCCGCACGGCGCAGTCACCGCTGGTGCGAGCGCCGCCTGCAACTCGGCACCCACCGCAGCAAGTACTTCCCCGATGAGGTCGTCCTTCGATGGGAAGTAATACACGACGATGCGGTCGCTGATACCAAGCCGTTTCGCCAGACGACCGAACGTGAGTTGGCTCAGCCCATCGTCGAACGCAGCGGCGAGTGCACCATCGAGAATCTCGTCCTTGGTGTGCTTGTGACCCATCGGTCTTGATTGTAGTGACCGCTGCGATTATGTTTCCGTAGCGATCACTACAAACTCGGAGGAGACGACGAATGACCACCAGCCCGGTCGACATCGTGGAGACGTTCCTGCAGCACTTCGAAGCGATGGACTTCGATGCGGCATTGACGCTTCTCGCCGACGATGTGGAGTACACGAACATCCCCATCGGCACCGTGCGGGGCCACGATGGCGTGCGGCAAGTGCTGGAGCCGTTCTTCGCTCCAATCCACGAGAACGAGTTCCTCATTCTGCGGAGAGCCGCCACCGGCAACGTGGTGTTCCTCGAACGGCTCGATCGGCATCGCCTCGACCACGGATGGCGCGAACTGCCGGTGAACAGCGTCTTCGAGGTACACGATGGCAGGGTCACCGTGTGGCGCGACTACTTCGACCTCGCCACCGCAGCAACGATTCACGCGGCAGGTGCGGCATGAGCATCACCGCCCAGGAAGCAGCAGATCTGTTCCGCCAACCACCTCAGCGGTTCATCGATGTCGGCGTGGGTGAGGTTGCCTATCGGAAGGTGGGCACCGGACCCGATGTGTTGTTCGTGCACGGTTGGCCGGTCAGCAGCGCCACGTTCCGCAAGCTCCTCCCCCACCTGGCCGACCACGTCACCTGCCATCTCATCGACCTGCCGGGCGCTGGGTCCAGCCGATTCGCGCCGGGAACCCCCCTGTCGCTCGACAACCACATCGCCAGTGTGAAGCGAATGATCGACCTGCTCGAACTGAACGACGTTGCGGTGGTAGGGCACGACAGCGGCGGAATGATCGCCCGCCACGCCGTCGCCGGCGATCAGCGGGTGCGTTCGCTCGTGCTCATCGACACCGAGCAAACGCCCGGGCTGAGTATGAAGTTCCGCTCCTTCATCGCTGGGCGCAAGGTGCCCGGCTTCGGCAGCGCCCTCGGTTGGCTGGCAGGGAAACCGAAGCTGCGTCGCAACCGACTGGTGCTGGGCGACGCCTTCGCCGACCCGTCGCTGCTCGACGGCGAGTTCGACGAGTTCTTCCTTCGCCCGATCGCCACCTCCGCCGAGTACCGCACGGCCACGATGCAACTGCTGAAGAGCTTCGACTTCGATCATGTGCGGGCGCTCGACGGCCTTCACCGCCGCATCGAGGCACCGGTGCTGCTCATTTGGGGCGAGCACGACCGGTTCTTCCCGGTGAAGTGGGCCAAGGAGATGGCGAGCACCTACCCGAACACCCGGCTGGAAGTGATCGCCGGTGCCGGCCTGTTCTCCCATGAGGAGCGCCCCGCCGAAGTGGCCGCTGCGATGCTCCCGGCTCTGGCCGCGCGCAGCTGAACGCCAGCGCCATCGGGCGCTCCATCTACGCTGCAGCTTCCATGCAGCCCACCACCACCACGCCATGACCGAGATCATCATCACCGGTACCGGCGTACCCCATCTGGAACCTGGCCGAGCAGGACCGGGGGTGTTGGTGCAGCACGGAAAGGTGCGGCTGCAGTTCGACGCCGGCCGAGCCACGGCATTGCGCCTGGTGGAGGCCGGTGTGCGGGTGGGGCAGTTGAGCGCGCTGTTCGTCACGCACCACCACTCCGATCACCTCACCGGTCTCACCGACGTGTTGTTCGCCCGTTGGCTGGAGGCCCACGGCCGATTCACGCCGCTACCGGTGATCGCCCCCAACGGCCCGGCAACACGATTTCTCGAACGGATGATGGACCCGTGGGTCGACGACCTGCTGGTACGCCAGGAACACGTCGATCGTCACGATCGTCCCGACCCCGAGGTGCACGGCTTCGACATCGCCGACGAGCCGGTGGTGGTGTGGCGGCACGACTCGGGGGTGCAGGTCACCGCCAGGTCGGTGCATCACGAGCCGGTGATGCCCGCCGTGGGCTACCGCGTCGACACACCCGACGGCAGCGTGGTGATCTCAGGCGACACAATGGTGTGCGACGAGATGGCCGAGCTTGCTGCTGGGGTGGATGTGCTGGTGCACGAGGCGTTCCGTCGCGAAGCACTGAGCCCGCTCTTTCCAGAGATCCCGCATCTTCGACACATCGCCGAGTACCACGCCGACACAGTCCAACTGGGAGCGCTGGCTCAGCGGATCGGAGTGCCTCGGTTGGTGCTCACACATCTCATCCCGGCGCCCATCGAAGGCGGCACGACCGAGGACGACTTCATCGACGACGTGCGCCGCGGTGGCTACACCGGCGAGGTCACGGTGGCATCCGACCTCACCCGACTCACCATCGGCTGATCACACGGGGACGCGACAGCACATGAGCAACATCACCACCTTCGATCAGGCACGCGATGCGGTGCAGCACGGCATGTCGCCGGGCGAGGCTGCGAAGGCACTCGTTGCCACGCTCTCCGAGCACGAGAAGCTGTGGTGTCTCGACGGCGACGCCCCTACGTGGGCGGGCCTCAAGTTCCTGAACGACGACGGCTATCACAAGTCGGTGTTCATCGGTGCCGAACTCGATCGCATCGGCTTCTCCGGCATCCGTTTCTCCGACGGTCCGCGCGGCGCCGTGGTGGGCAACGCCACGGCGTTTCCCGTCGCGATGGCACGAGGTGCCACATGGGACCTCGACCTCGAGGAGCGCATCGGCGACGCCATCGGCACCGAACTGCGCGCCATCGGCGCCAACCTCACTGGTGCGGTGTGCATCAACCTGCTGCGCCACCCGGCGTGGGGCCGGGCGCAGGAGACCTACGGCGAAGACCCGCACCACGTGGGCGAGTTCGGCGCCGCACTCACCCGCGGTCTGCAGCACCACGTGATGGCGTGCGTGAAGCACTTCGCCTGCAACTCCATGGAGAACGCCCGATTCAGCGTTGACGTGGCTATCGATGACGTCGCGCTCCACGAGGTGTTCCTGCCCCACTTCCGTCGCGTCGTCGACGAAGGCGTGGCCTCGGTGATGTCGGCCTACAACGCCGTGAACGGCGAATGGTGCGGCCAGAGCCACCAGTTGCTGAACGACGTGCTGCGCACCGAGTGGGGGTTCAAGGGGTTCGTCATCAGCGACTGGATCCTGGGCGTGCGCGACGCAGGCACGTCATTGGCCGCCGGCCTGGACATCGAGATGCCCTATCGGATGGTGCGCCAGCAGCACCTGCCCGCTGCGCTCGAGCGTGGCGAGGTCACCTGGGCCGACGTCGATCGATCGGTGGAACGAGTGGTATCCACCCTGCTTCGATTCGATCAAGTACTCACCGCACCGTCGCCGTCGGCAGCCGTGCTCGGATCTCCCGAACACCGGGCCCTCGCACGCGAGGTCGCCGGACGCTCAGTGCTGCTGCTCCGCAACGAAGCCATCGACGGCGCTGCCGTGTTGCCGCTTGCACCGAGCAGTCGAGTCGCCGTGTTCGGAACACTCGCCGACACCGTGAACATCGGCGACGGCGGATCCAGCGACGTGTGGGATCTGTCCTGCCGCACCGTGCTCGACGGCCTCCGCGACGCGCTTGCCGATGTCACCCACGACGACGGCACCGACACCGAACGAGCTGCAGCCATCGCGGCGGACGCCGACGTCGCCATCGTGGTGGTGGGCTACACGTATCTGGATGAGGGCGAGTACATCGGCGAGACCGACTCCTCGCTGTTCTCCCTGTTTCCTCCCGCCGACGAAGCCGACGTGGTCGACCGATTCCAGGGCCGCATCGAGCAACTGCCCGCCACGGAGAAGCCCGGCCGCATGAGCGACCGGCCGCGCATGTTCAGCCGCGGCGGCGACCGCGATTCACTGCGACTGTTGCCTCACGACGTGGAACTGATCCGCGCCGTTGCCGCCGTGAACCCGCGCACGGTCGTGGTGATTCAGGCCGGCAGCGCGGTCATCACCAGCGAGTGGTCCGGCAGCGTTGCTGCCATCGCTCAGGCCTGGTACGGCGGCGCCGAAGCGGGAGCCGGCCTGGCCGACGCGCTGCTCGGCGCGGTGAATCCGTCGGCCCGTCTGCCGTTCACGGTGCCGGTGACTGAAGCCGACCTGCCCGAGTTCGACCGCAATGCCACTGCGTTCACGTACGACCGCTGGCATGGGTGGTGGCGATCCACCCGGCTCGGCATCGCCCCGGCGTATCCCTTCGGCTTCGGTCTGTCGTATACGACGTTCGCGGTCGGCGAGGCAACCGCGTCCGTGGAGGGGCAGACCATCGTCGCGCGAGGCATCGTTCGCAACACCGGCGAACGCGACGGGGCCGATGTGGTGCAGGTCTATGCGGAGCTTCCCGACCCCGATGCCCCGGCTCGATTGATCGGGTTCACGCGTCTCGAGGTGGCTGCCGGAGCTGACGCCTCATTCGAGGTGGTGGTGCCACTGGACCTGCTGGCCACGCGCGACAGTGCGTCGAAGGCGTGGAACCATGCGTCCGGCCAGCACCGCATCATCATCGGCCGCTTCGCTGGCGACCCCGATGCCATCACCATCGACATCACCGTCGACATCGCTACCTGACCATCCACCCCCACTTCACCCACTCGCCCGAACGACACTTCACCCGAACGACACGAACGACTGGAGCCACGATGACCGAGCAGCCTTCTCGCAGCCACGAATACCGTGTCACCGACGAGCATCGCCGCCAGTTCGCGGAGAACGGCTTCGTTCACCTCACCGGGCTGTTGACCGAGGCCGAGATTGATGAAATCGCCGTCGACTACGACCGGTTTCTCCGTCGCGAGATCGACGTGCCCGGCAAGGACTACTGCGACATGGCGGGCGACTACGGCCGCGACCCGTCGGACTACTCGATCGTGAACGTCATGCTGCCGCGCCGCTACTACCCGGCGTGGGTCGACAACATCGTGGAACTTCGTGCTGCCTCCGTGGCCCGCCAACTCTGCGGCGACGGGATGGAGTTGGACTACGACCAGTTGCTCGCCAAGCAGCCCCACAAGGCCGACGCCGTGTTCGCATGGCACCAGGACATGGCGTACTGGCCCGACACGCCCGACACGCGCACCGCCACCGTGTGGCTGGCGATCGACGACTCCACCATCGAGAACGGCTGCATGAGGTTCGTTCCGGCCACCACGCACGAGGACTCGCTTCGGCCGCATGCGCCGCTGTTCGGCGACCGCGGCTCTTCCCACGCACTCGGCACGGAGCTGCGCGACACCGATGTGGCGGTGACCGTTCCGATCAAGAAGGGCGACTGCACGGTGCACAACGAGCGGGTGCTGCACGGCTCCGGCGGCAACCACACCGACGGATTCCGCCGCGCCTACATCCTCGCGTTTCGCAGTTCCGAAACAGTCGCCACCGAACGGGCGCTGGGCTTCACCCACAGCCACAACGACGGGCTCGATGTGCTCGACGATGTGGGCATCGACGGCCAGACCCGCACATCGTGATTCGGCGCTAGCGAGCAGCGAAGAGCTGCCGCGTCAACACCGACGTGAGCGCGCGCCGCACCCCCATGCGGCGCGCACCCAGGGTCGTCAGATCGCGTTCACCTTCGGCATGATCTCCTCGTTGAGGCGCTTCATGTCATCGAGCGTCTTCGACACCGGCACATCGGTGAAGGGCGGCCACAGCAGCGGCATGTCCATGCCGGCTTCCTTGTAGCGCTTGAGGTTGTCGGTGATCTGACCAGCGGTGCCCACCAGCAGGTTGCTGAGCTTGCCGTTCGGGGTCTGATCCGTGGGCTCATCGGTGATCGTGAACCAGATCATGCTGCACATGTCGAAGTTGTCGAGCGTACGGTCGCTGCCCATCTCGGTGAGCTCACGCTGGATCTCGCCCTTCCAGCGGGCGATCTCCTCGGGCGTGTCCTGAATGCCGATCCAGCCCGAGAGTCCGTACTTGGCAATGCGGGCCGCCGAACGCTTCGGGTCCTTCAAACCGCTGAAGTAGATCGGAGGGCCGTCCTGCTGCAACGGCTTCACGCCGAAACCGCAGCTGTCGAAGTCGGCGAACTCACCGTGGTACTCGAACAGGTCGTTGTTCCAGATGCCCTGCATCACTTCGATGGTCTCGCGCACGTGCTTGTGACGCTTCGGGTAGATGTGCGCAGCGCTGGCGGCGGCGAACTCTTCCGGCATCCAGCCGGAGCCCACGCCCACGTTCAAGCGACCGCCGGCCAGGTGGTCAATGGTGGCGAGCTCGGTGGCGAGCACACCGGGAGCGCGGTACGGCGTGTCGATGATGCTCATGCCGATCCGCAACTTGTTGGTCTTGGCAGCCAGCCACGGGATGAGGGGCATGCCCTGCAGCCACTGACCACGAGCGCTCACGGGGAGGGCCTTGGGGAACTGCTCCATCATGCCGAACGAGTGCACGAGCTCACCCCGGTCGGAGGCCTCGGGCACCACGATGCGGTCGAGCGTCCAGACCGAGTCGTAGTCGAGGTCTTCCGCCAGCGCGGTGAGATCCTCGAGTTCCTTCACGGTCACCGAGTCACGGAAGTTCGGGAGGTAGAGAGCGAGTTTCATGGAGGTCCCCTTCGTCGAGTCGTGAGAGCGAACCTGCGGTCGCCCACCGCGATGGCCCCCTGCCAGCGCGACAATCGAAACGTAGACAACCAACCTCGGGCGACGATCAACGACTTCTCAACATTCCAACAACGACTAGATTCGGGCCCGTGCAGGGGGTGCGCCGAGTTCTGGTTGTCGACGACGACGACGGCGTTCGTACTGCCGTCACCTGGGCGCTCGAGGCCGACGGCTTCGAGGTGCTCGCAGTGGACAACGGACTGTCGGCCATCGACACCATTGACAGCGAGGTGCTGTCGCTCGTCGTGCTCGACCTGTCGCTGCCCGGTCTGGGTGGGCTCGACATCTTGCGCCGGCTGCGAGCGAACGAGTCGCGCAACGGCCAACGCCACCTACCGATCATCGTGCTGTCAGGCCGCGACAGCGAGACCGACCGCATCATCGGGCTGGATCTCGGAGCCGACGATTACCTCGTGAAACCGTTCTCGCCCGGCGAACTTGCGGCACGCGCCCGCTCGGTGCTCCGGCGCAGCGCGGAGCAGACCGGTAGTTCGTCTGCGCCGTTTGCCCCTACCGGCACCGGCGTCGAAGTGGACCGCTCCTCGCGCAGCGTGTGGGTGGACGGCCGCTCGGTGGAACTGGCAGCCAAGGAGTTCGATCTGCTCGCGTATCTCGTGGAGCATCCGCGACGCGCGTGTCGCCGCTCGGAGTTGCTCGCCGCAGTGTGGAGCAGCGACTCCGGATGGCAGAACGAATCCACCGTCACCGAGCACGTGTACCGACTGCGCACGAAGATCGAGACCGACCCGCAGAATCCGAAGTGGTTGCGAACCGTCCGGGCCGTCGGGTATCGATGGGAAGGGTGAACGTGCTCTCGGGCGAGGAAGTGGTCGCCGTACTCGATCGACAGACCGCAGTGATGGAAGAGATCGCCGCCGGCACGCGTCTTGCACCGGTGCTGGACTCCGTGGTGCGTTCGCTCGAAGACCTCATGCCCGACACCCGCTGCTCGATTCTGCTGCTCGACGACGCCGGCACGTTGCGCCATGGCGCCGCGCCGAACCTTCCGTCCGAGTACTCCGCTGCCATCGATGGGCTGGTCCCGGGGCCGCTCGCCGGCTCGTGTGGTACGGCGGTGCACCTCGGCGAGCCGGTGATCGCCATCGATGTCACCACCGATCCGCGGTGGGAGCAGTTCCGCGATCTGGCATCGCCGCACCAGTTGCGCGCCTGCTGGTCCAGCCCCATCCGGTCCGGCGAGCAAGTGGTCGGCACCTTCGCGGTGTACCACCGCGAGCCCTACGAGCCCGACCTTCGCGACACCGAACTCGTGCGTCGATTCGCTCACCTCGCTTCGTTGGCGGTGGAACACGAGCACGCGCTGAGCGAACGCGAAGCGCGCCTGAACGCAGACCTCGCTCGGCAGAGCGCCGAGCGCTCCAACCATGCCAAGTCGCAGTTCGTCACAGCGCTGAGCCACGAACTTCGCACGCCTCTGCAAGCCATCACGGGGTTCACCGAGAACCTGCAGACGCTCGACCTGTCGCCGGAACAGCGGCTCGACGCGCTCGACCGCATCCGGTTGGCGTCGTCGCACATCCTCAGCATCGTCGACGATGTGCTCGACCTGGCTCGGGTGGAAGCAGGCTCGATGCCGATCGATCTGGCCGTGGTCGATGCGCAGGTGGTCCTCGAAGAGTCGCTGCGCCTCATACAGCCACTGGCCGACCGACGACAGGTGACGGTGACCATCGACAGCACCGCAGCGCTCGTGCATGGAGATCACCGCCGACTGCAGCAAGTCGTCCTGAATCTGCTGGCCAATGCGGTGCGGTTCTCGGCGCCTGCCAGCACCGTGTGCGTCAGCCTCGAGCCGGGGCACGGCAACACGACGATCCACGTGGTCGACGAAGGCCCCGGCATTCCCGCCGAGTTACTCGCCCGGCTCTTCGTGCCCTTCGATCAACTGGGCGCCGAGGCAGGCCGCGAAGGTGGCGC
>CANHST010000099.1 GCA_947463235.1 Acidimicrobiaceae bacterium
CATGGGCGTCGAGCACATCATCGACCGCGCCGCTGCCGGCTACCAGTTCTGGAAGGACGAGCACACGCACGACGAGGGTGAGTGGCGTCGTCTGGGCAAGGACATCCGCGACCTGTGCGGCGAAGACCCCGACATCGTGTTCGAGCACCCTGGCCGCAGCACGTTCGCCGCGTCGATGTACGTGGCCAAGCGTGGCGGCACCGTCGTCACTTGCGCCGCCACCAGCGGCTTCATGATGGAGTTCGACAACCGCCACTTCTGGATGCGGTTGAAGAAGCTCGTCGGCTCGCACTTCGCCAACTACAAGGAGGCGTGGGAGGCCAACCGGCTCATCAGCAAGGGCATGATCCATCCCGTGATGAGCCAGGTGTTCGCGCTCGACCAGACGGGCGAGGCCGCCTTCCAGGTGCACCACAACATGCACGAAGGCAAGATCGGCGTGCTGGCGTTGTCGCCCGAGGAAGGCCTCGGCGTCACCAACCACGAGTTGCGCGACCAGCTCGGCGACAAGATCCACGCCTTCCGCCGCGCCTAACTCCGGCGGCCGCCTGACCCCCACCCGCGCCTAACCCAGCGCCGGTTGGCCGCTGGCTTCTCGGCGGGATTGTTCCCAAATCGGCTTCTCGGTGGTTTGGTTCCCGGAATCCGGGAACCAAACCACCGAGAACGTCAGCGATGCATGGGCTCGAACAAGTACGTGACGCGCACCTGGTCGCCGAACGGCGCCAGCGCCGCACGCAACGCATCGCTGTCGAACCATGCGGTCACATCGGCGTCGCACCGGCCACCGGTCTGGATGCCTGCGGATGTGCTGATGTGCAGCGCTGGAGACTGGATTGCTGCCTGCAGCGAATCCAGCAGCGGCATCAGGTCGGCCTCGGTGCAGTTCGGCGTCGGTGTGTAGTCGGGCGCCGGGCCACCCTTCACCGGCACATACGTGATGGGCGGTTCGAGCAGGTGGAACGTGGTGCCGTCCCAGGTGCCGGTGAACGTGTACCAGCGCTCGGTCCAGGTGACGCCGCCGACGGTCTGTTCGTCGTCGACCATCGACCAGTCGAACCCGTCGATCGGAATGTCGCCACCCTGCGGCGGCAACGAGGTGAGGAGGACATTCGCCAGCATCGGCCCCTTGCCGCTGTCGATGACGCTCGCCGCGCCGCGGAGGACAACGGTGCTGCTCGCCGGGTCGGTGGACGGGGTGGTGATCGAGGTGGACGGCATCGTGAGATCGGGGCCGACATCCACGGGCCCGATGGCAGCGAGGATCTCGTCCTCGCGGCTGGCCAGCGCATCGCCGATGAAGACGGTTGCCCAGTGCCCGTCCGGGGTCTGCCATACCAACGTGTCGACGCCATCGCGGCGCACGCGCCACGCGATGCGGCCGGCGATGATCATCGGTTCCGTGGTGCCGGAGAGCACAGCGAGTTGGCCGCGGTAGTCGCCCACGGTGATGTCGACAGTGCCCGTGCCATTGGTCCATGTCTGGCTGCGCAGGTTCCCTATGCCCTCCAGTCCATTGCCGATCAGCTGCATCGACTGCGACGGCAGCACGTACGGCAGGCCCGAACCGGGCACCACCTCGCTGATCAAGGTGTTGGCGCGGTCGTCGGGCATCATCAGCCACTTCCAGTCGAGCTGTGGCTCGCCGCCGTCCAGCTTCGGAGTAGCGGTGAGCAGCAGCACGCCGTGGTCGAGGCCGTTCACGTCGCCCCAGGCCATCACGGTGGCGGGGCCTGGTGCGGGCACTGGCGGGCAGCACGCCTCGGTGCGAAGTGGGCCTGCGGTGAAATCGGCGAGCTTGAGTTCGAACCAGTTCGGATCGATTTCCTCGACCGTTGGCACCGTGGTGGGAGGCTCGATCGTGGTGGTCGCGGTGAGGCTGTCGGTGGCGGTTGGTGCAGTGCGCCCGCGGTTCACCGCAATCGCTGCAACGCCGACCGCCACCAACGCCACCGCTGCGGCGATGGCGAACCACCGGCCCTTCGAGGTGGAGCGGCCGCTCGCCGAAACGGGCATCGGAGCCGAGGCATCGGCCGAATGCACCTCATCGAGCGCGCTGCGCATCCGTGCGATCACGTCGTCGTCCGACAGTTCGGGGCTCGGGTCGTGCTCGTTCATCGGTCGATCTCCTTCTTCAGCGCGGCGATGCCACGATGCAGGAGCACCCGCACGGTGGCGGGTGCACAGTCGAGCGCGGCGGCGATCTGCTCGTCGGTCCAGTCGGCCCAGTAGCGCAAGCTGACGGCCGCCCGCTGCTGATACGGCAACACCTGCAACGCGTCGAGCATTTCGTTCGTGGGTTGCGTGTAGACGCTGGGCTCGCCGGCGACGGCTCGGCGCTCGCGACGCATCGACCGGGCGTTCGAGCGATGCCACGATGCCGCCCGATTCACCACCGTGCGGCGCAGATACGCGGCCGGGTCGTCGACCTTCGCGAGCCTGTTGCCCACTGCGGCGAGCGCATCCTGGGCGATTTCTTCACCGACAGCGCGGCTGCCCACGAGCGCCGTGGCCCACCGCACCGCGGGGGCGCGATAGGTGCGGAAGAACTCGTCGAAGGAGATCGCTGAAGGTGATGCCATGGTCGTCGCCTGCAGCACCAGTGTGACTGCCTGCATGCCCACCTTGACGCCACCCAGCGTCGATCTGTTTCACTGGGTGGATGCTGCTCACCGAAATCGACCATGTCGCCATTGCCGTGAAGGACCTCGAGGCCGCCATCGAGTACTACGCCAAGGCGTTCGGCGCCACCGTGGATCACCGCGAAGTGGTGGAGAGCGATGGTGTGGAAGAGGCGCTGTTGAAGGTGGCCGAGAGCTACGTGCAACTGCTCACCCCCACTCGGGAGGACAGTCCGGTGGCCAAGGCCATCGAGAAGCGTGGCGAGGGCCTGCACCACATCGGCTACCGCGTCGACGACTGCCAGGTGGCGCTCGACAGCATGCTCGCCGCCGGCGCCACCGCCATCGACAAGGCCCCTCGCCCGGGCAGCCGCGGCACCACGGTGGCGTTCATCCACCCGAAGGGCAGCTTCGGCACGCTCATCGAATTGGTGCAGGAGAACCCCGGCGCCGACCACTGACGGGCGTCTCGGCTGGTCCATCCGAGTCGGTACTCGCACCCCGGGTGCGAGTCGGGACTCGGATGGTGGCCAACGACTCGGATGGTGGCCTGCGACTCGGATGGGGTTACGGGGCTTCGAGGATGAGGCCCTTCAGGTATTCGGCTTCTGGGAAGGGCAGCGGCACCGGGTGATCGCTCGGTTGATGTAGCCGGCCCACGATGCGCACGTCGCGTTTCGCGTCGAGCGCCGCGCCGGCCACCACCTTCTGGAAGAGGTCCATCGTCATCGCGCCGCTGCAGCTCCAGGTCATCAGCAGGCCGCCGGGGGCGAGCAACTTCACCGCCAGCAGGTTGAGGTCTTTGTAGGCGCGCGACGCCTTCTCGATCTGCTTGTCGTTGTTGGCCAGCTTCGGCGGGTCGAGGCAGATGAGGTCGTACTGCTTGGCCCGATCGCGCAGGCCCCGCAGAGCGGTGAACGCGTCGGCCTCCATCAACTCACCCACATCGACGCCGTTCAGCGTGCCGTTGCGCGCTGCCGTGGCGAGCGCCGGGCCCGACGAGTCGATGCTGGTGATGCTGGCTGCGCCGCGACCGGCGGCGATCACGCTGAAGGCTCCGGTGTAGGAGAACACGTTCAGCACGCTCCTCCCCGCAGCCACGCTGGCAAGAGCACGCCGAGCGTCGCGTTGGTCGAGGTAGAAGCCGGTCTTGTGGCCACCGGTCACCTCCACCGCGAAGCGAAAGCCATCTTCGTGCGCCACCAGATCGGGCGAGGGTTCATGGCCGCGCAGCAGGCCGACGCGAGCCGACAGTCCCTCTCGTTCGCGGACGTCGGCGTCGCTGCGCTCGTACACGCACGACACACCTGGCAACGCCGCGATGGCATCGGCCAACACGTCGCGCCATGCGTCGGCGCCGGCCGTCGTGAACTGGCACACCACGGTGTCGCCGTAGCGGTCGGCCACGAGGCCCGGAACGCCATCGGCCTCGCTGAACACAAGCCGAGCGGAATCGGTGCGACCATCGCCGAGCAGCTTCGATCGGCGCTCGGCGGACGCGGTGACTGCCGCAGCAACGAACCCATCGTCCACGACCTGATCGGCGTCGAACGTCCACATGCGTGCACGGATCTGCGACTCGGGGCTGTATGCGGCCCAACCCAAGGGCGTGCGATCGGATGCACGCACCAGCACAGTGGCTCCCAGTGCAGGGTTGCCGTCCACCCGGTCCACCGCCCCGCTGAACACCCACGGGTGGCGGCGCAGTAGCGAACGTTCGCGGCCGGCACGCAGATGGACAGTGGGTGTTGCGGTGCTCACGCCCGCAACGGTACCGACCTGTTCAGCGCAGTGAGAGTTCCGAGGCGCTACCGCTGCTGACGAGCCAACCGTCCTGCTGCATCTGGCGCTGCAGCAACTCGTCCACCTGTTGACGCAAGACGATGTTGTCGTGCACGCATGACTCCAATGCGCCGACCATGGCGTTCATGCGGTCTTCCATCATCGCCAGTCGCGATGCGGCATCAAGTGCCAATGAGGTGCTGGGCAAGGACGGGCGAGATTCGATGCTGTCGATGCGGTTGCTCATCTCCATGCGCAGTCGATCGAGCAGACCGATCAATGTGGACTGCGAACGGTCGAGGTCGGAGCGTGCCTCTGCACGAGCGGTCTCCACTCCCTGTTGCGCCAAGGTGGCGTAGGTGGCGGTGGCCGTGTACTGGGCCAGGATCTGTTGCTCCGCCTTGCTCACCCGATCGCGCAACTCCACCGCGACAGCGGCCGGCTGCTCGTCGGACTCCGGCGACAGGAAGTGCTCCGTCGGCACGTCGTCCTGGCCCATCCAGTGCTTGTCGTTCTTCTCGCTGCGTCGCAACATGTCGCCCTGTTCCCATGTGGTGATCGCGGCCGTGGTCGGCCGTGGTGGTGAGTTCTGTCAAGAACATCGGCCCCACGGTGGGGTTTCTTGAGCCGTGGAAGAATTCGCGGAATTTCCTCTCAAGTCTTCTTCGATGCTGTCCGAAGAAATGGATGCGTTCGCAAGGCCAGAGCGGCCACAGCGGCGTTCACCACAGTCAAAGCGGGAGGAACCCCAAATGGATACCAACACCGAAATGGTCGCTCAGAAGAAGGACCGAGGCTTCACCCTCGTCGAGCTCCTGATCGTCATCGTCATCCTCGGCATTCTGGCCACCGTCACCGTGTTCGCCGTTCGCGGCATCACCGACAAGGCCCAGACGAACAGCTGCGCTACCGAGAAGCGTGCCATCGAGACGGCCTTCGAGGCCTACTACGCCGACAACCAGGCCGACACCCCGAGCCTCGCCGCTCTGGTCCCGGACTACATGCGGGCCCCCGGCCCGGACACGGCCAAGTGGACCTTCACGGCCGGCAACCCCCCGACCATCACGGGTATCGGCGACTGCGCCTGATCCCCACTCGGGACTACATCTAAAGAGGGTCGGGACTTCGGTCCCGGCCCTCTTTCAGTTTTCTAATCCGGCCATGCAAGCCGTGACGCAATTTCCCAATTGTTGCCAAAAATCGGACTGGAGTTCCGGCCTCCTGGTGCCGATGAAGAACTCGGACGTAGAAAGTGGGAGCGGGCATGGGCCACGAGCTCGAAGCAGATCGCGAGAGGCAGGGCGAGAGTGGCTCGCGTCGCGACGCCGGCTACACGCTGACCGAAGTGCTGGCAGCCGTGGTGCTGATGGGCATCGCGATCATTCCGATCATCCTCGCCGCAGGCCTGAGCCTGCGCACCTCCTCGCAGAGCCGCAACCTGGGCCGCATCGAGACCGTGCTGGCCAACGCCGCCGACCGTGTGAACCGTGCAGCTGAAGGGTGCGACTACCTCATCTACGCCCAGGCGGCCACGTTGGCTGAATGGAACGACAAGTCGCTCGCCACGGTGAGCTACCAGCACTACGAACCCGCCGCATCTGCAGCTACAGGCGGCACTTGGCAGCCCGACGCATGCGTCGATGGCGTGCGTAGCCCCGGGCTGGTGCAGATGGTGACCATCTCGGTCACCAGCCCCGACCACTCCCATACACGAACGATTCAGGTGGTGAAGAGCGATGTCTGAGCAACACCGGTCTCGGAGACATGTTGGCGCGTCGCGTCGTGCGGCACGTAGGGCCGAGCGTCGCATGCGCCGCGCCGCGCTGCGCGATGCGGGCATCACGCTGCCCGAGTTGCTGATCGCCGTCACGATCACCTTTACCCTCACCGCGGCGATGGCCATGGCCACCACGGTGATCCTTCGCCAGGCCGACAACAGCAAGGGTCGTTTGAACAACGCCCGCTCGGAGCAGAACGTCGGGCTGTGGATGCCGGCCGATCTGGCATCCGCTGAAGACGTGAACACGTCGGCCGGGGCATCGCCGTGCGGGGCTGCGTGCCCCAGCAATGTGAACCTCGGCGGCTCGAATGCGCTGATGCTGAGCTGGACGGGCTTCGTGGCTGGTGCCACGGCACCCGTTCCCACGACGACCACGGTGGCGTATCGGTATCTGCAGAACGCCATGGGCGAGTTCGAGGTGCAGCGCATTGCCTGCGTGAGTGTGAACGGTGCAGCCTCCACATGCGACACGATGGTCATCCTCCACGATGTGGATCCGCCGCCCGCCGGCACCGCCTGGGTGCCCGGCGTAACGGAGCCGACCTGGGTGATGCTGGTGAGCCTCGCCCTCGACCCGTCGTCGCCTGATGCCGGGTCCGGTGTGGCGGCCAGTGTCGACCCCACGTACCACGTGAAGAACGGTCGCCGGGTGACGGTGACGGTGAACGGTGGCGGCGACATCGCTGGTGCCGGTGGTGGTGAAGACAAGATCACACTCAGCGCCGGTGGTGTGGACCGTGAGACGAACCTCAGCACGAACAACATCAACGTCGCCCCGACGTTCTCTGCCACGCGCTCGCGGTGCGGCGGCAACTTCGGCATGTTGGTCGACACTTCGGGCTCGATCGGTTCCACGAACATGACCAGCGTTCGTTCGGGCATCACCCAGTTCATCAATGCCTTCGCCGGCACGCCGATCAGGTTGCAGGTGGTGCGGTTCAGCACCACCGCCAGCACCTTGGGCTCGGGCACCGGTTTCAGCCGTTACTACGACATGCTCGTGGACTCCGACGTGGCCGACCTGAAGGCGCAGGTGGCCACCCTCACGTCGTCCGGTTCCACCAACTACGAGGACGGCATGGTGCGGATGTTCATGAACAACGACGGCACCACGCAGGCAAACCTGCCCGACACGCTGATCTTCTTCACCGACGGTATGCCGAACTACAGCCGTCTGAATGCAACGTCGGTGACCGGATTCCCGGCCACCACCGACCCCGACGACATCGGCCTGCCGACGTCGGGTGGCAGCTCCTTCAACCAGATGGGCTGGAACCGAGCCAACCGCATCGCCCGGCAGTACGACGTGGACGTGGATCGCTTCATCGGCGTGTTCGTGGGCGCCGACACTTCCGGCACCTCGACCTGGATGACCCAGGGCGCCGGCTATCACCTCACGGACTACAAGAAGGGTTACCACTACACCTACGAACGTGGCTTGCACCTCACGAACTTCGTGCGGGGCTATCACTCCAACTACGAGCGAGCGGCTAGCGGCCTCACCTACGAGCAGAAGAGCGGCTCCACCTGGAACTCGATGACACGTAGTAGCTATGAGAGCAAGAACACCGTTGCTGGTGAAGCCGACGGGTACCGCGCCCGCGTGTCCGGCACCGTCGGCTCGTGGACCACCACCACGGCGGCGCTCTACAACGCCAGCAACACCACCGCCGACGCAACCGACGGCTTCCGTACGACGGTGAGTTACACCTCCCCCTACGACAGCTGGGAGGCCTCCACCGAGGCCGCCTACAACGCCGGCAACAACGCAGCGCTGGCCTACACGATCACCACCGACGGTTGGGGAGCTACCGCTTCCTACACGGCGCCCTACTCGCTCTGGGAGACCAGCACCGAGGCTGCCTACACCGCAGGGAACAACGCCGCTCTCGGCGACGCTGATGCCACCGACGGCTGGCGCCGTACCAACAGCTTCACCTCGCCGTTCAGCCTCTGGACCACGGCCACGAGCGCTGAGTACACCGCAGGCAACACCACCTGGGGGGCCACCGACGGTTGGGATGCCACCAAGGTGTACTCGCTGCCCTACGACTTCCACGAGAGCGTGGTGTCCAGCAGCATCAAGAACACCGACATCCTCGCTCGCATCGTGACGGTGGGCGACCCGGTGCCGGCCAGCCCCACTGGTGGCCCGTACACGAATGCTGCAGTGGCCGACATGTATGTGCTGCCCGACTGGGCCCAGTTCGCTGGAGCCCTGAACTCGGTGGCGCTCGCCGAGTGCGGTGGAACGGTCACCCTGCAGACCCGAGTGGGTGGCACCGCCGCAGCCGATCCGTTCACGTATCAGAACTCCCAGGACAAGACGATCGCCACTACCAGCCAGCAGTACCGCAGCGGCACATTCGACTTCGATCTGCCGAACGGTCAGCCGGTCACCGTCGACATCACGCCGGTGAACCTCTCGAACCTCAGCAACTACGACCACGTGAGTTGGAGCTGCAAGTCGGCCGGGGCCGACTACCCGTTCACCTCCACGCTGATTGCCGGCACGAACTGGAAGAAGATCACGCTCACGGTGTCGCCGAACCAGGCGATCTCCTGCATTCAGACAGTGAGGGTCGGATGATCACCACGCTGCGTTCTCGACTCGCCGACCGCCGAGCCGCCCGCACCAAGCCGGGCAATGACGACGGCATGGTCCTCATCATGTGCCTGGTCTTCATCGTGTTCGGGTCGCTGATCATCGCTCCCCTCCTGAGCTACGCGGCGCAGACGCTTCGCACCAGCCGCATCCAGACGGAGAAGTCCAACCGGGCAGAAGCGGTGCGTGGTGCACTTCGCATCGCGCTGGCCGATCCGAAGGCGCTGTACGACACCTGCAGCACCAGCGGCCTGCATGTCGAGGTCCCGCTTGCAACGCCTGGTCTCACCATCCCGGTGACCACCAACTGCACCACGGTGAACAGCGCTGCCGAACTGAGCGACGCCGATCTCCGTACTGCCGTCACCACCACCCAGCAGGGCTCGGCGGCGCCGGTTGGGTCGGTGGGCTCGGTGTTCGCCGGCTCGGGCGGTGGCGACCTGCAGGCCTGGTACGGCGCAGCGACTCGCGAATCGACCGGCGGCAAGGTGTGGCTGCCGTATCTGCCGGCACACGCGCTCACGCACCCCGCCAACGCTGGTTACATGATGCCCGCGTGGGCGGGCAGTTGCCGCGTGTTCTTCCCTGGCACCTACACCGCTCCGGTTGCGGTCAGCGACTCGGTGCCCACGTTCTTCGCCTCTGGCGTGTACTACTTCGAGAGCACCGTCACGTTCACTGGTGCGGCCAACGTGGTGATCGGCGAGGGTGCCACCGAGGGTTGCACCGACAACCAGGACGCTGCGTACAACGCCCTCAATGCCCCCACGAACCACAACATCGATGGCCTTGGTGCCACGTTCATCTTTGGTGGAGCCGGAAGCCTGGTGATCAACGACGCCGGAGCCACGTCGCAGGGCCCGCGGGTGCAGTTCAATGCTCGCCTGGTGGACCCCACCGACGTTGGCTCGCTGCCGTCGAAGAGCGTCTCGGTGATCTCGGTGAACGGCACCATCGGCGGCGATGGCAGCCAGGAACTGAATGTGTCGAACCAGCTTCGAGTGCCCGCATCGGAGCTTGCCATTCCGCTGGGTGGCGACGCAGCGAGCGCTGGCTACAAGCCATCGACGCTGGTGCCCACCGTGCTGCCGGCAACGCCGGAAACCCCGATCGTGGACATCTCCTTCACCAAGGCTGCTCCGTCCACGGTGTTCATCCCTGGCTACGTTGCCGTGCCACAGGGGCGTGTGAGCATCTCGGTGGCACCGGCGATGTCGGGTGGCAAGGACGTCGAGATGGTCGGTGGCGTGCTGGCTGCGCTGTTCACGCAGACCGTGGATCAGCCGGCCACCGTGAAGGTCGGCCTCATCAACCGCATCGTGCAGAAGACGTTCAAGATGGTGTCCACCACCACCTCGGGCCTGCCGCAGGTGACGTCGGTGGCCATCGTGCA
>CANHST010000100.1 GCA_947463235.1 Acidimicrobiaceae bacterium
AACCCGATGAACGGGCAGCAGATCCCGGTCTGGATCGCCGACTACGTGCTGATGGGCTACGGCACCGGTGCCATTATGGCCGTGCCGTGCGGCGACCAGCGCGACTTCGACTTCGCTCGCAAGTTCGCCCTGCCGATCGCCGCCATCCAAGACCCCACCGATGGTCGCGGCACCGACACCAGCACCTGGGCTGATGCGTTCGTGGGCGATGCCCCCTACGTGAACAGCGCGAACGACACCCTCGACCTCAACGGTGTTGCCTCGGTGGCAGATGCCAAGAGTCGCACCAACGCGTGGTTGTCGGAGCACGGCCACGGCGCCGCCACCATCACCTACAAGCTGCGCGACTGGCTGTTCAGCCGCCAGCGCTACTGGGGCGAGCCGTTCCCCATCGTGTACGACGAGAACGACAGCCCCCACGCCCTACCGGTGCAGACGTTGCCGGTGTTGCTACCCGACACCGACCAGTTCTCACCACGCACGTTCGACCCAGACGATGCGATGAGCAACCCGGAGAGCCCACTCGACCGCCTCGGCGACTGGGTGTGGGTGGAGGCCGATCTGGGCGACGGCGTGAAGCGCTACCGACGCGACACGAACGTGATGCCGCAATGGGCCGGCAGTTGCTGGTACGAGCTGCGCTATCTCGACCCCACCAACGCCGATACGTTCGTCGACCCCGAGAACGAGTCGTACTGGATGGGTCCGCAGGGCGACAGCCGCTCGGGCGGTGCCGACCTCTACGTGGGTGGCGTGGAGCACGCCGTGCTGCACCTGCTGTACTCCCGCTTCTGGCACAAGGTGCTCTACGACCTCGGACATGTGAGTTCGGTCGAGCCGTTCCACAAGCTGTTCAACCAGGGCTACATCCTGGCGGCCGCCTATCAGGACGAGCGTGGCATCTACGTGGATGCATTCGGCGTGCGGGAGTCCAACGGCACCTACACCTACGAGGGCAAGCCGGTCACCCGCGAGTACGGCAAGATGGGCAAGAGCCTGAAGAACGCCATCGCTCCCGACGAGGTGTGCGCCGAGTACGGCGCCGACACGCTGCGCCTGTACCTCATGGCCATGGGCCCGCTGGATGCGTCACGCCCTTGGGAGAACAAGGACATCGTCGGCGTCTACCGGTTCCTGCAGCGCGTGTGGCGCAACATCGTCGAGGAAGACACCGGCGCCACTCGCCTGCTGTCGGAGCCAGCCGACCTCGACACACTGCGCGTGCTGCATCGCACCATTGCCGGCGTGCGCGAGGAACTCGACAACCTGCGATTCAACACCGCGATCTCGAAGCTCATCGAGTTCAACAACCACCTCACCAAGCTCGGCGGCTGCCCAGCCGACGTGGCCGACGCCCTGGTGGTGCTCCTCGCACCGATGGCACCGCACATGGCCGAAGAGCTGTGGTCGCGGCTCGGACACACCACCAGCATCACGTTCGCTGCGTTCCCCGTGGCCGACCCGGCAATGCTGGTGGCCGACACCGTGGAGTACCCGGTGCAGATCAACGGCAAGGTCCGTTCACGCATCACCGTTGCCGCTGACGCTGCCGCGGACGACGTGCAGGCCATCGCCATGGCCGACGACAAGGTGCAGGCCGCGCTCGGCGGTCAGGCGCCGAAGAAGGTCATCGTGGTGCCCGGCCGAATGGTGAACATCGTCGCCTGAGTCAGGCCTCATGGCGCGATCCAGAACGCAATCGTGTAGGCAATCGAATTCGTGGCCACGTGTCCGAGCATCGTGGCCAGAATGCTCCCGGATCGATAACGCATCCAGCACCAGAGCAGTCCGGTCGCTGACGTGCCGCACACCGCAAGCAGCACGGTCATTACGGTGCTGCCGGCTCCGGTACCAACCAGATTGGTGATCGTCGGGTTCACCCGATGCAAGCCCAATGATGGCAATACGTGCCAGAGTCCGAACAGCGCCGAGGCTCCGACGCACCCGCGGACGACACCCCACCGAACTGCCAGCAACGCCGGCAATACTGCCCGGAACGCCGTCTCCTCCAGGAACGCAGTGCCCAATGGGATGCGAATCATGGAGTGGTAGAACCAGGCCCACTCGCTGGCGGCGACGCGTTTGTCGTGGAACATGTCGTGGGTCAGCGGCAATGCCAGCCCCACCAGCAGCACCAGCCCGGTGATGCCGAACAGTGCAGCGCCCCATTGCAGACCGCGACGCCACCTCGTGAACCCCATCTCGGTCAGTGTCACCTCATGCCGAGCCACCCAGATGATGCCAACGCCGACGCCGACATTCCATGGCACATAGGCCCAATTCGGTAGGAACCGGTTCGTCACGATGTTGGCGAATGCCAACATCGTGAGCGTCGTCAACACCGCGATTCGCCACCGCCTACGCTGCGACTCGACACTGCTCGTCACAATGAGGAGGGTATCGGTGACCGACATCCCAGCAACCTCGACGGACGCCCCACCGGGCCGCAACACCTACATCGATTTCCTCCGGGCGTTCAGCCTGCTGGTCGTCGTTGCGTGGCATTGGATCTTCACCATCATCACCTGGAGCGACGATGGCCCACACGCCACCAGTCCCATCGGATTCACCACCGGTATGTGGGCCGCCACGTGGTTGCTGCAGGTGATGCCCTTGTTCTTCTACGTCGGCGGATACGCGCACTTGTCGTCATGGCGGCGAACGCAGGCAGGTGGCGGCTCGATCGGCCCATTCGTTGCAGCGCGCCTCCGCCGGCTCGCAGTGCCTGCGTTGACGTTGTTCGGGGTCTGGGTCGCGCTTGGCATCGGCCTGTTCCAGGCGTTTGGCTTCACATGGATCCGGCGAGCCGTGTTCCTGGTGGTGAGTCCGCTGTGGTTCATGGCGGTCTATCTCTGCCTAGTCGCGCTGCTCCCCTTGTTCCTCTGGCTACATGAGCGCTGGGAGAGCATCGTGCTGGTGTTCTTCGCGGCGATCGCGGGCACCGTCGACATCCTGCGCTTTCGATATCACCTCGAGTGGCTCGGCATGGTGAACATGTTCGCCGTGTGGGGGCTGTGCCATCAGCTCGGCTTCTTCTACGAACGCATCGTCCGAGCTCCTCGCCATACCGACTGGACGATGCTGTACGCAGGTCTGGCAGCGCTCGCGGGCCTGGTCTTCAGCGGGCTGTACCCGGGTTCGATGGTGGGCGTACCCGGCGAGCGATCGAACATGGCACCGCCCACGCTCGTGATCGTGGCGTTGGTCGTCTTTCAGGCTGGCGTGGCGGAGATCGTGCGCCCCACCATGGAGATCGTGCTGGAACGCCGTCGATGGCAGCGGTCCAGTGCGCTGATCAACCGCTTCTCGATGCCGCTGTTTCTGTTCCACACCACCGGGATGGCGCTGTGGCTGGCAGTGCGATACCTCTTGGCAGGTCAGACCAACGAAACCCGCGAGCCGACGATCGGATGGTGGCTGTTGCGGCCGCTGGCGTTCATCGGGCCACTGCTGTTCACCCTGCCGGTGATCTACCTCTTCGGACGCCGGTGGGTGAAGCCTCAACGACCCACAACACCGCAGAGCAGGGATGCGATGCCCGGCGCTGCGACGTAGCGCGTCGTCAGGCGAGCTTCAGGAACAGACGCTCGACCTCTTCGGGGTCGAACCCTGCCTGCGCAGCCTTGTCGGGATTGGTGAGACATTCGGTCATTCCGGCCGCCAGCAGCTTGAACCCCACCTGATCCAGCGCCTTGCCGGCTGCGGAGATCTGGGTGACGATGTCGCGACACTCGCGGCTGTCGCGCAGCATTGCCTGCACGCCCCGCACCTGACCTTCGATGCGTGCCAGTCGGCGCAGCAGGTCGGCGGTGGTGGCCTCGGGCAGTTCCATGCGCGAACTATACCCCCTGGGGTGTTCCTGCTCGCGTATCAGCGAAGCAGGTTCTTCTGCACCTTGCCCATCGCGTTGCGAGGCAGCGAGGCCACCACACGTACCTCGCGAGGCCGCTTGTGCACGGAGAGGGTGCTCGCCACGTGCTCGATGAGGATGGCAGCGTCGACACCCTCCCCCACCACGTACGCAACGATTCGCTGACCCAGATCGTCGTCGGGCAGGCCGACGACGGCTACCTCCACCACCGACGGGTGCTCGGCAAGTGCTGCTTCCACCTCGCCCGCACCAACCTTGAAGCCACCGGTCTTGATGATGTCCATGCTGAGCCGCCCCACGATCCGGTGGAAGCCGTCCGGGCCGATGACGGCTGCGTCACCCGTTCGCAACCACTGGCCGTCGAACGACGCCGCGGTGGCGTCAGGACGGTTGAGGTAACCGTCGAACATCGTGTCGCCACGCACTTGCAGTTCGCCGACGGTGACGCCGTCGTGCTCGACCACCTCTCCATCGTCGCCGATCAAACGGGTGGCTACCCCGGCGATGGGGCGACCAACCCAGCCGGGTCGACGCTCGCCGTCGAAACGCGTGGAAAGGGTGATCAGGGTCTCGGTCATGCCATAGCGCTCAACCGGAAGGTGGCCGGTGAGTGATTGCATCGTCTCGAAGACCTTCACCGGCAGCGGAGCGCTGCCCGACACCAGGAGTCGCGCCCCGGAGAGCGCCGCGGCGGACGATGGGTCGGCACAGACACGACCCCACACCGTCGGCACACCGAAGTACATCGAGCCGTTCGCTGCTGCGTATGCCTCCGGCGTCGGACGCCCCGTGTGCACCAGCCCCGACCCCACTCGCAGCGGTCCCAGCACCCCGAGCACCAAGCCGTGCACGTGGAAGAGCGGCAGACCGTGTACCAGGGTGTCGTCGCCGGTCCAGGCCCAGGCTTCGGCGAGGCCATCGAGCCCGGCGGCAATTGCAGATCGAGGCATCACCACGCCCTTGGGCGCTCCCGTGGTGCCCGAGGTGTAGATGATCAGCGCCGCCGTGTCGGGTGCCGGCTCGGGCAGCACCGATGAGTCGGCCGATGGCGACGGCAACGGAACCGCGCCCGAATCGCGGAGAATGTGTTCGCGCTCGCTGGGCCCGGCGTCGGGAGGAATCGGTACTGCGGGCACACCTGCCGCCAATGCCGCCACCACCGCGACCACGGTGTCCAGGGTGGGTGAGGCTTCGACAGCAACTGCCGGGAGCCCCTGCATCGCCCGCCCCAACGCGTTCGCCCGATCGGCGAGCGCTTCCCAGGTGAGACGAGCTCCCGCCACCGACACTGCGCCGTTGCCGCACGAACCGTCGAGCGAAGGAAGAAGTGGCACGGCGTCAGCGATGTGCGGCATCGACGACCGCTGCGAGTCGATTCACGAACTCGGAGAACACCTTGTTGAGGCGACGGCGATCACCGGTGGCAAACAGGTCCATCACCAATCCGGTAAAGGTGGCCTTGGCCAGCGACGCCTCCATTTCGGCCTGCTCGTGTGACAGACCGTCGTGCTCGAGACGAGTCTCGGCTGCGTGGCGCCACACCCCGATCTGATCGGCTCGCACATCGCCTGCCAGGCCCGTCACTTTCGGGTCCAGGGCCGCGGCTTCGTAGTTCAGGCGAATGGCAGCAAGGTTGGCCGGTGACTCGTTGATCCAGCGCCACCACTTGCGATAAATCTCCACCATCGTGAGGCGCGGGTTCTTCTCCAGCCAATCCGCCTGCACGGCGATCTGCATCTCGATCGCCCTGCGCATCGCCGTCGCCAGCAACTCTTCCTTCGAACCGAAGTGGTGCACCAACCGATTGATGCTCACGTCGAGCGCAGCGGCCATCGGACGCAATGTGGCCTGGGCCAGGCCTTCCTCTGCCAGGTACACGACGATGCGATCGAGCAACTCCTGTCGACGCTCGAGATCGGGTGTGCGTGCCACGGGGCGGAACCCTAGTGGCTCTGTCAGAGACCCGAGAGTTGGACTGCCAGGATCGAGACCAGCGCCACCAACGCCCAACTTCCCAGTCCGAGCATCAGCGGCTTGCCGCCGACCGCTCTCAGTTTACGGAGGTCGACGTTGCTGCCGAGACCCACGAGACCCATGCCCAGCAGGATGGTCTCGGCGTCCTTGATGCGAGCGAGCGTGGACACCGGCAACACACCGGTGGATCGAATGACGACCGCCACCAGGAACAGCACGATGAACAGCGGCAGGATCGGCGGCCGTTTGGCCCCCGCCACCGCCGCCTCACCCATGCGCTTGCGCGAGCCGATGGCCACAAAGGCCAACAACGGCGCCAGCATCGCAACGCGGGTGAGCTTTACGATCACCGCAACGGCGAGTGCCTTCGGACCGTGGGTGGATGCCGCAGCCACCACCTGGCCGACGTCGTGCACCGACGCACCCACCCAGGCACCGAACTGACCGGTTCCCATGCCGAGCAGCGACCCGAGCGGCGGCAGCACCACGATCGCCAACGTTCCACACAGCGTCACCAGGGCGATGGAGTACGCAACTTCCTCCTCGTCGGCGCCGGCGAACGGTTCGACTGCAGCGATCGCGGAGGCGCCGCAGATGCTGTAGCCGGTGGCCATCAACAGCCCGAGCGAGCGACTGAGCCCGAGGCGTTTCGCCAGCCACTGGGTGCCGAAGAAGGTGGCGATCACCACGGCGACCACCGCAACGAGCGCCCTCGGGCCGAGCTTGCCGAGTTCGGAGAGCGACAGGCGAAAGCCGAGTAGCACGATGCCCGCTCGGAGGATCTTCTTCGCCGAGAACTTCAAACCGGGCTTGAAGGACTCCTCGATGCGACCGAACGTGGCGCCGAGCATCCCGAAGAACACCGAGATCACGTGCGGCGAGATCACGTCCACTCGTTGGTGCACCACGAACGCAACCACCGACACGGCCAAGGCGATGCCGAGACCGGGCAACAACTCCTTCGCCCGGCTCACTTGCCTCCCTCGAACACCCGCCGCACCAACGGCACGCCCGGTCGATACACGAGGTGCGTGTACGACGGCGCATCCAGCATGCAAAGGTCGGCACGCATCCCCGGCTTCACCGCACCGATGTCGTCTCGGCGCAGCGCCCTCGCCCCTCCCGCCGTCGCCGCCAGCACCGCCTCCTCGAGCGTCATGTGCATGTCGCGCACAGCAATGGCGATGCAGAACGACATCGAGGTGGTGTAACTGCTGCCCGGGTTGCAGTTCGTGGCGATCGCCACCGAGGCGCCTGCATCGATCACTCGACGTGCGTCGGGATACGGCTGGCGGGTGCTGAAGTCGGCGGCCGGCAGGAACGTGGCCACGGTGTCGCTGCCAGCCAGGGCAGCAATGTCGGCGTCGCTGAGATAGGTGCAGTGATCCGCCGAGGCGCATCCCATCTCGACAGCCAACTGCACTCCTGGGCCATGCCCGAGTTGGTTGGCGTGCAGACGAAGGCCCAGTCCGGCGTCGCGGCCGGCTTGCAACACCGCTCGAGATTGGTCCGCGTCGAACGCGCCCACCTCGCAGAAGCAGTCGATCCAGCGGCTGTGCGGCAGCGCCGCCTGGAGCATGTCGGTGCACACATGGTGGACGTAGTCGTCGGCCCGGCCTTCGAACTCGGCCGGCACCACATGCGCCCCCAGGAACGTCGTGTCGGTGGTGAACCCTCGTCCGATCTCCAGGCATCTCGCCTCGTTGGCGACATCGAGGCCGTAGCCCGACTTGATCTCCACGGTGGTGATCCCCGCGCGCCGAGCCTCGGCGCGTCGGAGTTCGGTGAGCGCGTGCAGCTCCGAAGTGGCGGCACCTCTGGTGGCCGCCACCGACACGCGAATGCCTCCGGCCTCGTAGGCACGCCCCGCCATTCGCGCCGCGAACTCGTCGCTGCGGTCGCCCGCGAAGACCAGATGCGTGTGGCTGTCGACGAAGCCGGGCATCACGCACGCACCTTCCGCGTCGATTCGTCGGTCTGCCAACTGCCCGGCTGCCCCGACCGACACGATCTGGTCTGCCTGCCACACCACGGACGCATTCCGGCGAATGCCGAGGATGCCCTCCCCCATGGTGGGATCATTGGTGACCAGCAGCCCGATGTTGTCGAGCACCGTCGTGGTCATACACCCTCCCACACGGTGCGGAGCGTGCGACCGAGTTCGCCCGCAACATCGAACGACACATGTGCGCCGTCGCGCACGCGCACCTCGCCCCCCACGATCACGTGGTGCACGTCGGTGGCGGTTGCGGCGAACACTGCGGTCTCCAGCAAGGAGCCAGCAGACGCGCCAGCGGTGCGCACCGAATCGAGCCGCACGCTCACCAGGTCGGCCACCGCCCCGGCACGAATGATGCCCGCATCCACCCAACCGAGGCTGCGGTGCCCGTGCAGCGTTGCCGCCTTCAGCAGCATCGCCGCCGTGTGGTTGCCACGCACGTTGCTACTCAACCGCTCGTCGAGTTCGACGGCACGCGCTTCCTCGAACAGGTCGATCACGGCATGCGAATCGCTGCCGAGGCTGATGTTCGCTCCGGCGGCGCCGAGTCGAGTGGTGGGCCCGATGCCATCGGCGAGATCTCGTTCGGTGGTGGGGCACATGCAGATGGTGCACCGACTACCGCCCAAGAGGGCAACGTCCCGGTCGCTGAGGTGCGTGGCATGCACAGCGGTGAAGCGCTCGCCCAGAGCGCCTGCGTCGCTCAACACCTCTGTTGGAGTGCGACCGTGAGCAATGCGGCACTGTTCGTTCTCGGCGTGCTGCTCGGAGACGTGAGCATGCAATGGGGCGGAACGGGGGGCCGCCCAACCGGCCACGACACGCATCGAGTCGGGGTCGACAGCTCGAACCGAGTGAATCGCTGCGCCAACCCTTGCGACATCGTTGTCCGCGATCAGCGACACCCGTTCGGCCCAGGCCTCAGCACTGCCGTCACTGAAGCGCTGCTGCACCTCGTTCGGAGCAATGCCGATGCCGCCATGGAGGTAGCAGGTGTCGAGCAAGGTGATCCGGATGCCCACGGCCTTCGCCGCGGCGACAACGGCGACACCCATTGCATTGGGGTCTGTGTAGCGCCGACCTTCTGCGCCATGGTGCAGGTAGTGGAACTCGCCAACACACGTGACGCCAGCCAGCAGCATCTCACCGAAGACCGCTTGCGCCAGATCGAAGTACGTGTCGGGGGTGAGCGACTGAGCGAGGGCATACATCTGGTCGCGCCAGGTCCAGAAGGATCCAGTGCCCACCTGGGTTCGCCCGCGTAGCGCTCGGTGGAATGCGTGACTGTGGGCGTTCGCCATCCCGGGCAGGGTGAGACCCGCGAGGTGCGCTGCCGCTGGCGGACGGTCGACGCCTGCTGCCACGGCACCGATACGACCATCGACCACGTCGATCAGCACGTGTGGCGTTGCCGTGTCGCCACCCAGCCAGGCGAAGTCGCACCAGAACTGCGACATCTACGAACCGACCCTCTGCACGAACTCGGTGATGCGCTCGATGAACGCGGCTCGATGGAACCGCTCGAACTGTTCCCACGTGGTGAGCGTGGTGGTGTCGAACACCTTGTCGAGGAACAGCAATCCGTCGAGATGGTCGAGTTCGTGCTGGAAGGTTCCGGCGGTGAGCCCGCGTTTCACTTCGTCGTGCTCGTTGCCGTCGCGATCCAGGTAGCGCACGCGAATGTTCACGTGGCGCATCACGTTGCCGCGCATGTTCGGCACCGACAGGCACCCTTCGTTCACATCGACCATCTCGTCGTCGAGGAACTCGACGACTGGGTTCACCACGACGGTGAGCGGAATCTTCGGCTTGTAGGGGTAACGAGGATTCGTGTTGACCTCGATGGTGGCAATGCGCACCAACTCACCGATCTGCGGAGCGGCAATTCCCGCACCATTGGCGGCTCGCATCGTGTCGATGAGATCGTCGACCAGCCTTTGCATCGGTGCCGATGCGAGCTCATCTCTCGTGACCTCGCGAGACACCTCACGCAGCAATGGGTTCCCGACGTGCAAAATCTCACGGACGGTCATACGCGCTCCCACAACACCGGAAAGAGTGGATGGTCCAGAGGGGCCCGATCCGGCAACTCGTCTTCGAGACCGGGGAACGGCGGCGAGGTGGTCCAGGGCCGAACGGCATGCACCATGTCGTCGCCGAGAAACCGCACCGACAACACACGGCGGCGGTTCGTACCACTGACTCCGGAGGCGGCGTGCAGCGTGAGCATGTGGAAGAACACGGC